>JACPNO010000039.1 GCA_016185465.1 Candidatus Solibacter usitatus
ATCCGGAACCTCGCTCTGCGCCGGGCTTCTCGCTCCAGTTTCGCTTCGGTCTATTGCTGCCGCCCTGCGAACCCCAGCAACATATCACGTTCACCGCCAGTTTGACGGTCACCGACCGTCTCGCCGCCCTGCGAGAAATGTTTGCTCTTCTGCGACAATGGTTCACGTAACTTGCCGGATGGGCAGTCGCTCCCGCAAGGGGGAGGAAAGTCCGGTCTCCGCAGGGCAGCGTGCCGGCTAACGGCCGGGGAGGTCCGCTTCAAGGCGGGCTTTACGGAAAGTGCCACAGAAAATATACCGCCCCGGGCAACCGGGGTAAGGGTGAAATGGTGCGGTAAGAGCGCACCGCGTGCGGAGCAATCCGTACGGCAGGGTAAACCCCACGTGGAGCAAGACCAAATAGGAGGGGAGGAGCGGCCCGCTCCGTCAGACTCTCGGGTAGGTTGCTAGAGTCCTTCAGTAATGGCGGACCCAGATGAATGACTGCTGCCCGCAAGGGTACAGAAACCGGCTTACAGTCCGGCAAGTTACTTTTTCCGACGGCGCCCGCGGCTAGTTGAATCTTGCCAGCGAGCACGTCGCGGCGTTAATGCATCTTGGCAGCGGTTCTTCGCGAGGCTCCGGGGCCCGGTGTTCGCTGAGCGTGGCAACCTCGGCGCTCAAGTGGCTGATGCAATCATCCGGCCAGTGGTGACGTTGAGTTGAGCTGCAGTAGGGGCACAGGGCTATCGGAATCACTGGTGGTTCTGTCATAACGTTTCATCTCCCTTCCGGACTAGCGCTTCGGCGCGCCTCTGTTGCTGGGCAATGCACGGAGCGCGCCAGATTCAGCCCCACGCTTACCGGCGTGTTTTCAGCAAAGATTATCCAATGTAAATAAACGCAATAATGGGGGATTTAACGGTAGCCCGCTGAAATTTGCGCGATATGGCGCTATTTTTCCACCTGCAAGTGGTTGGTCACCGAAAAGGCGCCGTGCACGCCCCGAGCTTTTATATTGGCCAGGTTCTTGTCGAACTCCGTTGCGACAACTCCTTCCAGCGTCACGTTGCCGTTTTTCACGATGATGTGGATGGGCGGCACGGCTTGCATGGCATAGCGGCTTAGCGCCGAGTTGCCGTAGATGGCTCGGTATACAGCTCTGCGGATCCGGTCGTCATTCGGCGAAGTGGGAAGCACTTCGATTTCGTTCACTACTCGCTCGACGCCTTCTATCCGCTTCACTGCATTTTCGACGTCGGGTTTCAGGCTGGGCCGCGAGACTTGCCCCATCAATGTGACAGTGCCGCCATCCACGCGGAACGAGAGATTGTCGTACACGCTGTAGAACGGCAGCATGACGATTTCGTGACGCACTTCGCGGACCAGCCGTTCAGTTCCGCGATCCTGGGCCCAGCCGCTTGCGGCGAATAGCAACGCGGCAACTGCAATTCGGTATGCGTTCATAACAGCCTCCAGGGGCGCGGGTGAGTGCCCGCGCCATTTCTACTTCTTGTTCTTTTTGGGTTTCTTGACTTCCTTTTTGCGATCCATTCCTTTTGCCATAAATGATTCTCCCTTCTTGCCTGATTATACCCGCTTGTTTCGGAAGGCCAAAGAAGAAAACATTACCGCCAGCCACATCCACATGGCGAGCGGCACCCACACGCTATGCACCCAGGCGAAGCGGTCGAACCAGGCCTTGCGCGCCGGCAGTTGCGCCTTCGCCAGAATGGCGTAATTGGTTCCCTTCAACATGGTGAGACCCCATTGCGCGACCAGCGCCCACTCCGCTCCGCGGCTGCCCTTGATAGAGGCCGCGAGCGCCGCGGCCATTGCCCCGCATTGCAGCGCGTAAAACGCGAAGGCCTGCCACCATAAGCGCGGATGGTCGGTGCGCGCGTCGATCATTTCCTTCAGGGCGGAACGGAAAAATTCCGCCGCGCGGACGCGTCCGTTGAACGCCACTAAGGCGGCCGGGGCATAGGCGATGGTTAGCTGAGCCGCGCGCATGGCGGCGCTGATCCCGCGCGCGCAATCGGGCGACTCCTTCCAGAAATCCGGGACACGCGCCTCAAAGAAAATGTCTCGCCGGATGGCGAACGATCCGGACCAGGCGAACGGCGCATTGCCCGGTCCGAACAAGCCGGCGAGGGGCGCGTTCCACACGCTGCGCAGCAGCGACCAGAAATCCGGAGGTTCGGGTAGAAACCAGCGGTAGCCGGTGCTTGCGCCCACTTCCTCGCGCGCGAGCGGCGCTGCCAGAGCGCGCAGCCAGTCTTGGGAATATTCCCCGCTGCCCCCGGCAAAGGCGAGCAACTGCGTGTTCTTGCGGGACACGCGAATCGCTGTAAGCAGCAAATCCGTGGCGCCTGCCGTGGCCCCATCGGGAAGTACCACGATCACGCCGCTGGGCAACGCGCCGGCAGGGATGTCTTGAGCGCCGGCCGCCACCACCAGCAGCTCATAACTTGGATAATCCTGCGCGCGCAGCGACGCGAGCGCGCCCCGCAGCTCCGGTCCGCCGCGCGTAACCGGCACAATGACGGTGGCAGGCAGCGGGGACGTGGCAGGTTCGGCGGCCAGCGCTGCGGAAATGTAGGCCGCCCGCGCCCGCTCTCCCCACAACGCCGCGGCCGCCAATATCAGCGCCGGCGCCACGAACACCCAAAACCACAACACTCCGCAAAGTCTAGCAGTTGATCGGGCGCGCCTGCCGGACTGGTTATACTTGAACCGATGCCGGTAGTGCAGAACCGCGCGCCAGTGTACGTGGCACTTCTGGCGATGGCTCTGGCCGTCGCGCTAGTGGCCGCCTGGACGCCGCTGGGCACGCAAATCGATCGTTACGCGTACGATTGGATGTTCCGGCTCTACCAGCCCCCGCCATGGCAGACCCAATCCATTCTGCTAGCCATCGACGAACCCTCGCTCAGCGCTTTTGGCGGCATTCCCGGTTTGCGCAACGCGCTGGCGGAGGGGCTGGAGCGCATTGCTCCGGCGGCTCCGAAAGCGGTGGCCGTCGACGTCTTGCTGGCTGATGCAACGGCCGGCGACGCGCCGCTCGAAGCCGCGTTCGCGCGCGTGCCTAACCTGATTCTGGCCAGCGATCTGTTGCCGGATGGCAAAGGGTGGGACGATCCGATTCCGGCGTTTCGGCGGAGCGCCGCGGCGGTGGGCCACGTGCATACCGATCTCGACGCCGACGCCGTCAGCCGGGAGTTGCCGCTGGAAAAAGCCGCGGGCCGCGACCGCCGCTGGGCGCTGGCGCTGGAGGCATTCCGTTTGAGCCGGGCTGCTACTCCCATCGTGGAATCGCCGGAAGAATTGCAAGTGGCGGGCGTCGTGATTCCGGCGGCGCGCGACACCGGCCGTGCTCTGCGCATTCGCTATGTGCCTCCGGGGATGCCGCCGATCCCGCGCGTCTCGCTCAAGCAGTTGCACGACGATCCAACGCTTGCGCGGCAATTTGGCGGCAAAGTGGTCTTCGCCGGCGTCACGGCGCAAACCGGCGCGCGCGACCGCTGGGTAACGCCCTATTCCTCGATTCCGGTGCCAGGTTTGGAAATCAACGCCAACGCATTCGAGACCCTGGCGCAGCAGCGGTTTCTTACGGATGCGCCCGCGTGGGCGGTGCTGCTGCTGGCCGTATCGCTTGCGGCCGCGGCTGGGTTGACGTTTCGCTACTTGGCGGGCTGGCCGGCGTATGTGGCGGCGAGCGCGATTCTGCTGGCTGCGCACGCGGCGCCTTATGTATTTTTCACTCGCGGCTCGGTAATGCCGCTCATGCCGCCGGTGTCGGCCGCATGGTTGACCCTGATCGCAGCGGCATTGTGGCAGCACTGGATCATGCGCGGGCGCCTCGATCGCTCCGAAGCCGAGCGCGTTCGCTACCAGCACGCCATGCAATTCGTCACTCATGAAATGCGCACGCCGCTCACCGCCATTCAGGGATCGAGCGAGCTGATGGAGCGCTACTCCATGAGCGAAGAGCGGCGCAAACAAATCGCGCAGTTGATTCATTCCGAATCCAAGCGTCTGGGCCGAATGATTGAAATCTTTCTCAATGTGGAGCGTTTATCGGCTGGCGACGCCGAGCTTAAGCGGGAAAATTTCACGGCGCTCGAGCTGGTGTCGGCATGTGTCGAGCGGGTGCGGCCCCTGGCGGAGCGCAAACAGATCCACGTGACACTGGGCGCCATTCCGGATGCTCTGCTCGAAGGAGACCGCGAGCTGATGGAATACGCCGTCTACAACCTGCTGACCAATGCTATCAAGTACTCGCCGGCCTCGACCGAGGTCTCTGCTTTCGGCCATCGGGAAGGGAAGCATGTGTACATTTCCGTGCAGGACCAGGGCATGGGCATGGATCGCACGGAGGTGCGCCGCATCTTCCAAAAGTTTTACCGCACGGCGAAAGCGGAGCAGTCGGGCGAAGCCGGAACCGGAATTGGCTTGTCGATTGTCGAGCAGATTCTGGCGCGCCATGGCGGCGGCATCACGGTCGAAAGCCAACCCGGCAAGGGCTCGTGCTTTACACTGGAGTTACCGGTGGGCGCCGCTACCACTTCGCCTGCCCGCACGCATTGAAATGGAACGACTGCTCATCGTAGAAGACGACGCCGGGGTTCGCACGACGATCGTGAACTTCCTAGAGCTCGAGGGGTACTCGGTCGACGCGGTCTCATCCACGCGCGAAGCGCTGGACCGTCTGACCAAAAATGCGTATCCGATCGTCATCTCCGATATCTACGTCGACGACCGCACCGGCCTGGACGTACTCGAAGCAGCGCGCCTGAAAGATCCCGGCTGCTCAGTGATCCTGATGACCGCGCGCGGAACCATGGAAACCGTGATGGCGGCGACGCGCGGCGGCGCATTCGATTACATCGCAAAGCCCTTCGACCTGGACCGCATGCTGGAAACGGTAAAGCGCGCCGAAGCGTCCCGCCTGCCGCAGCAGGAGGAAGAAGCCGACGCGGGCGATCTGCCGGAAACCGAAATGATCGGCAGCTCGGCGGCGATGGTGGAGATTTACAAAACGGCATCGCTGGCCGCGCCGACCGATGCCACCGTGCTCATCGAAGGCGAGACCGGCACCGGCAAAGAATTGGTAGCGCGCATGATTCACCGCCACAGCGCGCGCGCCGCCCAGCCATTCGTGGCTGTCGATTGCGCATCCATTGCTCCCACGCTGCTCGAGAGCGAGTTGTTCGGATCGATGAAGGGCGCCTTTACCGGCGCCGATCGCGACCGCACCGGCGTGTTCGAGGCGGCGAACCGCGGAACGGTGCTGCTGGACGAGATCGGCGATATCGATGCCGGCTTCCAGCTCAAGCTGCTGCGCTTCATGCAGGAGCGCGAGATTCGGCCCATGGGCGCGTCGCGCTCGAAAGTGGTGGATGTGCGCGTGATCGCGGCCACCAATCGCGACCTGCAGAAGATGGTGGACGAGAAAAAATTCCGCGAGGACTTGTGGTTTCGCCTGAATGTCGTGCGCATCGTAATTCCGCCGCTGCACGACCGGCGCTCGGACATCCCTTTGCTGGCGCGCTTTTTTCTGAACAAGTACAACGCCCGCTACGGACGCGACGTGAAGCTGGCGGAATCGGGCGTCAAGGCCATGCAGGAATATGCCTGGCCCGGCAACGTGCGCCAACTGCAGCATCTGATTGAGCGGCTGACGATTCTGGCGCCGCGCGAACGCATCGATGGCGAAGCGATTGCGGATGCCCTCACGGCCATGGAGCCACGCGAACACGCCGGCGACACGCTGGTCGAAGCCGAGACCGAGCAAATTCGCAGAGTGCTGGCAGCGACCGGCGGCAATAAAAGCCGCGCCGCGCAGATTTTAGGGATTGAGCGCAAGACACTGTACCGCAAGCTGGAGCGGATGAAGCTGTAAGTGGGGCAGGTCCCCGACCTGCCAGTTCTGCGTTCTCGTTTTTTTCCTTCGTGCTACTTCAGAAAATTGAACTTGTTTTTGGGCAGGTCGGGGACCTGCCCCACTTCGGACTGAGCCTCAAGTCATCCAAGCGCGAGCCGGATGCGCCCAGGTTTGATGCGATCGAAATAGAACGCTTCGCCGAAAAGCCGCCATCCGCGTCCTGCGTGATTTCAAAGACGATTTCGTTCACTTTCTTGAATCCTAGGCGATTGGGTGACTTAGAGCATGCGGCCACCTGATTTTCACCGTTCTGCCGCGCGCCCAGCCTACATTTCGTATAATTAAGTGGAACGAATCTGGCCGGGGTCTTTCCCGCCGAAAGAGGATCTCGCACAATAGATGTCCACAATTGAAGTTTCTCCCGCCCTGCCGCGGATCGACGAATCGGGTCACTCCGTCGTCAACGATTTCAGCATTCAGGTCGCTACCGTAAACGGTTCTGGCAGCCAGACCGCCAACAGCGTCCTGATGCGCTCCATTTTCCAAATGGGCATTCCTGTGTCTGGGAAAAATATGTTCCCGTCCAATATTCAGGGCTTGCCCACCTGGTTCACCATTCGCGCCAGCAAGCACGGCTACATCGGGCGCAAAAAGGAAATCGATTTCCTGGTGGCCATGAATCCGGAAACGGCGCGCGAAGACGTCATGAATCTGGAAAGCGGCGCCGCCGTGGTCTACGACGAGCCGCTCAAGCTCAACGCCCTGCGCAGCGATCTGCATTTCTATCCAGCTCCGTTCGACAAGCTGGTGGCGCCGGTTTGTCCCGAGCCCAAGTTGCGCAAACTGGTGCGCAATATGATTTACGACGGCATCGTCGCCTACCTGCTTGGCATCGAGATGCCGGAGATTCACAAGGCGCTCACCAAGCAGTTCGGCCCCAAGAAAGCCAAGGCCGCCGAAATGAACTGGGGCGCGTGCCAGGCCGGCTACGAATTCGCCGCGCAGAATTTACGGAAGTCCGATCCCTGCCGGGTGGAGCGCATGAACCGCACCGCCGGCAAGATCATCATCGATGGCAATGCCGCGTGCGCGCTGGGATCCATGTTCGCCGGCGTTACTGTGGTCACCTGGTATCCGATCACGCCGTCATCCTCGCTGGTGGAATCGCTGATCGGTTATCTGAAGCGCTTCCGTGTCGACAAAACCACTGGCAAAGCGACTTACGCAGTAGTGCAGGCCGAAGACGAATTGTCGGCAGTGGGTATGGTTTTGGGCGCGGGCTGGGCCGGAGCGCGGTCCATGACCGCCACCGCCGGTCCGGGCATTTCGTTGATGGCGGAATTTGTTGGACTGGGCTACTACGCGGAAATTCCGGGCGTGATTTTCGACGTCCAGCGCGTCGGGCCGTCGACCGGCCTGCCTACGCGCACCATGCAGGGCGACCTGCTCTCGACCGCGCTGCTCTCGCACGGCGACACTAAGCACCCGATGTTTTTCCCCAGCTCGCCGGAAGAATGCTTCTCGCTCGCCATCGAAGCATTCGATTTCGCCGAGCAACTTCAAACCCCGGTTTTCGTGATGGTCGATCTCGATCTGGGCATGAACAACTGGATGGCGGACGCGTTTGAATATCCCACCAAGCCCATCAAGCGCGGCAAAGTACTCACCGCCGAAGATCTGGAAAAGCTGGGGGGCTTCGCGCGCTACAAAGATGTGGATGGCGATGGCATCGGCTACCGCACGCTGCCTGGCACCAACCATCCGGCCGGAGCGTATTTCACGCGCGGCAGCGGCCACAACGCGCAAGCCCAATACACCGAGCGGGAAGACGATTACGTGCAGAACGTCGACCGGTTGGCGCGCAAGTTCGAAGGAATGCGCGCGGCGGTTCCGGCGCCAGTGGTGGATTACAACGATAAAGCAGAGATCGGCTTCGTCGCCCTGGGAACGTCGCATTACGCGGTCGATGAGAGCCGCGACCAGTTGCGCAACGAATTAGGAATTGAAACCAGCTACTTGCGCCTGCGCGCCTATCCGTTCAACCAGGAATTGACGGATTTCATCCGCCGCCACGAGCGCGTGTACGTGGTCGATCAGAATCGCGACGGCCAGCTGCTCGCCCTGATGCGGCTGGAATTTCCGCCGGAGGACCTCGCCAAATTGAGAAGCGTGAAATATTACGGAGGGCTGCCGCTCGATGCCCGCACGGTCACCGATAACGTAGCCAAGCAGGAGGGCCGCTAACATGAGCACGACCACTACACCTCCGCCGCCGAAGAAGGTGAACCACATCGGCCTGGATGTCATCAGCTACAAGGGCGGCAAGACTACGCTGTGCGCCGGCTGCGGCCACAACGCGATTTCCGAGCGCATTATCGAGGCCTTTTACGAGATGGGCGTGCAGCCCTGGAACGTGGCCAAGTTTTCCGGCATCGGCTGCTCGTCGAAATCGCCCGCGTACTTTTTGAGCCTCTCCCATGGCTTCAATTCCGTCCATGGACGCATGCCGTCAGTCGCGACCGGCGCGATGCTGGCCAACCGGACCATTATGGGGATCGGCGTCACCGGCGATGGCGATACGGCGTCCATTGGACTGGGGCAATTCATGCATTTGCTGCGGCGCAATCTGCCCATGATTTACGTCATCGAGGATAACGGCGTCTACGGGCTGACCAAGGGGCAATTTTCCGCGACCGCCGATTTAGGTTCCAAGCTCAAGACCGGCTTGATCAACGATCTGCCGCCGTTCGATTGCTGCGCGCTGGCTCTGCAATGGGGCGCGACTTTCGTGGCGCGTTCGTTCTCCGGCGACAAGCGCCAGCTTTCGGCCATTCTGAAAGCCGCGATTGCGCACAACGGGCTGTCGCTCATCGACGTGATCTCGCCCTGCACCACGTTTAACGATCACGAAGGCTCGACCAAGAGCTACAGCTTCATGAAGGATCACGACGAGCCGCTGCACGCGCTCGATTTCGTGCCGTATTTCGACGACATTTCGGTCGAAATTCCCGACGGCGAAGTGCGCGATGTCGAGATGCACGACGGCTCGCACCTGCGCATCAAAAAGCTGGGGCACGATTACGATCCGACCAGCAAGTTCTCCGCGCTCGCCGCGCTCGAAGACGCCGGGAAGAAAGGCGAAGTGATCACCGGCGTGCTGTACGTGGATACGTCTAAGCCGAACTTCTTCGAAATGCTGCAGATGGACGACGCGCCGCTAGCGACGCTGCCGGAATCGAAGACCCGGCCGCCGAAAGCCGTGCTGGATCAGGCGATGGAAGAGCTGCGGTAGAGCGGTTAGTACTGCAGGAGTCTCCGGGACTCCGGTCAAGCTCTTCTCCGGATTAGGCAGTACGCAGCAAACTGGGTCGCGCACATTATCATAAGAGGCAATGCTCCCGGCACTCGGCAGGAAGCGCGTCGCTCTGGCACTGTTCGGCATCTTGGGCATGTTCCTGCTGCTGGCAACTGCCACGGCGAGGACCGCAGGAGTCCACGCTACCGAGGCATGGTTCGCCGATCCTGCCTATCACCTGGTGCACCACGGATGCCTGTGCACGACGCTCATCGAGTCATCCGGCTTCTGGCTGGCAGGCGCTGACCGGCACACCTACTGGATTCTTCCGTTGCATGCCCTGGTGCAAAGCGTCTGGTATCGCCTGTTCGGGTTTAGCTTATGGACGCTGCGCTCCCTATCCATCGTGTCGGGCGCCCTCGCGCTGGGGGCATGGTTCGCGATTGTAAGGAAGCTGTCCGGGACGCGCACTGCGTTACTAGCAGCACTGCTTATCGCCATCGATTACCGTTTCATTCAGGCTTCGGTTAGCGGCCGGATGGATATGTTGTGCGCGGCGATGGGCGCCGCGGCGGTCGCGTTGTACGTCACCCTGCGCGAGCGCAACCTGACCGGAGCAGTGCTCGGGGCACATGCGCTGATGGCTGCGGCTTGCTTCACGCACCCCTGCGGCGTTCTGCTGTTTGCCGGCCTGGTTGCCATGATGTGGTCGCTGGATCGGGCGCATCTTTCACCTGGGCTGTTTGCTCTGGCCGTCGTTCCGTATCTGATCGCTGCTGCGCTTTACGGCATTTATGTTCTCCAAGCGCCACACGATTTCGTCCGCCAGTTTCAAGGCAACATCACCGGTATTGCCGGGGAGCTTGGCGGCGGCACGCGTTTCCATTCCCTGCTCGCACCGCTGGCCGGTCTGCTGGAAGAATGGCAGGCAAGATATTTGCCGGCGTTCGGAGGTCCCTTTAGTCTTCAGTTGTTCATCCTGTTCCTATATGCGGCAGGAACCACCTCCTCCGTATTGGACCCGGATTTTCGCACCGGGCAGCCCGCACGATGCTTGTGGATGTTGGCCGCCATTCCGGTGATCCTTCTCTGGCTGCTGGACGGAACCAGGCAATACAAATACCTGGTCCATGTAGTCCCAGCCGCCGCCGCGTTCACTGCACTATGGCTCGCCAACCGCTTCAACCAGCATCGTAGGGTTCGGGCGATTGTGCTTTCAGGAGTGGCTGCCGTCCAACTAGCCGCGATCGGCGCCGAGGTGCGCCGCAACGTCTTCGCGCAAGATTACCAACCGGCGGTCGCCTTCCTGAAGAGTCGCTCGAGTACGGGCAGCCTCGTAATGGGAGATGCCAGCGTAGCGTTTGGCTTAGGCTTCGACACCGCGTTCGTGGACGACTTCCGCTTGGGCTACTTCAGCCGAAAACAGCCGCAATTCTTCGTGACCACCGGCTTCTACCAGAGATGGATCGAGCGCCGCCAATTCGATGACCCCGCGCTCTATCGGCACATCCAGGACACGCTCGCCCGGAATTACCAGAGCGTGTTTCAAAATGCCGGCTACACGATTTATGCGCGCCGGGAGACCGGCTCGGGGACAGCGCCGTCCGGCGAAGGCAGCTTGACGAACGGCGTCGCCAACAAATAGGGCAAGTGGAGCGCCTTTGTTGCCGGGAAATCCGCCAGGCCAAAGTTCATTGCCTTTGATTCCACTACCGTTACATCGCGATACGTTGCAAACCAGCGATCCCACCACGGGAACAGCACACCCAGGTTTCGGCCTTGGTCAGCTTCTTTGATGGAATGATGGATGCGATGCAGGTCGGGTGTAATGAAGAAGGGGCGGCAAATACGTTCCAGCCGCGGAGGAAGGCTCGAGTTGGCGTGCGCCGCCACTGCCTGAAACTGGACCATCATCTCGAACAGAAAGACCCCAGCCGGAGGGATCGCCGTGGCTGCGATGACGCCCAGGCCCACAATTCCCGCCACCCACGCTTCTAAAGGGTGAAACCGGAGCCCGGTGGTGAGATCGATCTCCGTATCGGTGTGATGGAGCAGGTGGATACGCCAAAGCCAGGGGGTCGTGTGCATCAGCCGATGCGTGCCATAGCGCGCCAGATCTAACACAAGGATTCCAGCCGCACATCGCATCCAAAACGGCAGCACGGATTGATTGAATAATCCAAACCGGCTATGTTCGACCGCCAGGGCCACCGCAACACCGCTCAGCGGAACGGTCGCGAGCACGAGGACATTGCCCAAAGCGAATAGCACTACGTGAACGCCCCAGCGCCGCTCCAGTGGCTTGCGAAGCCGGTAGGCGGGCCACGCCAACTCGCAAACGCCGATTACGGCGAAGCAGATCCCGAGGGTACGCCACAGAACCGCACCCTCGTGGTCCATCCACGATGCGAGCCAAGCCGGAGGCATCGACTGGCCAGCGCTACTTGCGGAGTTTGCGATGGAGAACCAGCAGGCCCCCGATGGTCGTGCCTAGCAAGATGATTGATACCGGTTCCGGCACTGGTGCGACCGTGATGTCTTCCGCGTGCAACGGCAGGCAAATCAGGGCCAGTGTCAATAATGAGCAGGCGTTTCGAAAATTCATACCCTCTCCTCTTCGTGGCACCACCGCCCTCTCCCGCAAAGTGCGGCCGCCACCTTTAGCTCGGGGTGTAGAGCGGTGCAATTTTCTTACCAAATGGGTGAGCGCTATAAGTATCGAGAAGGAAAGCGTCGCTGCATCTAAATTCAGGGGTTGCACGGGTGGAGTTCGCCCCAAGGCTTCGGCTAAAGTCCTAAAGATTCGGAAATGGCTGGCTCCTCAGTCCACGAGCCGGCCGAACAGGTGGTCTCGCTCCCTCAACTCCACAAAACGCCACCCTACTCCTTTATCATCTTCTGCAGCCGTTTCAGACTGCTCTTCAGCTCGTCGCTCGCTTCCACCATTTCATTGGTGTCGTAAATCACCCGCGGCGTCAGGAACACGATCAGCTCAGTGCGCGCTTTAGTGGAAGAGCCTCTGGCGAGCCCATCTACGGATTGGGCGCTTCGCAGCCAGGTCTGACCGGCATGGTCGGTTCAGTGATAGGCAGACTTACACGTTCTGACCGTCGCGCCTTTTGTCGCGGCTTCTTTGATCGCCGGGCGCGCATGATACACTGAACCGGCAATGACGTGCCTGGCATGCGGCTCCGAGGTGCCGGAATCGAGCCGATTCTGCAGTATTTGCGGTGTCGAACTCGGCGCTACTCGTACAATCCCGCGCCACAAAACAGCCGTTCCAATCAGCACTCCTTCGTCCGGCACCTCCGACGGAGCCCGATTTATCCCTGGAACGACCCTCGTCGGTCGCTACCGCATCGTCTCGCTTCTAGGAAAGGGCGGCATGGGCGAGGTCTACCGCGCCGATGATCTCAAGCTGAGTCAGATGGTCGCCCTCAAGTTCCTACCCGAGGCCCTGGCTCACGACGGCACGGCGCTGGCGCGCTTTCACCGCGAGGTGCGAACAGCTCGACAGGTGTCGCATCCCAACGTCTGCCGCGTATTCGATATCGGTGATGCCGAGGGCGTGCCCTTCTTCACTATGGAGTACGTGGATGGGGAAGATCTCGCCTCCCTGATACGACGCATCGGCCGGCTCCCCCCGGATAAGGCCCTTGAAGTTGCACGGCAGTTGTGCGCGGGTTTGGCGGCTGCTCACGACTACGGTGTAGTCCATCGTGATTTCAAACCCGCAAATGTAATGATCGACGCACGCGGGAAAGCGCGCATCACTGATTTCGGCCTGGCCGGAATGGCTGCCGATCCGCGCGAGCGCGAGCCGGGAGCCGGCACTCCCGCCTACATGGCACCGGAGCAGCTCCAGGGTAAAGAAGGAACCGTGCGGAGCGATCTCTATTCCCTGGGCTTGGTGCTATATGAGGTCTTTACCGGACGCCGGGCATTCGAGTCCTCGAAATTGCCGGAATTGCTGCGGGTCCGGCAGCAGACCTTGGTAACTCCTCCAACGCAAATTGTCAAAGACCTCGATCCGCTGGTCGAACGTGTCATTCTGCGATGCCTGGAAGATGATCCCGCGAGGCGTCCGGCTTCGGCCAGCCAAGTAGCGAAGGCGCTGCCGGGTGGGGACCCGCTCGCCGAAGCTCTTGCGGCGGGTGAAACACCTTCGCCTGAGATGGTCGCGGCATCCGGATCGAAGGATGGTCTTCGACCCTCGGCTGCCTGGGCGTGTTTGGGAGCGGTGCTGGCCGGCCTCCTGGTGGTTGCGGTCTTGAACAGCACAACCCAGCTTTGGAGTCTCGTGCCACTCGAAAAGCCTCCGGAGGTATTGACCGAGAAGGCCCGAGAAGCGCTCAAAAGCGCGGGGTACGCGCAACCGCCTGCCGATGACGGCTCAGGCTTCGATCATGATTTGGATTACCTCCGCTATGTGAAGCGGACGAACAAAACCCCGGCGCGATTGAATCACCTGAGTTCGAGCGCGATCGTGTTCTGGTATCGGCAGAGCCCTCAGCCGCTTGTCTCGCTTCGCCTTCCCGGAGGTTTGATTTCCGCAAATGACCCTCCGTTGGACACTCCTGAAATGACACTAGTGCGGATGGATGCGGGTGGGCGCCTGCTCATGTTGAAGGCGGTTCCGCCGCAGTTGACCGAGAGCCTTAGCCCGGTCTCCGCTCCCGACTGGCGGCGGCTGTTTGCGGAGGCCGGTCTCGATCCAGCCAGCTTTTCCTCGGCCGAACCCAAGTGGACCCCACCCGTATACGGAGACGTTCGTGCCGCCTGGACGGGCACGATTGGCGGCGAGCCTGCTATTCCTATCCGGGTCGAAGCCGCGAGTTACCGTGGAAAGCCGGTGTACTTCGAGCTGATCCATCCGTGGACGCAGACGCCCGGTGCAGCACTGACGCAACAGAACCCGCGCCGGACCGCCGCCGTGGCCATCGAAGTTACGCTCTTTTTGGCGCTGGTGTTTGGAGGCGCAGTTCTGGCATGGCGCAATCTGCGAGCGGGCCGGGGAGACCGCCAGGGCGCATCCCGTCTGGCGACTGTCGTTTTCGGGCTCGCCGCCACGGGCTGGGTCCTCGCCATTCATCACGTCGGTACGCTCTACGAGGTGGAGTTGTTTGTAGCGGGTGTCGCAGCCTGCTTATTTGCGGCAGGCCTTCTGTGGACACTCTATGTCGCTCTCGAACCCTACGTAAGACGGAATTGGCCCCGGATCCTCGTCACTTGGAGCCGGTTGCTTTCAGGTGAGACGCGCGATCCACTGGTGGGTCGCGATATTCTCTTCGGGTGTGTGGTCGGCGTAGTGTGGAGAATTTTGGAACAGTTGAGCCGTGTCGCTCCCTCCTGGCTCGGGTTGCCCCCGGGCATACCAACGTTTCACCCCGCATTAGCCAACTTGCTGGCTGGCGGTCGGAGCCTGATCGCAGCGCTGCCTCTAATTGTCGTCATCAACGCGGCCTTCGCAATGTCTTTTGTATTCCTTCTATTTCTCCTGCGGCTGGCGTTGCGCAACTCCTTGGCCGCCTCTATAGGCTTCGTTGGAATCCTGACGACGATGTACGTTCTCGGTGCGGAACAGCCCTGGGTCACCGCTCCCTTCCTGATACTGATGTTCGTGATGTGTGCGTTCGTGATGGTTCGCTTCGGACTCGTCGCGTTGATTGCAGGCAGCATTTTCCTCGATTGCCTGGACGCATTTCCCCTGACCCTGCGGTTGTCAACCTGGTACGGAGGGATTGGTCTTGCTGGGGCCGCTATGTTGGCGGGAATCGCTCTATTCGGTTTCTACAATTCCATGGGCGCGCGTGACGGGCGCCAAAAAGAGCCGGGAGCCTGGTCGATTACCTTGTAGCCATCGGCGGCCCCAACGGGCCGTTGGGGTCATCCGAAGACGGTCCATAAGTGGGGTTCGAGGAGGGGCGTGAGACTGCACCAATTCCAAGCCGTACAGCGGTTCTGGCACTGGCGGCCTGATTCAGGCTCCCGGCCCCCAACTACTCCTTCATCATCTTCTGCAGCCGTTTCAGACTGCTCTTCAGCTCGTCGCTCGCTTCCACCATCTCATTGGTGTCGTAAATCACGCGCGGCGTCAGGAACACGATCAGCTCCGTCCGCGCCTTGCTGCTGGTCTTGGTCCCGAACGCCGCGCCCAGCCACGGGATCCGGTGAAGAAAGGGCAGGCCGGACGAACCTGAGGTATCGGATTCCTCGATGATGCCGCCGATCGAGACCGTATCGCCATCCTGCACGGTCACCTGGGTTTGCACGGTGCGCTGCTGGAATGAAGGCGATTGAATGCCGCCCGCCGCCGGCGGCTGCGGAGAGCTCACCTGCTGATTGATCACCATGGTCACGATGCCGCTGGCATTCACGCGCGCCATGATATTGAGTCCGACGCCCGTGCTGCGGTTGGAAATCGTATTGGCGAACTGGCTGGTACCGCCCACCTGTACGCCCGAAACAGCTTGCGAACTGAGGGTAGGGACTTCCTGCCCCACGTTGATCGAGGCCGGAATGCTGTCGGTGGCGATCACGCTGGGCGAGGAGATCACTTTGACCTTGGTGGTCGATTCGTGCGCCTGCAGCAGGGCCAGCAGCTCGCGGCTGGAGCCCACCAGCGTGCCGGCTGTCAGCAGCGAGTTGGCCGCGCTGTTGGTTGCCGAGAAAAAGCGGGAGGCCGTGCCGCCAGTGCCTGCTGCCGTGCCGGTTGCGGTGCGTTTCTGGAGAAACGACTGCACACCCAGCGAGAACACCCCGGTCAGTTCCACTTCGTACACTTTGGCTTGAATGAGTACTTGCCGGGGCGAGATGTCGATCTTCTCCACCAATTGGGAAATCGCCTCCCATTCGGCGGGCGTTGCCTGGATCAGCAGTGTGTTGTCAAACGGATTGGGAATAATGCGCGGATGGATGTTCATGCCAAAACCGGTGCCCATTCCGGCGCCCAGGTAGGAACCGGTTAGATCGCCGGTGGTGGTAGTGGTCGAGGTTCCCGCTGGTGTGGCCGTGGTAGTGGCCGCCACGGCGGGAGCCATCGCCTGACCGAATCCCATCCCATAGCCGCCTCCGTAACCGCCATAGCCGCCGTAACCGCCGTAGTCGCCCATGCCCCCGTAGCCGCCGTATCCCCCGTAACCACCCATGCCGCCCCCGTAGCCGCCCATACCACCGCCGTAGCCGCCCATGCCGCCGCGATAGCCGCCCATACCACCGCCGTAGCCGCCCATGCCGCCGCCGTAGCCGCCCATACCGCCGCCATACCCGCCCATACCGCCGCCGTAGCCGCCGCCCATCATGCCGCGCATGCCGCTCAGGCCCATCCCCATCCCCGGGGGCATGCCATAGAGCTGCATGACGGCCATGCCAACGATTTCCGCCTGGGCGTATTTCAGCCGGTAAACGTAGTTAGTGATGGCGCCGACGGTTTGCTTGGTCTTGATGTCAAGCTTCTTGATCCATTTTTCGAGCTCCGTGAAGACTCCCGGGTTGGGCGCAACCGCGATGATGGTGTTGATGCGGTCGAGAGGCATGAATTTGATGGCGCTATTCTTCTCCGACAGCGAATAGGCTTTGAACACGGTCTCGAGTTCCTTGACCAGGTCCGACGGCCGTCCGTGGGAGACCTCGAACAGGCGCACGCGCTGGCCGGCGAAAGTATCGCTGTCGAACAGCGCGATCATTTCGAGGGTGCGCTTCATGTTCCGGCTGTTGTCGAGGATCAGCAGAAGATTGGCCGGATCGTAGCTGGTCATCTTGGCGCTCTCGCCCAGAAAAGGCTCGAGCAGTTTGAACATTTCCGGGGCGGTGGCGTACTTGAGAAAAATCAGGTTGAGCAGCATGCGCTCGTCATCGGGCAATTCCTTGGCGGCGCCCGGAGTGTTGGTGTTGGGCGAGATGGGCAGGCGGGAAACATCCGCCAGCGGCACGATGCGATAGATTTCGCCCACTTTCACCATGGCCGCGCCGTTGATGCGCAGGATGGTTTCGAGCAGCGGCAGCAAGTCGACCGGTTTGAGTTCGCCGAAGGTGCTGATGGTCACCGATCCTTTGACGCGAGGATCCAGGATGTAATCGATTTTCAAGGCCCGGGCCAGCAGCTCGATGACTTCGATGAGCGACACGTTGTGTAGATTGAATCCGCCCGGGCCGCGGGTGGGCATGGGAACCGGCGTGAGCCCCGCGGCGGGCGCGGGCCGCGCGGGCGCCGCTGGTTGGGTGGTTTGGATCGATGATCCCGGTGTCGTCGACGGCGCAGTTTGTCCTTGCGCCGGCTGCTGCGGCGCTACCTGTCTTTGCTGGATGCCTTGCTGCCGCCGTTGCTGTTGCTGTTGTTGGCGGCGCGGCGGCGTAATGAGGACCGGCGGCCTTTGCTGCGCCTGAATGAGGGCCGCCAGAATGACGGCGATCCCCACGGCTCGAATGCTGGAACGGCGGAATAAATTCATTTTTTGCCTCGGTGGCGCATTACTTCAAGGTTTCCCAGCGGCAGGTTTCGCCGAAGGGCGATTTGGATATCACTTTGCGTTTATTTCCCACCACGGTTCCGGCCGGGGAGGTATCGCCGGGCTGGCACGCATTCAATCCGGCGCCGATATCGACTCCGGGCGCAGCTTCACCGCGGGGCTGGGGCGGCGCCGATTTTGCCGCGGCTGGCGCAGCGGCGCTTTTGGGACGGGAATCCTCCACGGGGGGAGCCGCCGCGTTTTGGGCCAGCATTTCGTCGACCCGCTTGTTGATCACCTGTCCATCCCATTCCAGGGCGATTTCTTCATTGGAAACATCCACCAGCTTGAACTCGCCGAAATTCTCTCCCGGATGCACGCCCACCTGATCCTGATGCCCTTTGCCGCCGCTCAAAATGGCGGTGGGGCTATCGCCCAGGTAGAGCACGCCGTGCAGCTGCGGCAGCGGCGGCATGGGCTTGGCCGGCGGAGCCTGCACTTCCACCACGACATTGGGATTGCGGTCCTTGGAGAACAGCATCTTCTGCGCGATCTCGTTGTACGAGGCAGCCGCCACCGGTTGAGCCGGCTTGTTGATGCCGAGCGGTGGCGGCGGCTGCGGCTTGACGGTTTGCCGGGCTGTCGCCTGCTCACGCGCGCGGGCCGCCAGCCAGTCGCGGCGCAATTGCCATCCGGCCGCCAAGATCGCGGCGCCGAGCAGCAGATTCAGCAGCAGCAGCCTTCGCCTCAAAATGACGCCAGCCCTTTCTTTTCCGGCACGAGTTTCCGTGGAACGACGCCCGCCAGAGTAAGACGCACGCCGACTTTTTTCTCTTTCTGATTGGTTGAGATCACGCGAATCTCATTGGTGGCGAGCAATTCCGGCTCTGCCGTCAGCGCAGCCAGAAAGTTCACCAATTGCTCAATGCGGCAATCGAAGGTGACCACCACGGCGGCTTCGCCGTAGTCCTTGCCGAGCGGCTGCAGGTTGGGGAATTCGCCGCCGCGCACATCGATGCCTTCGTTCTTGCCCACGCGGCGGATGGTTTCGAGCAGATGGGCCTGGGCTTGCTGCGCGGTGGGAGCTTGGATGATGCCCTTCTCGCGCGCAGCCGCCTCATCGTTCACCTGTTTCAACACCGTCTGTTTGCCGGGCAGAGTGGCAACCGTCTGGCGCAGGCGGGCCAGCCGCTTCTCCGCCAGGGGAATCGAGTGGGTGGCTGCAACGACGCTGGGTTCCTTGTCGCCGTAAATGCCGAAGCGCAGCACCAGAAGCAGCAGCAGGCACGCGCCCAACAGGATCAAAGCGCGCTGGTCGCGGGTGGACAGCGTCATGGCCGGACCTTTCTGGCCGCGCGGATTTGAAACTGCTCGTTGCCTCCATTGCGGCTCAGCCCGCCCACAAACTGCGAGTTGGCAAAATACGGCGAGGCGTCGAGCAGCTTGAGAAGCGGGGCCGCCTGCTCGGTTTCGCCAGTCAGCGTGACCGCGTCGTGGGCGATTTGGAGCATGTTGGTCCAGGTGGGCGGCGCCAGAATCACGGTCAGCTCATTGAGCGCGTCGAGATTGCTTTTCGAGCGCGCGCGAAACTCATCCAGCAGGTGGGCGCGGGCCTGCGCGTGGGCGATTTCGCTGTCGAGCGCCATCGCCTGCCGGGCTTGGGGGTCGAGTTTGCGAATCTCCGCTTCGAGCGATGCCAGGTAGCGCCGGTCTTCGAGTGCCGAATGGGCGAAAAGGCCGCCGGCCAGCACCAGCAATACGCCGGCCAGCACCAGCGACGGCACCAGGCGGGCGCGCGAGTTGGAACTGCGCAGCTCAGCGGGCAGCAGGTTGGCCGCCGGCGTCAGCCAGGGGCAGGCGCCCGCCACCGCCGCGGCAAACGGCAACGCGCGCCGCGCCAGATCGTTGCCGACGGGATTGGTGCGCGGCGCGGGCAGAATTTGTTCCAGGCTCAGCGCGGCCGTCTCAGGAGGCAGCCGCAGCTCGGCGGCCGCGAGCGAGGTAGCGCGGGCCGCGCCGGTTTCGAATTCAGCTGAAAACAAGGGGCGGGCGGGGCTCTCTCCGTAGACCTCAATCGAGCCGTTCTCGTCTTCGGCCAGCGCCAGAAATCCTTCCAGGCCGGCGGAGGCAATGTTGGCCGCGACCGGCAGCCGGCGCGCGGCATACAACACCGAGGCGGAAAACGTGAATGCCCCGACCGCGATGCCCGCTTCCTCGAACAGCACCCGGTAGCTGTCGAGCGTGGACTTCTGCACGATTCCGACCAGCGCGCCATTGCCCGCGCGCGACCAGGCATATGCCGCGTCCTGCTCGCCGTAAGGGTGCATGGTTTCGATCTGCAGCGCAATGGCCGCCGCCATATCGCGCTGCGCCACGCCGGGGAGCGCAACATAGCGCACAATCGTGTCGCGGCGTGGAATCAACACCGTGGCCGTCAGGTGCGCGGCTCCGCAGCTGGTCAGGAAGCGCGCATATTCGGCGCCCCACTCGGCGGCCTGGCGCTCGCGGTAATTGCGGATGGTGGTGGAATCGAGCACATCGATTCCGCCCGGCCGCACGCGCGCCACCGTGACTTCGAGATGGGTCTCTCCGGCCTCGATGCCGATTCCGGAGCCAAAGGCCATGAGTTGGCGGGGATTCATGGCTAGTTTATCCAGGTGGTGTCGTACCAGCGGAGGATCTGCGCCGGCGGAACGCCGGGCTCGGTGTCCAGCTTGACGGTAGCCGCTACGGTGCGCCGCAGGTCGGAGAGCTGGCCCTTGCCGATACGCAGGCGCGCCGTCGCGCGCAAGGTGAAGATCGATTTGCCGCCGATCCGCAAACGCTGCGCCCCCGGTCCGGCTCCTCTTACGAAGCTGGCCAGCTGGCCGGAATTGCGAAACGGCATGACGCGCCGGCGCTCGACGATGGCAGCGACCGCTCCCGGATTGATGCCGATCGCGCCCAGCACCGCGGGTTGAGCGGAATTTGCGTCGATGCCCTCGATGCTGCCGAACACCGACAGGCAGTCGGCCAGGCCGCCGCGCGGGACCAGGCGTCCCTCGGCGTTGCGGTCATAGCCACCATAATACAATTCGGGCGTCATTCCCCTGATCAGCAGCAATTCTTCGGTCTCTTCAATAGACGCATGGTGGGGCCGAAAAGTCGAAGGAGCAAACAGTTGAGGCTTGTTATCGGGGCCGGGCGTGCGCCAGTCGAGGATAGCCAGCACGATGGCCTGGGCGCGCTCGGGAGGGACGCCGAGCAGAACGATCAGCCGCAGCAGTTCCTCCGGCGGCGCAAGGTTGACGTTCAGCTTGGCGGTCTCCGGAATCACCTCCACCAGCGCTTCTCCTGACGGAAACGAGAGCGGGATGGCAACATCGCCGGGAGCATAGTAGCGCCGGGAGCCATCCGGCCTGGTGGGCTCCCGGGTGGCCCAATCCAGGTAGAGAATGGCCCGCTGGACGGCTCCCTGAGCCAGATAGTAAGCGCGGGTGCCATCGACGGCCGTCGATGCCCGGTCGATCTCGGCGCGCACGGTGCTGGCGAGCGAAAAAGCAATCGCTCCCAGAGCCGCCGACAGCCATAAGACCGCCAGCAGCGCGCCGCCCCTGATTCTACGTGTCGCCATAAACGATGACCGGGTCCCGGTTGATCTGCAGTGGAACCGTAACTGTAACGGGGTTCAGTCGCGCCGGCTCCGCTTCGAGCGGCGCCATTTCAATGCGGATGGCGTAAGGCCAGCGGGGAAGAATCCAGGTGGAGCGCCAGATGTCGAATACGGGCGGCGGGGCCGGCGCCAGGTAGGAGAAGCGGCAGTAGGCCAGCCGGTCCGCCAGCACGAATGAGCCAGGCCCAATTTCGATGGGGCGGAAGCGGGGAACGGCCGCGCCCAACTCCGAGTCCGGCCGCAAGCCCATGCAGAGCGTTCCCGCGCCGCGCGGACCGGTGTAAGCCAGCTCGTTGACCACCAGCCGTACGCCCTTGCCTTCGTCGCCTGGAATCACGCGAAACTCGAGAATTTGCGGCTGGCCGCGCGCCGCGAATTGCAGCGAATAGCTCGAAACCAGGCGCATGGATTGCGGCTCGCCCTGGATGAACGGCAGGCGCGGCCCGGCCACTCCCGGAACCGGCTCGCAAATCGCCATCACCGGAATGAATCCGGCTAATTGCCGTTGCAGAATTTGTTGGGTGCCGGCGATGCGCCGGTTGTCCATCAACTTGGTATTGGCTTTATGCAGCGCGCTCAAGCCGATGCGCAGCGCAAACATGATTCCCAGGCTCAGCAGGCTCAGTAGGGACACCGCGATCAGCACTTCGATCAGGGTGAGGCCGGCGCGGGAACGGCGTCTCATTGCGGCTCTTCCAACGGCGGGGCGATGATACCCGCGGTCGATTCATTGGGGCGCCGTGGCCGGCGGCGAAAGGCCTCCAGCGTATAAGTGCGCCGGTTGGGGCCGGCCTGCCACCAGATTTCCAGCTCGATGCGTTCCAGGATAGGCTGGCCCACACCTACGCCGCGCGGCGCTTCGAAGAGTGCCAAACGCGCCCGCCAGCCGGCCTCGGCCCCGCCCATCAGCGCGGGATCGAAGGGCCCCTGGAGAAGGGTCAGCGTCGGCAGGTGCGAATCGGCCAGCATGGCGTCCATCTTGGCGCGGCCGAGGATTACGGCGCGATCGTAATCGGTGAGACGCGCCGCGTTGCGCAGCGAAGTCGAAATGCCGCCAAGCAGCCCCACCACGGCGATGCCCATGATGACGGTGGCGACCATGACTTCGAGCAGCGTAAAGCCGCGCTGTTTCACGGAGCCTCCACGCGCTCGATATCCGGCACGCCGGTGATGGGGTTCACGCGGACGATGCGCCGCGCGCCTTTGCGATTGGCAATCTCTACACCCAGGCGGGGGACGGTTGAGCCCGGCAGCAGCAGAAAATGGCGCGGCTGATTGTCTTCTTCCGGAAGTTTGGGCCACACGGCCACGATTTTGACGCCGTCCGGCATGCTCAGCGAGCGCGTGAAGCCGGCTTCGCTCGATGCCAGCGACAAGGAATTATCTTGTACCGACACGATGATCTCCATCGCCAGCTGGCGCCGCTCGGCGCGATTCATCGCGCCATTCAGCAGGCCGACAATGGAATCGGTGGCGGAATTCAAACGCAGGCTTTCCAGGCCCGATGCCACCGAAGGAAACGAAATGCCGGCGATGAGGCCTACGATCGTCACCACGATCAGCATCTCGACCAGCGTGACACCGGCATCTTTCGCCGCGCTGCGCCGCCTGCCCAGGGTCATTGACTCTTCCAGCTCACCACGTCGCCGTTAATTCCCTCGCCGCCAGGCTGGCCATCGGCGCCTAGCGAAATCAAATCCGGCTCGTCGCCATGTTCGCCGGGATACTTGTAGAGGTACGGCCGGCCCCAGGGATCGACCGGAATATCCTGCGGCAGGTAAGGGCCCTGCCACTGGTTGGCTTCGGCGGGCTTGATGCGCAGGGCTTGCAGGCCTTCTTCGGTCGTGGGAAACGTTCCCGTATCCAGTTTGTAGGCGCCGAGCGCAGTCATAAAGGAATTGATCTGCGCGCGGGCGGCCGTTACTCGCGCCGCATCGCTGCGGCGCAACATGCGCGGGGCGACCAGCGCCGCGAACAGCGCGATGATGGTCACCACCACCAGCATTTCGATCAGCGTTACGCCGGCATTGCCTCTTCGTCTTCGTTGCTTCATGATTTACACCGCCACGTCGTTGATGCTCGTGATGGCGAGCAGCATGCTGAGAATCATCGCGCCCACCATCACACCCATGATGAGAATCACCAGGGGCTCGAACAGAGCTGTAAAACGTTTGATCGCCGCGCGCGTATCGGCATCGTAGATTTCCGCCATGCGCTTGAACATCTGATCCAGCCGGCCGGTCTCTTCGCCGACGGTTAATAAATGCGCGGCCAGCGGCGGAAACACGCCGGATTTGCGGATGGGCCCGGCAATGCCTTCGCCGCGTTTGACGCCTTGCGCCACCGCGGTCAGCGCGCCGGCAATGAGACGGTTGTTCAGAATGGCCGCCGAGATGCCGATCGATTGCACCAGCGGCACTGAATTCGCCACCAGCGTGGCCATGGCGCTGGCGAAGCGCGCCGTCTCGGCCTTGCGCAGCGCGTCGCCCAGCAGCGGAATGCGCAGTCGCAGCGTGTCCCACCAGAGCCGGCCGCCAGGTGTGGCGATGTAATAGCGAAATCCGATGATGATCGCCGTGAGGGCCAGCGCCGCCATCCACCAGTAGTCTTGAACGATTTCGCTCAGCTCCAGCATGATCAGCATGGGCGTGGGCGTTTTCATGCGCGATTCCGAGAACACGGTCGCGAAGCGCGGCACCACGAAGTTGAGCAAAACGAAAATCGATCCCAAGCCCACCAGCGCCAGCAGCGTGGGGTAGATCATGGCCGAGATGATATAACTGCGCAGATCGTCGCGAGAGCGTTCGAAATCCGCCAGACGGTCGAAAACGCCCGCCAGGCTGCCGGAGGCTTCTCCGGCGCGCACCATGTTGACGTAGAGGCCGGAAAAATAATCCGGATGCACAGCCAGGCTGTCGGCCAGGGTCTTGCCGCCTTTGAGCACGCGCAGAATATCCGACACGATGAAGCGAAAATGCGGACGCTCGGTGAGCTCGCTGGTAATCGAGAGCGCGCGGTCGACGGGAATGCCGGCGTTCAGCAGCGTGGAAAGCTCCTGCGTGAAGAACAGCACGTCGCGCCGCTTGCCCTGTATCAGCGCCGGCAGTTTCAGTTGGAACGATTTTTTTTGCTCGGCGCCGACGTAGATGGGCGTGAGCCCTTGCTTGCGCAGCTCAAGCGCGACGGCCTTTTCGGTTTCGGCCGTGAAGCTGCCCGTGCGCAGCCGGCCATCGGTGGCGACTGCCCGGAAGAAGAACGTGGACATCAGAATTCCTGAGTGACTCGCGTCACTTCGGCGGCGGTGGTGACGCCCTCTTTCACTTTGGCCCAGCCGTCTTCGCGCAGCGAGCGCATGCCGCGGCGGCGGGCGGCTCCGGTGATGCGGGCCGCGTCTTCATTGGCCATGATGAGCCCGCGCATCTCGTCGTCGAGCTCCATCATTTCGAAGATGCCCATGCGCCCGGAGTAGCCGGCGCCATTGCAATGCCCGCATCCGGCTCCGCGCCAGGTTTCAATCAGGTTGCCTTCGGGCGACATGACCTTTCCGGCGGAGGTCTTGCAGTTTTTGCAGATGATGCGCACCAGACGCTGCGCCAGCACCGCTACCAGCGACGAGGTGATCAGATAATTTTCCACGCCCATGTCGGTAAGCCGCGAAATCGCGCTGGGCGCGTCGTTGGTATGCAGCGTGGAGTACACAAAATGGCCGGTGAGCGCGGCGCGGATGGCGACATCGGCGGTCTCGCGGTCGCGGATTTCCCCCACCATGATCACGTCCGGATCCTGGCGCACGATATGGCGCAGCCCGGATGCGAAAGTCAGCCCGATGGTCGGATTCACGTGAATCTGGTTGATGCCGTCCATCTGATATTCCACCGGATCTTCGATGGTGATGATCTTCTTGTCGGGAATATTGATGCGCTTCAAGGCCGAATAGAGAGTGGTCGATTTGCCGCTGCCGGTAGGCCCGGTGACCAGAAAAATGCCGTGGGGCAGGGTAGTGTAATGCTCCATGCGCGCCAGCATACGATCGTCGAAACCCAGGCGCTGCAGATCGTAGAAATCGCCGGCCGAGCGATCGAGCAGGCGCATCACCACGCTTTCGCCATAAAGCGTGGGCAGAGTGGAAACGCGCAAATCCACTTCGCGGCCCAGGATCTTGAGCTTGATGCGCCCGTCTTGCGGGAGCCGCCTTTCGGCGATGTTGAGCTTGGCCATGAGCTTCAGCCGGGAGACGATGGCCGCTTTCAATTCGCGCGGCGGCGGCTCCTGGTTGAACAGCACGCCGTCCACGCGGTAGCGGACGCGAAATTCTTTTTCGAAAGGCTCGATGTGAATGTCACTGGCGCGCTTTTCGACGGCTTGCGCGATCATAGCGTTGACCAGCCGGATGACCGGCGCTTCGCTCGCCATGTCGCGCAGATGCTCAAGGTCTTCGCCGGCGGCGTTGGGATCGGCGTCGAGGTCGAGCGAGCCTTGCTTCTCGGCTTCGCCGTAATACCTTTCGATGGCGTCGGCGATTTCCTGCTCTCCGGCTAGCGCGGTCTTGACCCGCAGCCGGCAGAACCCGCGCACGGCCGCGATGGTTTCGAAATCCAGCGGATCGGCCATGGCCAGGGTGAGCAGCTTGTCGCCGCGCTCGCGCTGCAATTCCAGGGCCTGGTCGAGATCTTCGGCGGTAATCAGCCGGCGCTCGATCAGCATTTCGCCCAAGCGCAGCGGGCCGTTTTCACCCACTACGCGCAGAGCCACCGGCGGCAAGCTCATCTAAAACTCTTGCACCTGGACGACGGAATCCAACTCGGCTTTGTTGCCGCCGCGATAGGCGTCGAGAAGCTTCTGGCGCGGCGCCTGCATTACGATTTGCGCCGGAAGGCCGGTGGTATCTTCCCAGCCGTAGTAGAACAGGGTGACGCCGAGGGCGATCTGCTCGTTGCCTGGTACGGTGTCGAGCGATCCGGCGGAGGCCAGCAGCATCTCCCGCATATTCTTCTTCAGCACCGGCAGCCGCTCAAGCTTGGTAGTGTGCACCTGGGCCGCGTAGGCTTTGGGAATGGTCTGCTGAAATGGGCTGGTATTGGTAGTGATCAGCAGATTTACCTCGGTGGTGAAAACTACGCCGAAGCCCTGCAAATACACGCCGCGGGTGACGCCCAATAGATCGTAGGGGGCCTTCGCGTCGAGGGTTTGAATGCGTTTGTTAAAGCTCTTCTCCATCGGTTGGAGGGCCGCGCGGGTGACGCGCGTATCAGCCACCGTCGCCGCCAATGCAGTGGCCACCAGGGCGGCCGAAAGAACGATGCGTTTCATCTTGTTCCTTTCACAAAATCGTTGCTCGCCATCAACATCACGTTGTAGCGTTTTTGGATAACCGATATCTGATCGTCGACCGCCCGCATGTCGGCTTGACGCTGCAGCGTATAACGCTCTTCAGCGGCCGCCAGCAGTTCGGCGGTCTGGCGCGTCTGCCGGGCTTCAAGCTGAGCCACATTTTGCGCGATAGCGCTCTGCACCGCTGCTTGCACGCGCTGGGCGATTTCGCTTTCACTGAGCGATGCTCCCGCCGGGCGGTGCGACGCGAAAAAGATCAGCGCGCCTGCCAGCACGGTCGCGGAGGCAAATCCCAGCCGCGCCGCCGAGCCCCAGAAATCGCGCCACAGGCCCCGCGCGAGCGATGGCTCGAATACTTTGTCGGAGACGAAGGCGATGCGCTGGGGAATTTCTTCGTCGCGCAGGCTGGCCAGAGCCACTCCCGTGATGCGCAGGCGGTCGAGCTCGTCCCGGCATCCGGCGCAGGTCTTCACGTGGCGGTCCACTTGCCCGGCCTGTTCGGCGTCGAGCTCCTGCAGAAAATAATCGCGCAAATCGAATGGCGAACAACTCATGATGCACCTCTACTCTTCACGGGAGCGAGCTCAGCTTTGAGCTGCTCGAGCGCTGTGTATAAACGGGATTTCACGGTCGAGACCGGCGTGGAAAGAATTTCCGCGATTTCCTCGAACTTGAAGCCCTGGTAAATCTTGAGGACCACGGCCTCCCGCTGGTCGCCCGGCAAGCGGGAAAGCGCTGTTGCCACCGCAATCGAAAGCTCCGGCGGAAATGCCGTGCCGCGCGCGGGAAGTTCATTTTCCGCCCCTTCCGGCAAATTATCGGCGGCGGCCGGCGAGTGTTTCCGCAGCAGCGAGTAAGCCTCGTTATGGGCGATACGGAACAGCCAGGGAGCAAACCGGGCGGGATCGTCGAGTTTCCGTAAGTTGAGATACGCTTTCAAGAAAACGTCCTGGCTCAGGTCCAGCGCATCTTCCCGCTGCCCCACAATGCGCAGCAGGTAATTGAAGACGCGTTTTTCCCAGCGGGAAACCAGGAGGTTGTAAGCCTCGACGTTGCCCCGGCGCGCCTCGCGAATCAGGTCGGCGTCCTCGGCCGCCCGAAAGATCAATGCTCTGGCTCCTGGTTGAGATGACGCTAGCAGCGTGCAAAAAGTCGGAAACGACGGTCAGATATTAGTGTAGCGGAAGGGGACAGGGGGAGGATTGCGAGTTGCCGGTTCTGAAACGAACACTCATGTAGGGGCGGGTTTCAAACCCGCCCTTTGCAAGCGTTAACCCTGCCGGGAGGCCCCGCGGATCGATTTCGCCCGCGCTTCCAGGCGCGTGGCTTCGCCTTTACGCTTCATGTCGCGCAGCATGGCGGCGTATTTTTCGAGCGCCGGCAGCAGGACGGGGCTACGGGGCCCGTCGGTCCGTTCGAGAATACCGAGCGCGCGGCGATAGAGCGGTTCTGCCCTGGAGTAGCGGCTGTCGCCATGATACAGATCGGCCAGCGTGTAAAGATGGCGGGCAAAATCGCGGCTTTCGCGTCCCAGGCGTTTCTCCCAGATGGGCAGCGCCTGCTCGTAGAACGCCTCGGCTTCGCTGTTGCGGCCCTGCGCATGACAGGACTTGGCCAACCCAAACAGCACGGCGGCGACTTCGCCATCCTGAGGTCCGACGGTCCTTTCGAGAATAGCGAGCGCGCGCCGGTAGAGCGGCTCGGCGGTGGAGGGCCGGCCCTGCTTGTCGTAGACGCTAGCCAGATTGTTTAGGGCGGTGGCCACTTGTAGGTGTTCCAATCCCAGCGCGCTCTCGGCGATGGCGAGCGACTCGCGCAGCAATTGTTCGGCCTCGGTGAATTGGCCGCGCGCCGCCTTTACGGTTGCCAGATTGTTCAGGGCGTTGGCGAGCGCCGCGTGGTTGGGTCCAAGCGCCTGCCGGCGGATCTGAATCGTTCGGAGATAGAGCGCTTCGGCATCCTCGTAACGCCCTTGCGCGGCGAGCAGCGTGCCCTGATTGTTCAACACCAGCGCGGTGCGCGGATGCTCCGGCCCCAGCGCGGCTTCGCACGTCTCGAGCGCTTGCCGGTAGAGCGGCTCGGCCTCGGCGTAACGGCCGCGGGCGCGATAAAGTTCGGCAAGATTGTTGAGGGTGTCGGCGAGATCGGCGGGATTGCCGCCCGGAAGCCGCTGCCGTATGGCCAGCGCGCCGCGATAGGTGGCCTCGGCATCCTGCCAGCGGCCCATCTTGGCGTGGGCGCCCGCCAGATTGTTTAGCGTGTTGGCCAGTTCGGCGTGCTCAGGGCCGCCGGCCTGCATCCAAAACGCCAGCGAATTCTGCAGCAGCGTTTCCGCTTCGGGGTAGCGGCCCATGTCGTAGTAGAGCGCTCCCAGCGTGTTCGAACAGGTGGCCATGGCGCGGGCGCCGGCTCCGGATATCTCGGCATTTTGCAGGGCAGCCAGCGCGGCTTTTTCCGCGGCGGCGTAATCGCGGGGCTGGGGCAGCTCCGCCAGCAGGCTTGCGCACAGGGACATCGCCAGAATCGGGAGAGCGCGGGTCATGCTGCTATGACGCGCAATTTCACCGGAGGCACCGCGGCTGCAAAGAAGTTTACGCAACAAAAATGCTTCAAATTGATTTAGGATTTAAGGCAAGATGACGCGAAAAATCCCACTGGCGGCAGCGGCAGCGCCACTCGGCCCCGCCCGACTCCGCTCCGCGGATCTGAAGCGCTCTCTCGACGCCCTGAAAATTTACGGCCTGCTCCTGATGACGGATGCGAGCCTGCCCAGCGTCGCCGGATTGGTGGCCGGCGGCCCGGTGCGCGGATCCTGGTGGGCCCATCCTCAATCTCACGCCATCTACGCGGTGCTGATGAAAATGGAGCACGATTCCGCAATCCTCACGATGAAGCTGATTTCCTCGAAAGTGACTTTTGTCCACCGGTCGCTTTGGCCGGCCGCGATCGGCGTGGCCAGCGCGCGGGAACCCTGGCAGACGAAGGCGCTCACGCGCGACGCGCGGGCCCTGCTGGCGGAGATCAACCGGCGTGGTGAAATGCGCGCCGACGGCCTTCCGGGCCTGGTCACCCGCGAACTGGAAAACGCCCTGCTGGTTCACGCCGAAGAGTTTCACACCGAAACCGGCGCTCACGGAAAACGGCTGCAAACGTGGGAGCACTGGGCGCGGCTCGCCGGGTTTGCCGGCGACCCACTGCCGGCGGATGAAGCCAGGGCCGCGCTCGAAGGCGTGCTGGAACGCCTCAACCGCGAATTTCAAGCGGCGGGACGCCTCCCCTGGCAAACCGGCGTTCGCCCCAAGAAACGCGCGCCACGCCGCGGATAAGGAGCCTGCTGCCGCCTCCACAGCCCAGTGGGGTTTACTTTTTCCCAACGCCGGAATATATTGATTCATTGCGCGGTATTAGAATTCTTAAAGGAGCAAAAACGATGCGCTACGTTGCTTTAAGTGTGCTTTCGCTGATGTTGGCTGTGACCCTGCTGGCTCCCCAGTCGAGCGCGGCCGATAAGATTGAGCGATTGACGGGTACTGTCAAGAGGATCAGCAAAGATACTTCCACCATCGAGATTGCCGCGGGCAGCGCTCCGCCCCGTACCGTGATCTACAACGCCGACACGAAATTCACCAAACGCAAAGCTCCGGGTTCGATCGACGACATGAAGGAAGGCCGGCGGGTGATCTGTCTCGGTAAGTTCGACGACAAGACCCGGCTGATCGCGACCCAGATTGACGTGCGGACCGAATAAGGCGGCCCGAATTCCATGCTCACCGGAACGCGGCGCCATGCCGGACTGCGCGCCGCTTTCTGGCTCCCAGTCTTTTTTTTCCTGCTATTGTCGGGGTGCAAGCCGCCCGAAGAATCCAACCAGAAAGCCATCATTGGCGCGGTCCTGATTGACGGCAGAGGCGGGCCGCCCATTTCGGATTCGGTGGTGATTGTGGCCGGCTCGCGGATTCGCGCCGCCGGGCCGCGCGCCAGCGTTCCGATTCCCGCCGGTACGGAAAAAATCGATGGCTCAGGCAAATTTCTGGTTCCCGGCCTCATCGATTTGCACGTGCATCCCGGTGCGCGCGGTGGTCCGGTTTACGTTGGCGCGGACCACACTGCCGAGCGCATCGAGCGCAACCTCAACGCGTATCTGTATTTCGGCGTGACCTCGGTGCGCAGCATGGGCACGGACTTGCCGCCTGCGTTTGCGGTGCGCAAAGCAGAACGCGATGGCACCCTGGCGACCACGCGCCTGTTCACGGCCGGCGCGGGTTTCACGGCGCCCGGAGGGCCTCCCTCCCAGGAAGTGGGCCACATCGTCAATGAAACCAATTCTCCCGACGATGCCCGCAAGCGTGTAGCGGCGCTAGCCGCGCAAAATGTAGACGCAATCAAGATTTGGGTGGATGGCCCTCCAGCGCTCAAGATCAAGCGGCCGGTGATTGAGGCGATTCTGGATGAAGCGCGCAAATTCCAGATTCCGGTGACCGCGCACATTGCCACGCTCTCCGACACCCAGCATCTGGTGGACAACGGCGCGGCCGGGTTTATGCACATGGTTCGCGATACCGAGGATGTCTCACCCGAATTTCTGGCGCGCCTGCGGTCGCTTAGCACTGTGTTTACGCCCACGCTGGTGCGGCAGGAACTGGCGTGGCTCTACACCGAGCATCCGGAGCTTTTGGACGATCCGGACGTGGCGCGTTCGGTTGAGGCCGACCGGGTGGCAGGCGTCAAGGCCGCCGCCCGCGCTGCGAAAGCTTCCGCGGCCGACCGTGAGGAATTCGACCGCGCGATGCGCAACACGCGCAAGTTCGCGGCCGCCGGCGTGCTAATCGGCGTAGGCTCCGACGGCGGCTCAGCCAGCGATTTCCCAGGCCTGATGACCCACCGAGAGATGGCGTTGCTGGCCGAGGCTGGCCTTGCCCCGATGGACGTGATCGTGGCGGCCACCCGCACCGGGGCGGTTGCCCTGGGCAAGCTGGCCGATCTGGGTACGATCGAGCCCGGCAAGCTGGCGGACCTGTTTCTGGTTACCGCCAATCCCCTGGAAGACGTCCGCAACCTGCGGAAAATACAAGCCGTCATGCTCAACGGCCAGTGGGTGGACCGGGCCGGCTTGAAGTTAAAATAATTTCCAGGAACTCCTGGCCGGCAAGTTCCGTACACCCTGGAGAGGTGACTATGTCGCGACGAAACCTTTTCCTTTTGCTGCCCGCCATGCTGGCGCTGGCGGCTTGTGACTTTGAGGACATCGGCTCATCCGACAAGTTCACTACGGACTTCCACCACACCTATCCGCTCAAGTCCGGCGGGCGTGTGTCGGTGGAGAATTTCAATGGCTCGATCGAGATTTCGGCTTGGGATCAGGATACGGTCGACGTCGCGGGCGTGAAGTACGCTTCGACGCCGGAGATGCGCGACTCGATCAAAATCGACATTGTCGCCTCTGACGATTCGGTTCACATCCGCACGGTGCGTCCTTCGGAGCGGCGCGGTAACATGGGCGCGAAATACATCATCCGCGTTCCCCGCAAAACGGAGCTGGAGCGCATACAGAGCTCCAACGGCGCCATCCGCGTGACCGACGTCACTGGCCCGGTGCGGCTGCGATCCTCTAACGGCTCGGTGCACGCCACCAACGTGCGCGGCAGCCTGGACGCGCAGACATCCAATGGCACCATCGACGTGAACCAGCTCGACGGCGGCGCCAATCTGCGGACGTCAAATGGCCGCATTCACGCCGATGGAGTGCGCGGCTCAGTCGAAGCCACGACTTCGAACGGCAGCATCAACGTGCATTTGACGAAGACCGAATCGGGCAGGCCGGTGAAACTGGAGAGCTCCAATGGCGGCATCGATCTGACGCTGGATGAAGTGAACCAGAACGACGTCTACGCCTCCACCAGCAATAGCAGCATCACCGTGCGCATGCCCGGCTCGATCAAAGCGCGGCTGCGGGCGCACGCCTCCAATAACTCCATTTCCACCGATTTCGATGTGCTGACGCAGGGTGTGCTGAATAAGCATCACCTGGAAGGAACCATCGGCGGCGGCGGCCCGCTGCTCGATCTGGAGACTTCCAACGGCGGGATTCGGCTGCAAAAACTGTAAGATAGATTCCGTGCCGTCATTCAAGAAAATCATGCCGGTGCTGCGCGTGGCCGACATGACGAAATCCATTGGCTGGTACACGCAGCGGCTGGGCTTTGAGCTTTCCTGGCGATCGCCGGGCGACGGAGACGGTGAAAACGCAATGCTGCAGGCGGGCGAAACCAGCCTGATGCTTTCCACCGGCTCTCACCTCGGGGCCAAGCCTGCCTTTAGCGGCACTTTGTACTTCGAAATGGATGGCGTGCCGGAGTTTTTTGCGCGGATCAAGGATCACGTCGAAATCGTGTGGCCATTGGAGACGATGGAGTACGGCACGATAGAGTTCGGCATCCATGATCCTGACGGGTATACGCTCGCCTTTTCGCAGGATGCGTAGGCATTGGCGAAAACCGCTCAATCGGAGCCGTGACCAGAGGGAGCGGTTTTTAGGGAACTACCAGCCCGCACTCCAGCGAGACCAGCTGATCGTTGACTTCATTCCACTTTGCTTGCTCGCGCGCGCGGAATTGTTCCTCCCTTGCGCTTACGCTTTCGAGTTCTGCTTTCATAGCCCCAATGTGATCCGTGACTTCTTTGCGGATGGCTTGCGCAGAATTTCCGTGAGTCCATCTCGCCGGTGCTGCGCGTTGGCGACTTCATCGTGCGCGGTCTCCATCCGCCGGGTTGCGCGGCGGACGCGCTCCTCCTGGAACTGTATGCGGGCCAGCGCGATTTGGATTCTGGGCGCGAGCTGGTTGCTCCGCTCCAGTGCTTGCAGGGTGGATTGTTGAGCATCCTGGGCGAGCGCAATCATGGCTGCGGGCTGCTAACGGCGAGGATGTAGCGTATTTGGGACGAAGGCGTCCGTTTTTGCAGGCAGCGTAGGTATTGGCGGAAACCGCTTCCTTTGGTCGCGGCTCTGTAAGCAGCCTCAACGCAGCACCACAAAGCGGCTGATCGAATATCCCAGCGCCGCGCCCATGAACACGTCGGAAGGGAAATGCGAGAGCAGGGTTACTCTGGAAAACCCGATTACGCCCGCCAGCCCGTAGGCAACATACGGAACCCAGCGGTGATGGCGATAGCGCTGGGCAAAAACCGTCGCAACCGAAAAAGCCGCGATGGTATGACCGGACGGAAAACTTCCGGCGCCGCCCATTGAATAGCCTTTGTCCCGAAACCAGGTGTTGGCAAGATCGCCCTGCGGCGGGATGGCCGCCGGCCTCAGCCGGTGCCCGGCATTCTTCATTACTGACGTGAGAATCTCGCTGCCGGCAATCGCTTCGCCCGCGAGCAGGGCCGTGGTTCGCGCGTAGGAATTCTTGCCGAGCAGTCCGGCAACGTAGAACGACGCCGGTAGAGCCGCAATCGCCAGAGTCGTGTTGGAGCCGCTGAAGATGGCGTTAAAGCGCCTGAAGTCGGAGGTGCGCCGGAAGTAGGGTCCGGTTACCGGATCGAGAGCCACTAGCGCCGCTGTAGTAGCCGTCACCGCCGCCACGGCTTTCCAGTGCCTGCCGCGGGCCATCGCTGCGGGAAAACGCCAGATTCGGGTCTGGGCGCTGGCAATATTGGCGATCGAATCGCTGAACGAAGCGGGCCGGGGCGACGGAGCGGGCTGAAATTCGCTTAGGCCGGCGATATGGTTTGGCATGCTTAGCAGCAGCAGCCCGGTTAGAATTGGCCACGGCAAACGTCGGTCTCCTAGTTTTTCAACGTCCCTTCGATCCGCTCGATAAGCTGGGCGGTGAACCGCTCGGGCGAAAAGCCGTTCATGCGGCTGGCCACTTCACCGCGCCGGTCCAAAATGATGACGGTGGGAATGGATGTGATGCGCACCATTCGCGCCAGACCATCTTCGAAATAGACCGATTGGGTCCAACCCTGCTCCTTGAGAAACGGCTCCACCTGCTCGCGTTCCTCGTCCGTGTTCACGGAAACAAAAACCACTTCCGCGCGGGATCGAAAGTGCTGCTTCACTTGTTCTAACAATGGGTGCTGGGCGCGGCACGGCCCGCACCAGGTGGCCCAAAATTCCAGGACCACGGTTTTGCCTTTGTAGTTGGCGAGCGGCAATTTTTCACCGTGCAGGGCGGAGAGCGTGTAATCGAGAATCGTCGCGGCCTGGGCGTTGGGATCGTTCTGCTGAACCTGCATTCGCCGCGTAGCCACGAGCGAAGCAGTGCGGTCGTAGGATTCCAGCAGCAGATCGCCCAGGCCTTTTTCCGAGCCGTGGATTTTGCGATACGCATCGCCGATGCGCCCGCGATCACGGGCACGATCGCTGTCATTATTGCGGGGATCGACGATGGTAAAAGCGTCGGCCATGTGAGGAATTGCTTCCTCGGCGCGGCCGAGTTTGTTGAGACAACGTGCGATTTCGCGCGCGCCCTCGGCGGTAGGAAACTCCGCATACGCCTGGCGGGCAAGCTCCAGCGCGTCCTCCATCCTGCCTAGGCTGGCGGTGGCGCGGGCTTGGAGCACCAGCGCGCGGGCGACGCCGCGATCCACTTCTTCCCGCCACTGCGCTTTGCCTAGCCGGCCGGGCGGAGGCGCTGTGCTGTTCTGCAGGCCGGTCAATTGATCCTTATAACGCCGCGCGTAGGGCAGGGCGCGCTCGGCCGCCTCCCGGCTATCGCCGGCCAGCAACAGGCGGATGACTTTGTCGAGAATCTGCGGATCGCCGGCCTCGCGATCCAGCACGCGTTCCCCGTAGAGCAAAATGCGCCGGTCGTCTTTGGCTTCGATGGCGGATCTCACTAACGCCCGCTCGAGTTCGGCGCGCTTCTGGGTTTGCGGATATTTGGCGAGATGATTTTCCAGCGCGCGGGTGAAATCGGCGGGGCTCGCGCCGGCATCGGCAAGGGCAGCATTCAAGGCCTGGTCTTCGGCGCCGGACGGTGTCTGCGGCTCGGCGCACAACACCGAGCCCAGCGCCAGGCAACACAGCGTGGCCGCGCGCAGGGTCATGGCTTGGAGGCGCGGATGGCTTCGGCGATCGCCGCGGCGCGCTGGCGGGCCATGTTGATGTAACTTTCGTTCTTCGCCACTCGGTCGAGCACGGGCAGCATTTGCTCCGCATCGACGATGCGTTTGTGGTCCATGGCGGTTTCGAGCTGCAGGATGGCTTTGTTGAGCCCCAGCTTGTCGTATTTCGCGGCGCGTTCCAGGCTGATACGCAGCTGTTCGGTTTCGATGATGCGCTCGAACCAATCGGCGAGCTGCCTGGCGTCGAGGTCTTCGGAGTAGTTGAACTTCACTTCATGCTGCTCGGCGCCGTCTTCGAAACGAAACGTCTTCATGCCCATGAACGCCACTTTGGCGGGTGATTCGAGGGGTCGGCGCAGGCGGTCCAACTTGTCGACCAAGGCAAACAGCGCATTCGCGTCGGCCGCGGCGAGGTGAAATTTCAACGGACGGTCGTCATCCGGGGAATCTTTATATTCGCCGTCTCCGTTGCGCTCGACGCGGATGGATACATAGGCCGGCACGCTGCCCGGAAATGTCTTGGTGTAGAGAAGACGCGGCTCGGCGTGGGCGGAAGCCAGCGTCCACAGCGCCAATAGGAGCAGGCCCGGCTTCATCGCTGCGCTCTCGCGATGCGGCGCTGCGTGATTGCGTGAGTGGCATGGCAAATCGCCACCGCCAGCGCATCGCAGGCATCTTCGGAGGCCGTGAGCGCGCCATCGGCGCCGCCGGCTTCGACGCGCAGCAGCGATCGCACCATCAGCTGAACCTGAGTTTTTTCCGCGCGGCCGTAGCCCACCACGCTGCTTTTCACCTCGAGCGGGGAGTACTCGCCGAATTCAAGGCCGGCTTCGGAAATGGCCAGCAATGCCACGCCGCGCACGTGCGCGAGTTTGAGCGCGGTGCGGGCGTTGGCGGAGAAAAAAACTTCTTCCACGGCAGCGGCGTTTGGCGAGTAACGCAGAATCACGACGCGCAGCTCGCGGGAAATTTCCTGAAGACGGGATTCCAAAGGCGATTTGGCCTGGGTGCGGATCACACCGGCTGCGATCATGCGGTGGGCGCGGCCGTCGCTGTCGATCACGCCGTATCCGGTTCGCTCGGTCCCGCAATCGATACCCAGAACGCGCATGACGCCGGGCTTCGCGGACTACGCGATAGCTTCCAGTTCCTTCTCGTCGACGTCAAAATTCGAATACACGTTCTGCACGTCGTCGTGTTCTTCGAGGAACTCGCTCAGGCGAATCATGGCGGCGGCATTCTTGCCTTCCACTTTCACCAGGTTCTTGGGAATCATCCCTACTTCAGCGGATTCGGTTTCGATGCCGGCCTTTTTCAATGCGCCTAGAACGGCTTCGTGAGCTTCGGGGGCGGAGAGGATTTCCCAGCTTCCACCGTCGTTGCGCAGGTCCTCGCCGCCGGCTTCGAGCACGATGTCCATCAGCTGGTCTTCGGTGGCCTTGTCCTGCGCTACCAGGATTTGACTTTTGCGCTCGAACATCCAGGCCACGCTGCCTTGCTCACCCAGGTTGCCGCCGTTTTTGGAAAACGCATGGCGAATCTCACTCACCGTGCGGTTGCGATTATCGGTTGCGACATTCACCAGCACGGCTGCGCCGCCGGGTCCGTAGCCTTCAAAGATCACTTCATCGATTTGCCCGCCTTCGAGCTCACCGGTGCCGCGCATGATGGCTTTTTTGATGTTGTCGGAGGGCATACTGCAGCCCTTGGCCGCGAGGATGGCGGTGCGCAGGCGCGGGTTCGAGTCCGGATCGCCTCCATTGCGCGCCGCGATGGTGATTTCCTTGATAATGCGGGTAAATATCTTCCCGCGTTTTGAGTCCGTGGCGGCTTTCTTATGCTTAATCGTCGCCCACTTCGAATGGCCTGACATGGTTGAAACCTCGAGGGAAGGCCCGGCTTCAAACACCGGGGATCAACACTAGAGGATAACAAAAAAAGAGGGCGGGTTTGAAACCCGCCCCTACAAGCAGGGGCGCCACCAATTCGCGCGGCCAACGTAGGGTGGCGATAACCAGGCCGTCAAGAACCCCGCAAGGCGCAATTCGCGCAGCAAACCCGCCCGCGATAACCCAGGCCATCAAGAAAGCCGCAAGGTGCAATTTTCCGCTGCGGCCAATGTAGGGGCGGGTTTCAAACCCGCCCGCGCGCTATTCGCCCAGACGGCCTGGCATGTCGGCCAGAATATAGCTGACTACCGCCATAGTTGCGATGCACAGGCGGAAATCCTGTGGATCCACTTTGTCCACTGTGTCGGATGTGGTGTGGTGCCAGTCGGAATAATGCGTGCCCACGGTGCGCAGCCCCAGGCCGGGCACGCCGTCGCGCATGAGCGGACCGATATCCGCCCCGCCGCCGCGATTGGTCATCTCTCCCGCGCCGATTCCTTCCAGCAGCTTGCCGATTTGCTTCAACTGATCGAGCCCAGCCTCGGCATTGCCCTTCGACATGCTCATGCCAAAGCCCAACGGCTTTTCGGCGCCGCCATCCATTTCGATCGCCGCCACGTGATTATTGATCTTGTCGCCGAGCGATTCGCGATAGGCTTTTCCGCCTGCGGTGCCGTTTTCTTCGTTGGTCCAAAACACCACGCGCAGCGTGCGCCGCGGCCGCAGACCCAGTTTGTGGATGATGTGCACGGCCTCGAGCGCGCCGATAATTCCCGAGCCATCGTCCTGCGCGCCCTGGCCGACATCCCAGGAATCGATATGGCCGCCGATGACGACGACTTCATCCGGCTTCTCGCGCCCGCGAATTTCTCCGATCACGTTGGCAGAGCGGGCGTCGGGCAGAGTCTTGGCTTCCATCTCCAGATGCACGCGCACTTTGTCGCCGGAATCGTAGAGCCGCTGCATGAGCAGGGCGTCTTCCACGCTCACCGCCGCTGTGGGAATCTTGGGAGCGTCGTCGGAGTAGCGCATCCCGCCGGTGTGCGCGGTCTGCAGCGTGGTCGCCGTATCCACCGAGCGCACCAACGCCGCCACCGCTCCCAATTTCGCCGCCCGCGATGCGCCTGTCGAGCGGTAAATCACGGTGCGGCCGTAGCCCAGGTTGTCCTCGTTATAGAGCACGATCTTGCCTTCGATGGCAGCGCGCCCCTTTTTCTCCAACTCATCGAAAGTGCGCACCGGAACGATTTCGGCGGTGATGCCTCCGGCCGGAGTGGCAATGCTGCCGCCCAGGCCCAGCATGGTGAGCTGCCGGGTGATGGGAGTCTCCAGGCTGGCGCTCTCGCGGCCGCGCACCCAGTGCGGGACTTCCACCGCGGGCGTCGAGACATTTTCCAGCCCGTCTTTCTTCATCTGCTCGGCACTCCACTGAATGGCGCGTTCGAGCGAAGCCGAGCCGCTCAGACGGTGGCCGATGCGATCGCAGAGATAGGCCAGTTTGGCCCAGCCTTCGTTGTCCGTCAGCGCTGCGCCGATGATCCTGGCGGCCGTGTCACGGTACTCCACATCGAGGGATTTATTTTGTTGAGAAATCGCCGAGCCCGTCAAAGCTAGCAGCGCCGCTAGCGGAAGCAGAAGTTTAAGACTACGCATAGTGCCTCTTATTAAATCACGTCCGCGAACGACTTTCGCAGTTTGTAAAACCACGCATAGCCCAGGATGAACACCAGCCCCGCCACCACCCAAAGCTTCCACATGCTTCGCCAGGCCGGCGCGTTTCCCTCCAGCAGCACGGCGCGATAGCCGCGCACTAGAGTGAACATTGGATTCATGCCGAGAACCACCAGAGCCTGCGGCGGCAGCGACGCTTCCGGATAGCAGATGGGCGTCAGAAAAAACCAAAGCGTGAGCAGGAAACCGTTGATTTGGGCCAAGTCGCGGAAGAAGACTCCCAGCGCCGCCAGGAACCACGTGACGCCGGCGGTGAAAAGCAATTGCGGGACCATGAGCACCGGCAGCCAAATCACCGAAGACGGAACCGATCCGCGGGCGATCATGGCGACGGCGAGAAAGAGCAGGATGCCGAATACCTGGCTGACGAATCCCGCCGCTACCAGATTGACCGGCAGCGTCTCCACCGGGAACACCAGCTTCTTGACGAAATTGCGGTGCTCGATCATCACCAGTGGAGCGCGACCGGCGGGCTCGCTGAAGGCCAGCCAGGGCAGCATGCCGGCCAGAAAATACAGGGCGAAGCCGCTGCGGCTCGGGTCGGAGGGGAAGCGCGCGCCCAGCACTACCCCAAAGACAAAAAAATACGTGAGCATCAGGATCAGCGGATTCAGAAAAGTCCAGAAAGTGCCGGCGAAAGAGCCCCGGTAGCGGCCCAGGATATCGCGGCGAACCATGGTGCGGATGAGGCTGCGGTTGCGCCAAATGGCTTGCCAGGGCAGGGTAAATGCGCGCCGCGCGGAGCGGAGCAGGCGCTCCCGCTTCACGGTTTGCAGGTTCACGATACGGAATCGCTGAATGCGCGCGGCGCCGTTGTCCACTACGGCATCGATCAGCAGGAACGGCCAGCCGCGCTCGTAGAACCAGCCGCCGTTTTCCTGCACCGGCGAGACAAAAACGCGGTAGGCGCCGGGCTGCTCCGGGAGTTCGAAGCGCAGATTGAACGGATGCCGCCCGCCGGGCGCGATGGAGGCATTGGGTACGATGCGGCGGCCATCTTCGATGAGCGTGTCGGTCTCCGGATCGAAGATGTGGTAGCTGAATGCAAAGCCGTCGGCGGGAACCCAGGGGAGCCCGGTGAGGTTCTCCGCTTCGAAGCTGACGCTCACCAGGCGGCCCGGGCCGGGCTCTACCTTCGTGTCGGCGTAACGGATCGACATTTGTTAAGAATTTCTCGCAGAGGCGCAGAGAACGCAGCGAAAAACAAGAAAATTCTTAGTAGTTCTCTGCGCCTCTGCGAGAAATTCTTTTCTCACGAATACAACCACTCCGGATATCTTTCCCGCACTCCACCGGTTTTCTTGCCTACCGCGTAGATGCCTTCCCCGCGCAGGGTGCTATCGAACTGGTAGCGCTCCATCAAATGCCGCACCCACGCGTATTCGGGCCGCGGCTGTTCCCGGAACGGCCCGGTCTCAAGCAGGGTCACCGTGAAGCCGGCGACTTCCAACAGCTTCTGAATTTCGCCGGGCGTGTATTCGCGGTTATGGCGCGCCTCGGTCTCGCCGCTCGCGCGTGGGCGAACATAAGAATGAAAGAGCCCCGGGTGAAATCCCTGCAGAATCGCCGACACGGCTTGCAGCGACGTGATATTGGGCGTGGTAATCACCACATGTCCGCCGGGCTTCAAGATCCGGTTGACCTCCGCCATGAGGTGCATCGGATCCTCGCGCAGGTGTTCGATGAGCTCGCAGCAGAGCACCGTCGAAAAATATCCATCCGGGTACGGATAGACGTCTTTTTCGGCATCGAACAGATCGATTACGCACTCAAAGGACTCGCCGTTGGTGGAGACCACGCGCCGCTGGTCAGTCTGCCCCAGCGTGCCGTAGTAACATCCGCGGACCGTGCCGTAGCCCAAGCCGGTGTGCAATCCGGGCGTGATCTGCAAATACGCGCCCATCTCCAGAATGCGATCTTCCGCGGTGCCGGGCGGGGTGATGGCCAGCGTTTTCTCGAGGCGCGTCTGGTGGGTATCGACATAATCGCGCGCCGCCGGCTCCGCCCAACTGGCAATATAGGCGATCGACACCGGCGCGGGCGCTCGTGGTGGCGCAGGCACAGGCGGCACGGGCGGCGACGGCTCGACGATTTCTTCGTCTTCCTCCTGGATCCACTCGCGATCGTTTTTCACCGCATCCAGAAAATCGGCATAGCGGGCGGCCACTCTGTCCCAGGTACACTCGTGCTCCACCCAACGCCTGGCGCGCGCGCCCAGCTCATGAGCTACTTCCGGGCGCGAGACCAGCAAGTTGAGATATTCGAAGATCAGGTCCTCTTCACCCGAGTCCACCGCAACCTGAAGGCAGACGTCGCTGGGCAATTCGCGGAAAGCCCCGACGCTCGAAACCAGCGCAGCCTTGCCCAATCCCAACGCGCGCATCAGGCTCCCGGAGCTCTCTCCGGCGGTGGGATGGCGCAAGTTGAGGACGATATCGCAAGCCGCCATATATCCCACGAAATCGTCGATCGGCGCGTAGCCCAGCTTGCGTACGTGGGCGTCCAGGCCGAGAGTGCGAATCAGATAATCGAGCGGAAGTTCCGGATGCGGCTCGCCGACCAAAATCATTTTGACGCGCGGATCCAGACGCACCAGCCGGCGAAACGCCCGCAGCGACTCGGCCACACGCTTGTAAGGCTTCAGGTGGCCGAACATGCCCACCAACGGCGTCGCTTCGTCAAGGCCCAGGCGCTCGCGGTAGCCATGGCGGTCGGCAGTGGCGATCCACGCGCCATGCGGAATGCGCGCCGCCGGCCCGCCAAAGCCCGCCATGCGCATTTCGTCCATCATGAACCGGCTGTGCACCACGATGGCCCGCGCCGATTCCAGCAGGCGCCGGTTCATGGCCAGGCCTTCGTAGTTGGGCGCTGTTTGCAAAGCACGGGCGCGGCGAGCGTGCTCGAGCGCCGGACCGCCGCCGTTGAATTCGGCCTCTTTCAGATATTCGTCCCAATTGCCGCGTTTGATGGTGACGTCGGCGATGAGGTGATGAAGATTGGCCTCGTGCATTACTACTACGCCGGGATGGCGCAGCGCGGCTTCGTACACAAAAGAGTGGCAGGGATTATTGCCGATCTGGTAGAGCGCCAGATCGAATTTGGCGGGATCGAAGGGGCGGGATTCGCCGGCGAAAATTTCGACATCCACCAATTTGCCGAGAGCCTCGGCCAGCGCCGCGGAGTAATCGGCGATGCCGCTCACAGAGGGCGGCATGGGCGAAAAGAAGGCCAGGTGAAGTTTTTTCAACAACCTGCTAGCGTACCAATTCCATGGCGAACGTTCCCATACTGAACGGCGCCCGGATCAGCAGCGGGGTGCGCGCCGGGTCGCGAGCGAAGAAAAACTCCACGGTTACGTCCGAAGCCGGGCCTTTGAGGTGGGCGACCACGCGGTCGGCCTCGGACCTTCTGCCGCCGACTGAAATGGATTGCGGACCGGTGTACTCCAGGCGCACCTGATAGGTAGCGCCAAAGAGTACCGCCTCGGTGGGCGGCACCCTTCCCTGGCTCAGCTCACGGCGGGTGAAAAAAAGGAATGTGAGCGCGTCATGAGGGCAATTGTTGATCGAAGTCTCCGACTTTCCGCCGCCTTCGGTCGAGCGCTCGGCGACGTGCCGATGGAGATCGAAGACCGTGCGCTCATTAGCTTTGCGCTCGCCGTGGTTAGCCTCTTTCACCAGTTGGGAAGAGCAGAAATCGGCCGAGGCGCTGGCGCGATAGTGGTCGGAAACTTTGAAGCCGGGTATGGCGGCATCGAGCGAGAGCTCAAATTCCCAGCGGTCAGGCTCGCTCTTCGAAGCTTGAGTGTGAACTGCCGTCATGCGGCCTTCGCCCAGGCTCAGCCCGCTCGGCCAGTTGACGCGATAGCTCAGCGCTTCATCGGAAGCAGGGAAGCCGCTCTGCGCCGATGCGGGGACAAGCAGCAGGAAGAGCGCGCAGGTGGCGCGAAACATCATCGGAGCAGCGTCACTGCCTGGACGGATTTGGCGCGCGCCTGGGTGCGCTCCGCCACTTCGTAGTAGACATCCAGCGTCTTGCGGGCGCTCTGTCGCCAGCTGAAGTGCGTAGCGCGCTGCAAACTCAGCCGCTCCTGGCGAGTGCGCAGCTCCGGATTGCGGATGATGTCCGCCATCGCGCGCGCGATTTCCCGGGGCTGGTAGGGGTCGAAAAGCAAAGCCGCGCCGTCGGCAACTTCGGGCACCGCCGACGTGTTAGAGCACACCACGGCGCGCCCGCAGGCCATGGCTTCCACCACCGGCAGGCCGAAGCCTTCGTAGTACGAGGGAAAGCAGAACAGCTCGCAAGCGTTGTACAACTGCAGCAAATCGTCGTCGGAAACGTAGCCCAGAAAACGGATGCGATCCGCCACTCCGCTCTGCCTGGCCGCCTCGTGCACGCGCGGCGAAAACCAGGTTTCCTTGCCCGCGATCACCAGCGTATGTGGCAGATTCGGAATCTCGCGAATTAAGTCGCGAAACGCCGCGATCATTCCAATATGGTTCTTGCGCGGTTGCAGGTCACCGACCGAGAAGATGAAGGGAGCGGTGAGCCCGAAGGCGCCGTGAACTTTATTTGCGGCAGCGGCGCGATTCACCGGCACGAAGCCTTCGGCTGCAGCATTGGGGACGACCACGATGTTGCCTTCGTCGAGCCCGTAGGCGCGGGCAATGGCAGAGCGGGAAAACTCGCTGACGGTCAGAATGCGCGCGGCCCTTTGTACCGTCCGCTTCACGCTCCAGCGCAGCTGCGCCGCCCGCGTTAGCTGAAAATAATCCGGACGCTCGAGGAAACTGACGTCGTGAACCGTGACCACCACCGGCACCGGACACGCCAGCGGCGCCGTGTACTGGACGTGAATCAGGTCCGGGCGGTCCCGGCGGAGCTGCTGGGCGAGATCGCAGCCCAGGCGCAGGAAGGGATTGGCCGCCACCCGGCGGACAGAGAACCGCGCCGGCATGGAGGCTTCAGCCTGCATCACCGAAAGATAAGTGACGAAGTCCGATTCCTGGTCCAGATCCGCGAAGCCACGCAACAAGCTACGAATGTATACTTCGTTGCCCGTGAGATGGCGGCCGATGGCGTGAGCGTCTACAGCGAACCGCATTCGAATTCAGGGCGCTGCGAAATCCCCTTGCTCTCTCCGTTGTCTCTGCACTTTCAGTCTCTCACAAATCCAGCGTTTCCCAAACGCGTTCCCAGGTAAAATGCAACTCGAACAGCGCGCGTCCTGCCTGCCCCAGACGAGCGCGCTCGACGGGCGACGCGAGCAGGGCGCTCACCGCGCCGGCAAACTTTGCAGGGTCGTCCGCCAGCAGGATATTTTCCCCGTCGTGCGCAGGCAATCCCTCGGCCCCGATGCGGGTGGACACGACTGCGCGCCCCGCCGCCCAGGCTTCGATAATCTTCAGCCGCGTGCCGCTCCCGGCCAGCAGCGGCGCCACCACCACTTTCGCCGCCGCCAAGGCCTCCACCGCATTCGCCACCCGTCCGGTGAGCTGGATACGCGGGTCGGCTTTCACCATGGCCCTAACAGCGTCCGCATTCTTGCCAATCAGCCGCAGCGTCAATTCCGGCCATTGCGCGCGCAAGCCGGGCCAGATTTTGGAAACAAGGAACCGAGTACCAGAGACGTTGGGCGGGTAGGCGAAGTTTCCGGAAAATGCGATGACATCCTGCTCCGCGCGCTCTGGCTGGGCGATAGCTGGAATGGCGTTGGCGTACACTTGCATCCGCGCGCCGGGGAAAATAGCATCCACGCGACGGGCGTCATCCGGCGACGCCGCCAGCAAGCAATCGAAGCGCGGCAGCCACTTTTTCTCGAGCGCCAGACACGCCCGGCTAAAGCCGCGATGCGCCAGCGCCATGGGTAGCCGTTCATTTTTCGAGCAGCGCGCGTGCAGCACCGATTCCACGTTGTGGAGATCCAGCACGGTCACCTTGGCCGCGCGGGCTACCTGTTCCACGTACGGCGCGCACCAAAAATGTTCAATCACGGCGACCGCGTAGGTCCGCTCGCGAATGAACGAGCTAACTTGAGCGCCAAATCCGCTAAAACGATCCAGCATAGGCGGAATGCCGCGCAGCAGCCTTCCCGCATTCCTGGTGGCGCGCGCTATTGGGGCGCCGCTATGCGGCGGCAGATCGATCACATGGATGCGGCGGGCACTTTCGGCGGGAAACAGCAATGCCGGGTCCGGCGCGCCGGGCTCGCGGAAAACGATCACGTCGACAGCGTAGCGGTCAGCCAGATACTCGAACAGCGAAGCCGCGCGCAGCGCCCCGCCGCCTTCGAGCGGATACGGCGCCTCCGGCGTGAGAAACAGCGCACGTGCCCGCTCAGCACCAGGCGAATCGCTGTTGCGCTTCGTCATAGACCTCCCGCGTTCGCCGCGCCGTGCGCGCCCAGGAATATTCGCTGGCGCGCTGTAACCCGCGCCGCCCCCATTCCTCCGCCCATTCGGGATTCATCAGGACCGCGCGCATGGCTTCATACAAATCCGGCGGATCGCAGCGAATGGCTGCGCCGCCCACCACTTCGGCGATCGCCGGGTCTCGCGAAGTGATTACGCACGCGCCGCATTGCATGGCCTCCAGCACCGGCAAGCCAAAGCCTTCGTAGAGCGAAGGGTACACAAACGCAATGGCCCCCGAATACAGCACGGCAAGATCCTCGTCACTGACTTCGCCCGCCACATGAAGGCCGGGCTCCGGTGCGAATTCGGGAAAATCCTCGCGGCGGCGGCCGGCCAGAATCAGATCGACGTCCCAATCACGGCGCAGCGCCCGCCACGCAGCGATCAATGCAGGAACATTCTTGCGCGGCTCCAGCGTTCCGGCAAAGAGAAAATACCGGCGTCCCACGGATTCGTGAACCGGGCGAAAAATCTCCGATGCCGCCAGAGGCACCGCGGCGATGCGTCCGGGCGCAATGCCAAAGTAATCGATCGCTTGCTTGCGGACGGCGTCACTGACCGTCACGATCATGGTCGCGATCCCCAGGCCAATCAGCCACGGCGTGCGCCTGCGTACGCGCTCCGCGCCGTGATGCCATTCGCGATTTATCCACGGGGAAAGGTCGTGCAGCGTGAGTACGCTGGGACGCCGTGCGAGGTACGGCACTTCGAAATTGGTGCCGTGAAACAGGTCGCAGCCCAGGCGGTCCATTTCGCGGTCCAGGCCCCAAAGCCACCATTTGCGATCCAACGCACTCTGCGGTGATCGTCCACTTCGCAAGTTGGCTCGATTGCCGGCCGGCATCGTGAACCGCTGGTCAGAGAGCAGAAAAAAATCGTTGCGCTCGTATTCCGCTGCCAGCGCCCGCGCCAGCTCGGCGGTGTAGCGCGCCAGCCCGCCGCTCGAGAGCGTCAGAGGAGTGGCGTCCAGAGCTACGCGCATGCCGTATTCTAAACGCCGGCGTGCCGGTCGTCATAGTTGCGCGCGTAGTAGGCGCGATAGTCGCCGGATTTGACGCGCTCCACCCAGCCGGAATTTTCGCAGTACCAGGCAATGGTCCGGGCTAAGCCGTCATCAAACGACACGGTGGGCGCCCAACCGGTTTCGCGCATTACTTTGGCGCTCGATAGCGCGTAACGGCGGTCATGTCCGGGCCGGTCGGCAACGCTACGGATCAGGCTCTCGGTCTTACCGGTCGCAGCCAGAATCCGGCGCACCACATCGATGTTGGCGAGCGCGGCGCTGCCGCCAATGTTATAGATCTCCCCGGCCCGGCCCTTGGCGATGAGCGCGTGAATGGCCCGGCAGTGGTCGTCCACGTACAGCCAGTCGCGCACTTGCATGCCATCGCCGTATACGGGCAAGGCGCGATCCTCGAAGGCATTCGAAATCATCAGCGGGATCAGTTTCTCTGGGAACTGATACGGTCCGTAATTATTGGACGCGCGCGTCACAATCACCGGCGTGCCGTAGGTCGTGAAATAAGATCGCGCCAGCAGATCCGAGCCTGCCTTCGAAGCTGAATAAGGGCTGGAGGGATTGAGCGGAAAATTTTCATCCGCCTCGCCGGGGAAGGGAATCGAGCCGTATACTTCATCGGTCGAAACGTGAATGAAGCGCGGCAGGCGGTGCGCGCGCGCGGCTTCCAGCAGCGTAAACGTTCCCCGCAAATTGGTTTCGAACGCCGGGCTGGGATCGAGAATGCTGCGATCCACGTGCGATTCGGCGGCAAAATGCACCACGGCGTCCGGCTTTTCGGCGGCAACCAGATCGTTCACCAGCTTGGCATCGCAAATATCGCCATGCACGAATGTGTAAGCCGGGTGCTCCGCCACCGCCGCCAGGTTTTCCAGATTGCCGGCGTAGGTGAGTTTATCCAGATTGACGACCCGGGCGCCTTCAGCGAGCGCGAGCCGCACGAATGCCGAGCCGATGAACCCCGCGCCGCCGGTGACGATGATTTTCACGGGCTACTTGTGCTGCGTTTCCCAGTCGTAATGGATGTGGGCGTCATCGTAGGCGATACGGCCTTCGTCGCTCGGGTCGTAGTGACGATCGGTGAGATAGACCAGCAGGGCCGGCTCCGCGCCCAAGACTTTGTAGCCGTGTCCAACGCCGGCGGGAATCAGGACCTGCCAGGGGCGCAGCGCGCCGATGTACAGCGTGTTGCGCGCGCCAAACGTAGCCGAGCCTTCACGCAAATCGACCAGGGCTACTTGCAGCATGCCCGCGACCGGCGTCCAGCAGTCGGTTTGATAGCGGTGGTAGTGGAACGCTTTGATGGTGCCGGGATAATTCAACGCGGCCGAGACTTGCGTGGACTCTGCCGGAAACGCCGCCGCCAGGCCTTGTCCCAAGCGCTGCACTTCGAGAAAGTGCCCGCGATCGTCCGGCCACAGCGCCAGAGGCGCGACGCGCACGCCGGCAATCAAATGTTTGGAATCGGGCGATGTGATCACGGCGCCAATGCCCTTTTCGCAATGCGGCACGGCGATGCCGCCGGCTCCGGAAGCCGCTGTCGCCTTGGTGGCCATGCTAGGTGCCCGCCTGCTGCAGCGCCTGGGCGGCGCGCTCGCGCGTTTGCGCCACCAGGTTACCGGCGCGCAGCAGCGAATCGAATGTGCCGGCATCGGTCCACCAGCCATCGAGGTAAGAAAAAGTCATGGAACCCTCGCCAATGTAGGCGTTATTGACATCGGTAATTTCGAGCTCCCCGCGCCCGGAAGGCACCAGCGTGCGGATCTTGTCGAAAACCGTCGCGTCGTAGAGATAAATTCCCGTCACCGCGTAGTTGGATTTCGGATGCCTGGGTTTTTCCTCGATGTTGACGATGCGGTTGCCGCGGATTTCCGCCACGCCGAACCGTCCGGCGTCGGGCACTTCCTTCAGCAGGATGCGCGCGCCGCTGGGCTGGCGGCAAAATTCATCCACCGCTGCGCGGATGTTGCCCTCGATAATGTTGTCGCCCAGAATGACGCAGACTTTGTCGCCGTCGGAGAAATGCTCGGCCAGCGCCAACGCATCGGCTATGCCGCCTTCGCCTTCCTGATAGGTGTAGCCAATGTGTTTCAGGCCGAACTCCTTGCCGTTGGCCAGCAGGCGCAGGAAATCGCCGGAATTCTTGCCGCCGGTTACTACCAGGATGTCGCGAATACCGGCGTCGACCAAAGTCTGGATCGGGTAATAAATCATGGGCTTATCGTAGATAGGCAGCAAATGTTTGTTGGTGATTTTGGTGAGCGGAAACAGTCTGCTCCCGCTGCCGCCTGCTAGCACGATACCCTTCATGATCCTGATGATAGAATAGCGTTCGTTATGAAGCACCACAACTGGAACGCTATTCCAGAAGAGCAGATGAACGCCCTGGTCGGCCGCAAAGTCATTCATGGCGAAAAGATTACCGTGGCCCGCCTGCGCCTCGCCAAGGGCGCGATTGTGCCCCTGCACAGCCATGTGAATGAGCAGATCAGCATGCTGGAGAGCGGCCGGATGCGCTTCGTGATCGCCGGGGACGAGAAGATTCTGGGTGCCGGCGAATCGCTGCAAATTCCTCCTCATGCTCCACACATGGTGGAGGCGCTCGAAGACTCGGTGGCCGTCGATCTGTTCAGTCCGATTCGGGAAGATTGGATTCGAGGCGACGATGCCTATTTGCGCGGAGGCAGTTGAGGAACATGCGGAGGCCGGCTTGGCTAGCCATGCTCGCAGTGTGCGCCGCGATCGCCGGATAGCGGATGCCGGCAGCGGCAGCCCGTCTTTCAGTTTCCTTCCAGGACGGGGGAAAAACCGACCGGCACCTATTCTGGCGCGCTGGGCGATGCGATCGAGTTCAGTCTTGAGCCCTCCGGAGCCAATGGCGTCGTACGCTACAAAGGCATGATTGAGAGCGCCACAAAAATGAAGGGTGAACTGGATGGCGCCATGGGCTCGCTACCTGCTCAACCCCTCTGGCATGGCGGTCACAACTTCGGCAACCAGCCTACGTGGAGCGTCTCCTTCGCCGGCGATCATCGCCCATGCCGAGACCCGCAAGGACATTGGATCTGTTCCTGCCCTTTTTCCTGAGGGCGAATCGGAAGGACGCCGCCCAGCAGATTGCGGCGCTGACCGCCGGGAAGGGCGAGGACGGCAGACTGGCCCGGCAGCGGCAGAGACAGGAAGAGTTCAAGGTCCTCGCCTACCATTCGCCCAGTCTCACCTTCGATCATGAGTTGGCTATCGATTCAGGCGGGCGGGACTTGAAGGTGATGTATCTGGGAAAAGGCAATACCACCGGGGACGCGGTCGTGTCCTGCCCACGGAGAAACTCGAGATTGCCGGCGATCTCCTGGTCCATCCGATTCCCTACATGTTTGACGGCTACCCGTCCCAGTGGATTCAGACACTGGGAAAAATGGCGCGTCTGGATGCGGAAATCATCGCCCCCGGACACGGCCCGGTTTTTTCACGATAAACACGCTGGATCAGATGAACGCCCGCCTTCGGGAAATTGGGCCGGCCGAGTTTCACACCCTGGACAAAGCGAGCGGGTTCGTCGATTTGACCCCGTTCCGCGCCCGGTTCGCGGAGACGACAAGGACCCGGAGAGTTTTGATGGCATGGCTAAACACCTGTTGAAGATCGTCGTCAACGAGGCCCTGCTGCGTTAAATCGGGGAAGGGCGGATTTGAAACCGCCCTTACTTCGCGTCGCGCCAGTTATCGCCAACGCCAATATCGGCGATCAGCGGCACTTCCAGCCGGTAAACCTGTTCCATCTCGCGCTTGACTAGTGCTGACAACCGCGCAGTCTCCTCCGGCGGCGCTTCGAACACCAGCTCGTCGTGAACCTGCAGCAGCATCACCGCCCGCAATCCTCCGGCTTGCAGCTCGCGGTCGATCCGCACCATGGCCAGTTTGATCACGTCGGCCGCCGTTCCCTGCAGTGGCGAATTCACCGCCGTGCGCTCCGCAAATCCGCGCGCGTTCGGATTGCGGCTATTCATGTCCGGAATAGGCCGCTCGCGGCCCAGCAGCGTGCGCGCCACGCCGGTACGCCGCACCTCGGCGATGGTGGCTTCGATGAATTTCCTCACCCCGGCGTAGCGCTCGAAGTAGCCTTTGATGTAGAGCTCTGCTTCGCTGCGTGAAATGCCAAGCTGGGCGGCCAGGCCAAAGGCGCTTATGCCGTACACGATTCCAAAATTCACCGCCTTGGCGCGTGAGCGCGCGTCGGGCGTCACCATCAACGGAGGAATGCCCATCACTTCCGCGGCGGTGCGCGTGTGAATATCCTCGCCATTGCGGAACGCCTCCACCAGCAGCGGGTCGTGCGACATATGCGCCAGCAGGCGCAGCTCGATCTGCGAATAGTCCGCCACCACCAGCTTCCAGCCTTCCCGCGGAATGAACGCCGCGCGAATCTGCCGCCCCAGCTCGGTGCGAATCGGAATATTCTGCAAATTAGGATTCGAAGACGAAAGCCTGCCGGTGGCCGCGCCCGCCTGGTTGAAGCTGGTATGGATTCGTCCGCTGGCCACGTCGATCAGCATCGGCAGCGCGTCCACGTAAGTGCCCTTGAGCTTGGTGAGCTGGCGGTATTCCAACGCCTTGCGTGCGATTTCGTGCTCTTCGGCGAGGTCTTCCAAAACGTCCGCCGCAGTGGAAATGGTTTTGCCTTTTCCGTATTTCACCGGAGCGGGCAGCTTAAGATCCTCGAACAGAATCTTGCCAAGCTGCTGGGGCGAGCTGATGTTGAACGGCTTTCCCGCGAGTGCGTGAATCTCCCCGGTGAGCCGGGAAATCTCCGTCTCCATCATCTCCGAGAGCCGTCCCAGCTCGGCTTTATCGACGCGAATGCCCTCGCGTTCCATGCGCGCCAGCACGCTCGCCAGCGGCAGCTCGATATTGGTGTAGAGTTCGGTCAAGCCGCGCGCTTCGATTTCCCCGCGGAGCGCGGCGCAGAGTTCGAGGGCGTAGTCGGCATGCTGCTCCGGCGATGCGCCCAGCTTCAGGTCCAGCCGGCGCCGCGTCAGTTCGGCCAGTGTGCATCCGCCCGGGTCGGCATCGAGCAGAAACGCGTAAAGCATGACGTCGTGCGCGAAACCGGCGGCAGCGATTTCCAGCTTGCTCAACGCCAGCAGAGTGGATTTCACATCGCAGCCGATTTTCGGGCGCGCGGCATCGGCAATCAGCGGCCGAACCGCGTCGATGAGCGTCACTGGAATCGCACGGGCTTCGGCTTGCCGCCACGCCAGGCCGATGGTGTCCAGGGGGAATTCGCCTTCTTCGGTTCGCGACACCGCAACCGACACAGGCGCGCCCGGCGGTATCTCGGCCAGCCACGCCGCAACATCCTCGCGCGTGGACAACGCCTGGTAATCCCGCGCTCGCGAATCTTCGCCTGGACCCAGCTCGCGCGCCAGGCTATGAAATTCCAGCTCCTTGAAGAGCTCCTTGAGCGCCGCTTGATCTGCTGCCTGTACCTTGACCATGTCCAGCGAGAATTCGAGCGGAATCGCCGTCTCCACCGTGGCCAGCCGTTTGCTCATCAGAATGCGCTCGCGATTATTCTGCAAGCTTTCCCGGTAGGCTTTGCGCTCCACTTCGCCGGCCCGCTCGATCGCCTGCTCGACCGATCCGAACTGGACAATCAAATCACGCGCGCCTTTGTCGCCAATGCCGGGCGCGCCCGGAATGTTGTCCACCGAGTCGCCTTTAAGCGCCAGCAGATCCGCCACTTGTTCCGGCCGCACTCCCATGAATTCCTCGACCTTTGCCGGGTTGTACCAGAGATCGTCCTTGGCCGGATTCAGCATCGAGACCCGCTCCGTTACCAGTTGCAGCAAGTCTTTATCGCTCGATACGATAACCACTTCGTACCCTGCCGACTCGGCCCGGCGGGCGAGAGTCGCGATCACGTCATCCGCCTCATATCCTGCAAATTGCAGAATCGGGACGCGCATGCCGTCCAGCACCTTACGAACATAGGGGATTTGCTCCGCCAGATCGTCCGGCATGGCGGTGCGATTGGCTTTGTATTCAGCAAATTCCTGCTCGCGCAGCGTGGGCCCGATGCTCTCGAAAACCGCCGCCATGTATTCGGGCTTGTACGTTTTCGCCAGCTTCCGAAGCATGTTGGTGAAGATGTAGACCGCCTCGGTCGAAAGCCCGGTTGCCGTGCGCATG
>JACPNO010000040.1 GCA_016185465.1 Candidatus Solibacter usitatus
GAAGGCCGGCGCGCGGAAGCCCCGGCCGCTCGATCCGGCGCTGTGGGCGTTCATGTGCGCCTATGCCCTGGGCGCCCTCCCGCTCGGGTTTGTGCTCTATTCGTCGGCTCTGTACCTGGCCAAGCCGCTCGGATTTTCGCAAACGTTCATCGGCCGGGTCATGTGGATTCCGCCGCTCGGCTGGGAACTCGGGTATTTCGTTTGGGGGTGGCTGGCCGATCGGTCCCTGCGCCGCGGCGAGCCGCGGGTCCCGGCTTTGGGCCGGATGCTGGCTCTGTGTGTCGCCCTCAACCTGGCTTTTGCGGCCATCCCGTTCGCCGGGAGCGTCTGGGTGGTTCTGGGGCTGATGTTCCTTGCTATGTTCGTCGCTTCCGGATTTGTCGTATTGTCAGTGGCTTACGCGACCCACGTGTATAGCTCGGACTCCGCGGGCTTGATCGCCGGGACGGGCGCGGGGTCCTGGAGTCTTATGGTGGCGATCGTGATGCCGCTATTTGGACGGCTCTTCGACCTTGGTCACCACTCCCAGGCATTCTGGATTGCCGCGGCCATTCCGCTGGCCGGTTATGCGGGCTGGCGGTGGTTCAGCGGCCGAGGACCTGTGTACGGAATCGTACCGTAAAAACGTGCGTACGATAAAATGCTAATGCGCTAGTACTGTGTAAACCAGTAAGCTTTCCTTAGGCAGTACGAGGGTTGCAGGCAGGCAGGAGGGCTCCTATGAACCGAATCCGTGAGTCGTTTTCCATTGAAGATCCGCTCACTTATTTGCCACGTAAGCCAGTTCAGGAGTTCGCCAAACGGCGGGTCATCTACGATGCCCAACAGCCTTCGGACCACCTGTACGTCGTCATTCTAGGGCGCGTCAAGATCAGCAATGTGGGGGATGACGGCAATCAACTGGTCGCTCGCATCGTTTCCGCGGAAGGTCTATTCGGGGAGGCCTGCCTGGTAGGTCCGCCGCGCCGGACCGAAGCGGCGGTGGCGCTCGACACCACTACCGTGATGTCGTGGAACAGCTCCGAAATCGAGGCCCAGATCGAACGCGAGCCGCGGCTCGGCCTGGCTTTGTCCCAGTATCTGGTCCGGCAATGCATCACGTTGCAGGAACGCATCGAGAGCATGGCGGTGTATAAGACGCCGGAGCGCGTCATGCTCGCCCTGATTCAACTGGCGCATTCGCTCGGCACGCCCATGGCGGATGGCTGCACCCGCGTTCCCGCCCTGACGCATAACACGCTGGCGGAATACGTCGGCACCTCGCGCGAGATTGTGACCTTCCAACTGAACCGGCTCCGCCGGCTTGGCGCC
>JACPNO010000064.1 GCA_016185465.1 Candidatus Solibacter usitatus
AGAAGAGCCGTTCCCAAGAAATTGTGCGGCCCGATCATGATGACAAACACGGCGGGGATCGAGGCCCATTTGACGCGCGCAGACGAAGTCCGCGGCCACGGGATCGTCAGCGAGAACCACCTTGCCGAGATTCCGGTGGGTGCCGTGCAGCGGCCCGTTACCTTCCATGGCAACGACGCCGTCCGCGATGACGAAGTGCATTGGCGCGGTCGCACAGATATCGAGAATGCTCCGGTGGATGCCCTTCCAATGCAGAACGTTCTTGGGCCAGCCATACTTCGCGCCGGGCACTACACCGAACATGTTCTTCATGCTCAGCGTGACGCCAGCCCAGTGATGGGTTTTGATCTTCGGCATCGATACCACAAAGTCAGTTTCGAGCACAGTCCTGGGCAGCCACAGCTCCTCCAGACCCGTGTAGGTGGCCCTCGTTGGCACCTTGACCAGTTCGTCGCGGTTCAGATCAACGAAGTCGATCTTTTGCGCGTGCAGTTGAGCTTCCAGACCGCTCTCAACGAGGACCAAGTACGTGTCTCGCTGGTGGCCGGGTCCTTCTCCCACGACCACACGCTTCGCACCAAGACGCAGAAATGCGTCAGCGGCGGCGCCTACGAGCACTGGATTTGTGTTCACGTCAACGCCAGCGATGTATTCGACGAGGTTGGGTTTGAGGAAGACAGACTTGTCGCGAAGGCTGAGCTGGAACAGGCGAAGCGCCTGCACGAGGGAATCAACCAATGCCTCGGAGTATCGAACCGCTGAAAGAATCGCGACCCGGGAGCGCGCCGGGCGGCGGTCTCGCAGAAGCATTTCTTCCGGCAGGAGCCTGCCTGTCGCCATTCCTCCGACTGCGAGTCCGGCCGCGCTGATCATTGCTCTCCGCCGATCGAATTCGGTCATCCCCGTACCTCGAACACGCTATCTCCCTCGACAGCTTCGAGCGCCAACGCGCAAGTGGCGAGAGTGCAGACATCGTATGTTGGACGAGTGTCGTCTTCTATTCGGGTGGCTAGCTCCTTCGCGGTGCGACCGAGCGTCTCGTTGGCTTCGCTGCTGATGTTTCGATAGGCCGCTAACGCGAGGATGCCCCACGCCAGACTATATGGAGACGGACATCCGGAAACCCGATTCACGAGCCAGGTCAACGAAGCTCGTACACCTGGTTCCTTTTCGTATCCACCGAGTGCGAGCAGCGCAATGGCCGTGGCATCAATGTACGGGGTGTAAGCAACGCCGAACGCCATTCCGTTGCCGGCATTCCACCCACCACCCGGGCACATTCGATCGAGGAGCATGCTGATGCCCATCCCAATTCGTTCGCCCACGTCGGCCGTCCGCTTGAGGC
>JACPNO010000078.1 GCA_016185465.1 Candidatus Solibacter usitatus
ACGATCGACGGCGCGGAGGTAGCGGTTCTTGCTATTGGCAAGCTCGTGCAGGGGCGGGTAGGAGATGGTGAAGCCGCCGTTGCCCATGCTGCTGTCGACGTGGACGATGGAGTGGCAGGAGGTGCAGGCGAGGCCCGCGCGCGCCTCCGGAGTATCGATCTGCTCTTTGATGGGACGCTCGAAGCGGCCGTTAAAAAACACCGCGTGATCGTGGCAGCCGGCGCACCATTTGCTCGACTGCGTGCCATTCACCGCCTGCATGTACTCGATCGATTTCCGGTAGAACTGATTGTTGAACGACGCAAAATGATGCGCAGAGCTGTTCCACTGATCGTAGATATCTTTGTGGCACTCGCCGCATTTTTCCGAATCCATGAAGAAGTTGGCGGGTATGATGCCGCCCACGTTGGTCCTGGCCGAAGAAGGAAAAAACGGAGACTGCGGGCCACCGCCTTCCTCTTGCGGGGATGCCGGCGCGCTGAGCGGGTTGCGAATCCGGTCGTTCGGATTGGGAAAAGCCCTGCGATACAAGAATGTCGACGCGGGTAGAATCACCATCGCCGCCAGCACCGGCACGTACGCCGCGCGGAAGCGGCTCTTATCCAGAACCAGTAGCAGCGCAACCAACGCGCCAATCGCGATGCCAATATGAGCGTTGAGCGCCCAGCGGTTGTCGGTCACATTGCCACGCACCGCGAGAAATATTCCGAAGCCGGCGGCCGCCAGATAAAAGACGCCGGCAACTGAAAATTTCCGCCAGATGAGGGGCAGGGCAGCCAGCAGCAGTACGCCCAGCGCCAGGTGCAGCAACACATTCGCCATGTAAAAAATGGTCGGCGATGCGAACACTGCGATATACGCCGTGTTCAGCAGCAGCGCTAAGAAAAGGATCGCGGCCCACCGGGTCAACGTGTGTTTGGTCATGGCGCCAAGTTCCGCAGCAGGCGCAAGGCCGACCTTGTATTGTACTTTTCACGATATTCGCGATGCGCGGCATCATCGGGAAAATGCTCTGCCGCGGAATACGGATAGGCGCTCATTCGGTGGAAAGGCAGCGGATCGACACTCTGCGAATAGGCCGTGTTGTAATCGCCGTCTTTGGCCCAGCCATCCACCAGCAGCAGAAAATCGCGGGTCCAGCCTTGCTGCAAGGGCGGCAGATCCCGCGCCGGAAAAAGCAGACGCAGTTCGTCGCCCGACCCCATGATCACCATGCGGTCATCGGCCGCTTCGAGCAGCGGCCGGACATCGCCATAGCGCGTGTAGCTCCCCGGCGTCGGATTCCACATCGACACCTGCGCCAGGCGCGCGTAGTCGAATGCCTCCGGCTGCCGGCGCTGCGGATGGATAGTGGCTTTGGAAAAGCCGCGAAAATGCAAGTCGGCGGTTTCCGCGGCAATGCGGGTCAGCCGCGCGTCCGGCTTGGTATCGTCCTCGCTCAAGAAAATCTCGTCCCAATAAACGCAGAGATTCGTCACGACGCGGATTTCGCGCGAAGCCGACAACCATTTTCCTGTCAGATCCACGGCGATGGTCTTGGGTTTTCCGGCCGGAATTCCCATGTCCGCGATCACAGTTCGCCACGCGCCCGCCGCGTCTTTCACTTGGAGATACGGCAGAACCAGACCGGCCCCGGGCTGCTGCGCGGCGCGCAGGAAGGTGCTGCCATCGGCCCAGTCCACCCAGCCATTGAGGACCAGCACGGCGTGGCCGTCTTTGGCTGCCGCGCCAAAATCCAAATCCAGCGCATGCGTCTCGGCGATGCCGGAAACATCGCGCCGGAAATTATCCGGATAAGCCCGATCCTGGTTCAGGAGGCGGCCTAGCACATCGTGGCCATTGCCGTCGCGCGCGGCTCTGGGATAAAGCCGCGTCGCAACGCCGAACAAGCGGAAATCGGGAAAAGGAGGCGACTTGAATTTATCATTGGTGAAAATTTCGGTGCGCGCCGGATGATCGACGGCGATCAAATGGATCTGGTCGAGATAAGAAACCTCGCGCAGCTCCTCGGCAATGCGGATTTCGTAGCGCCCGTCGACCAGCGCCAGGGCGTCGCTGGGAATCTGCACGTATTCATCGTGATCCACGGGAAAATATTGCCCATCGCCGGAACTCGCTCCGAGCGGCGCCACGCCCAGCACGTCGGTGATGAAGCGGAATTGCTTGCCATCCCACGCGAAGATCATCGGACAGGAACCGGAAAGCCGCTGCTGTTCCTCGTAGCGCATGGATTTGGCGGCCGCCTGCCGGGTCTCATTCTGAATCAGCCCGTTGGGCCAGGTGATGCGCACCGCATCGATATCCTTATAGGACGCCACGCCGAACAACAGGGGCAAGCCCGTATAAATTCTCTTCTGATAACTGGCGCCGGTCTTCACCTCGACGGTGGCGCCGGGCGCGAGCTTGGGAGTTTTCACGCCGGCCAGTGCCACGCGCAGCCAGTTATTGCGGGTGGCGGTGCGGTTGAGCATGACGCGCAGCGCGCCGTCGCCGGTGATCAGCGCCAGGTCGGCGCGGCCGTCGCTATCGAAATCGGCCGCGATCGCGGCCGCGCTTTCCGGTAAGCATTGCGTGCATGCGGAGCGGACGAATACTCCCCGTCCGCGATTCCGGTACACGGCGCCGGCAGCGATCAGATCTTCGACTCCGCGGTTTTCAAGATCGACAAAAGCAATCGGCCCACGGGCTTCCGCCAGCGCCGTTCCGGGCTGCAAAACGCCGTCGCGATTTCTGGCCAGGCTCACGCCCGCAGGTGTCGCGACCGCCAGATCGGGATAGCCATCGTTATCGAAATCATCCGCAACCACGCTGGTTGCCTGGTTCAAGCCGGTCGCGGTCTCCGCTTCGTAGCGCCCGTTCAAGCGGTCGTGATAGAGGACGCTGCTGCCGTCGCGGTAGGCAACTGCCAGGTCGATGGCACTGGTATCGTGGCGGAATGCAAACAGCGTTCCGGCGGCGGCGTGGCCGGTCGCAAACGGAAAATGCGCGGTCTGATCGCTGAATCCGCCCGCGCCTTCGTTGCGCGCCAGCACGGATTTTTCGCCCAGCAGAATCAAATCAATATCGCCATCGTGGTCGTAATCGATCCAGACGGCGCCATCGAAGCGCCCCTGCGGCAGCGCAGCGGAGTGCGGCGCGAACGTGCCCTTTTGATTGCGGTAAAGCGCGGCGCCGGAATTCGTCAGCACGCAAAGATCGGGCAGCCCGTCATTGTCAAAATCGCCGGGGAGGATCGCGATCACGCCTTGCAGCTTTTCCAGGCCAGAGTGCGCCACCGCCGTTTCGCCGTTGCGCAGCAGTACGACGCGCTCCGCCGACCACGCCAACAAATCAGCCCGGCCATCGCCATCGGCATCCAACACCGCGAGGCCAGAGGTTGCCGGATCGAAGCGGCCGGCGATCGCACGATCTTGCCACTTCAGCTCCGCCGCGGGCGCTTCGGCCGGCTGCGCTTCGACCGTCTCATAAACCTCGGCGTAGTAGCTCCATTCCATGTCCTCGGCGATGGCCGCGCCGGCGGTTCGCTTCTTGATCTCCTGGAAAACTTTTAGCTGAGCGGCGGCGTCGGCATCACGGCCTGCCTGCCGGTATTGATTAAAAAGCTGGAAATGCGGGCCGCCCAGATTGGGATCGAGGCGTGCCGCAGTTTCGAGCTGCGCCAGCGCCTCGTCCTTTTTTCCGGCAAGTTTGTACAAAACGCCCAAGTTGTAATGCGACTTCGGCTCATCGGGCGTCAATTGCACCATCTGCTCAAACTGCTGGATAGCGCGCTCGGTATCGCCGTCTTTCTTGAACGCGATGCCGAGGTTGAACCAGGTGTGAGGGATTTTGGGATCCTGCTTCTGCGCTTTCTCGAGTTCGGCAACGCCTTCTTTGGTTTCGCCGGCCCGCAGCAGGGCGAGGCCGTAGTTCACTCGCTCGCGAGCCGAGGCCGGGGCCAGGTCCAGCGCCTTCTTGAACTCAGCGACGGCTTCTTTCTGGGTAGTCGGATTTTCGTAGAACGCCTTGCCCAGGTTGCGGTGATGCCACAGGCGGTCCTGGGCCACGCGCGTCGAGTCCGCGGCGGCCGCCAGCCAAATTGCCAGAGCCACAGTCACCAGACACAAAAAGACGGTCTTGATATTTTGCACTCGCAATGATCCCTTACCTGATCAGTCTATTATGCGGACGGATATCAGGCTAGTGAGTCCGAACTGGCTCGCCCGTGCACTGGTACGATGTGGAAGTTGAACGGTGGCCAAACTCATCTACTTTATGCCTGCGTCGCTGGATGGCTTTATCGCTGATAATGAATGGTCTATCTTCCCTATCACACGCAGGTCTAACACGAGAGTATTCAGGATGACGTTCGCGAGCGTCTACCCGCATTACATCACCAAGGCGGAGAGGAAGGGTCGTACGAAGGAGGAGGTTCATGCCATCATCCACTGGCTAACGGGCTACGATAAACAAACGCTGCAAAAGCAGATCGACAAGAGAGTCGACTTCGAGACCTTCTTCGGCCGGGCGCCACGGATCAACCCGAACGCCTCCAAGATTACCGGCGTGATCTGCGGTTATCGGGTGGAGGAGATCGAGGATAAGCTCATGCAACAGATCCGTTACCTGGACAAGCTCGTGGATGAACTGGCCAAGGGAAAGGCCATGGACAAAATCCTGAGGAAGTGAGCAGGGTGCCGGTTGTTGTCATCGTCGTTTCCAAAAGGCGTTATCGATCTAGGTAATCGCGGACCGGATCGCCGTCTCCCGAGTAACTGATTCCACGGCGCTTTTTCTCGCGGCCCATGTCACATTCCGAAGCCCGATCCCGTCCCCCTTTTGGAGACTAGAGGAGCGAAATCTATGAAGCGAACCTTCGCTATTATTCTCACCGCCGTGGCTGCAGCCGCCCTGTTTGGGGGGCTTGTGCATGTCGTTCTTGTGGCCGCGCACCTTTCCGAGCCAGCCGCCAAGACGGTTTACGGCATGCCCCCCCGGCGAATCTGGGCCGGCACGGTCGCTGTGCTGGCACTGGTCGGCGTGGTCATCGGTGGGCTGGCTCTGGCCCGCCCCGCCAGTCGCTTCGGCACCGCCTCCGGGCGGCTCGGAGCCATCGCGGCCCTGGTGGCGGGGCTAATCGCCATGGTCAACGGCGTGCTGAATTTGGCTACTGCCAACGGTGGTCCCGGCACCGGCAATGGAGTAGTGGGCGGCGCAATGGCGTTCGTGCTCGGGCTGACCGCCCTGGCCCTCGGCGGGCTGGCCCTTGTCCGCTGCCGCCGCACCGCCTTAGAGCCCGGGCGAATGACGTGAGTTCCAAGAGCTCAATGGCGAATCCGGCCGCGAGCTTCGAGCCGTACCGCCGGCGGCTGCTCGGTCTCGCATACCGCATGCTCGGGTTGATGGCGGACGCCGAGGACGCCGTGCAGGAAACATACTTGCGCTGGCATGGGGCCGACCGCGACAGAGTGTCGGACCCTAGGGCATTTCTCATGACCACGACAACGCGGATTTGTCTCGACATGTTGACGTCGGCTCGCGCCCCGGCGCGAGGAGTACATCGGCCCGTGGCTGCCCGAGCCGGTGGTTGACACGGCAGCGCTCGCGCCCGACAGCCGCGCGGAATTGGCTGAGGATCTGTCCTTCGCGCTGCTCTTGATCCTCGACCAACTGTCGCCGCTCGAGCTCGCAGCCTCCTGCTGCACGACGTGTTCGACTTCTCGTTCAGCGAAGTCGCCACGGCGCTGGAGCGGAGCGAGGCGGCGTGCCGGCAGCTTGGCGCCCGCGCCCGCGCGCATGTGCGCGCTGCGCGGCCACGCGGTGCGACCTTGCCGCGGGCGCGTCCGGGCGGGATTGATCCGAAACATGCGCAGCTCATTTCCGCATTCGCGGCGGCAACCCAGTCCGGCGATCTCAATGCGCTGACGCAGTTGCTCGCGAGCGACGTGCGCGTCTTGATGGACGGCGGCGGCAAAGTACGGGTGGCGTTGGAGGTGATCGAGGGCGGCGCTGATCGCGTGGCACAGTACTTAATTAGCGCCACGCGTCCAGGCGCGTGGTGGCGCGACGACTTCACCCTGCGCTCTGCGACCATCAATGGTCTGCCCGGTATCACCGTGGACGCACCCGAAGGGCCAGTGCAAACTGCGGCGTTCGAGATTGAGGGTGACGTCATACGGGCGGTGTACGTGGTGGTCAACCCGGACAAGTTACGCCACATGGCGCCGGCGCGACACGAGAGCGGTTAGGCTGGTGGCGCGCGGAGAGGGTCAATTGGGGGACAGGACGAAAAAGGCCCGGCGCCGGTAGAGGAGGAGGGAACCCGGCGCCGGGTTGGTGCAACTTAGAAAATGTAGCTGAGGCCGAACATGGGCACGAAGTTATTCAACCAGCCGCCCACCGTATTTCCCGGGATCGGGGTAATCACCTTGGTGGGGAAACGCGTGATGTAGTCGCGAAACTCCGCGCGGAAATACAGACGCGGGCTGATCTGGTACCTGATGCCGCCGCCCACGCTGATGAGTGGCTTCACATCCTGCGTGTGGGTGAGGATGGCGTAATTGCTGAGCGGCTGGTAAGCCTGCTCTTCGCCTGTGCCGCGGAAAACCGCCAGACCGCCGCCGATTGCCGCAAACGGCTGCAGACGCGAGCGATGCTGCGGCGGATGAATCATTACATCGTAATGCACCAGGTGAGAACGGCCGCCGAAGGTGGCTTCCGACCCGCCCGCGGACACCTTCAACGGGCTGTCCTGATAGGTGTAGCGGAACTCGCCGCCAACCCAGCGGTTGGGCGCGTTATAGCCCAACACGCCGCCGAATGCCGGTCCCGACTTGAAGCCGGCATTGGCCGGGCCATCGGGGCTGAGCAGCGACTGATTCTTGAAGAAAGCGTAGCTGGCCATGCCGCCCAGCTCCCAATCTTGCGCCATGGCTACTCCGCTGAGCGAGAGCGCGACGGCGAAACCACAAATCGTGAGATTCTTTCGCATAGTTTCTCCAAAAAGAAATGTCTTAATGGACCACACGCACTTGGAGCGTGGTCGCACCACTTCCTTGACTGATCACCAGGGGAATGTTGAAACCCTCCGGAATGTGAATGGGGATGGCGACTTCAATCTGATACACGCCGACATCTCCCGGCACCAATCCGGCATAAACGACCGGCACCGCAACGCCGCCGATGGTAACGATCGGCTGAACCTGGGCCACGGCCGGCGGGTTCGACGGTCCGGGCATGCCCACAGGAACATCGGGTGTGACTAAGCCCAGGCCCGTGGCGTACATCACCAGGTGGTCACCGGGATGAACCGGGTTGGAAAGCGTCACCAATTGATTGTTGGTTTGGCGAATCACGAGCGGAATATTGGTATTGGGACCGGCCGTGCCCGTGAAAAAGATGCTGGGGGCTGTCGACAGGATATTCAGGTTGTAGTTGTCGCTCACACCGCCTGGCGTGTGCAGGACCAGAGTCGCCGAGCCGCTGACTTCGAAAGGCAGCTGGGCGTTGACCTGTCCGCCGGACACAAACAGCATCGGAACCGGGATGCCGTTTACGGTGAGGCACGATTCGCCGAGCGCCGTGGGGAGCGGCATTTCTGAAGTTGCCAGATTCACCGGGCTCAGCTGGTGGCCGAACAGCGTAATCAGCCCGCCGGGGGCCACTGGCTGGGTAAAGTCAGCGGCATTGACGACGGCGGTGATCTGCGGCGGCGCAACCGCGGCGTCGTACTGCCACGGAAGCACCGTGAAGCCGGAAGTGGTCAGCGATACGATGGCGCTCGAATTCGACAGTGTCGCCAGCGTGCGCGTGAAGGGAATCGTATTCGTAGTGTTGGCTGGCTCGGCCAGGGGCGCTTCCACCAGACGGGTAGGCTTGATGCTGTCGCCCGACGGGCTCACGTGCTGGATGACGCCTCCAGCCGTTTCGGCGGCCATGGTGGTGCGCAGCCCGATGTTTTCCAGAAAAGCAAATCCGGAAGAAACGCCTGTGCCCGACTCCAGTTGGCGAGTCTGCACCAGCGAAGAGTTCAACAGGTGGTTGTCCACCACAAACTGGCCGTGATTGGAAGCGGCCAGCGCGCCCGACAACGCGGTATAGTCTTTGCGGGCGACGCTGAAAGTGCCGGCGCTCGAGTCGTAGAGCATGGTCGTGCCATCGGCCATCGCCGCCAGGATGGCCGCGCCATTGGGCGCCGAAACCAGCAACGTGCCGATGTTGATGTCGTTCTTGTAAATGCCGAGGGTCGGAAGCTCGGTGGCGCGCCGCGCGGACACATCCACCAGGTCGATGGTATGAGTGGTGCCGGCGTTGCGCGTGGCCGCTAGCACGGCGGACCCGGACACGGCGATCGAGTGCGGGTAGTGTCCGAACGGAAATTGGATCGGATACAGCGCCTTGAATGAATTCAGATCGTAGATGTAGGCCAGTTGCGAATTCTCATGGCCTACCAGCAAATACTGGCGGTCCATGGTGATGGCCATCTGCGTGGGCGTGTTGGCCGTGCGCAGCTCGGCGATCTGAGTATTGGTGGTGCCGTCGTAGACCAGCACGTCGTTGCGATCCTGGCGCAGGATGTAGAAACGGTTGCGCGCCGGGTCGGCCAGAATGTCCACCAGCTTGCCCGGAATGTCGACAAAGGTGCCGCGCTGATCGGGGTCGCGATTGTTGATCAGCACTCGCAGCGATTTCGGCAGATTGGCGGCGGCCGAAGAAGTGATCTGAATTTGCGCCGCCACCGTCCCCGACATGTTCGCGAAAGTTTGCGGATCGACGGTGACCGTGACGATAGCCGGAGTGGTGCCGGAGCTCGGGGAAATCGTAATGCCGGGAATGTTGCTGGCAAGCTGGAAATCGGTGGCGTTGGCGCCGGGATCGAAGATCGTGACTTGCTGGCTGATCGCTCCGCGATTGCAGAAGTTGCCGCGGAACACCAGATCTTCCGACGAGGTCCGTAGGCGCGGCACCTGATTCATGCTGCCCACGGGCAACACGGTCACGCCACTGTCGGAGATTGCATAAACGGTATCGCGCGCTGTATTCAGCAGGGATTTTCCAGCCAGATTCTCCGCCAGTTGCATTTGATCGCGGACGTTCAGGTTATCGGCGTCCAGGATCTGGAGGATGGGCGGCGCCGCGGAACTATCCGTTGACGCCGCTGGCGTGGCGGGGGTAATAGGTGGGACGGCTGAGGTTTGCCCCGTACCTTGGGGGATCTGGGCATAAATAAGCCCTGCTGAGGAGTCGATCGCATGGCTTCCGATATTGAGCGCACCCAATGGATTTGGGAATTGCGACAGCAACACGCCGCTGGCGTTGAACATGGCCCAGCCGGCCGTGTAGTAGCTGCCATCTTTGCTCACGCTGACTACGCGCGGGCCCAGCGGAGGGCTGGCGCCGTAGCCGAGCGACGAAATCGTTTTCGTCATCACGTTGTAGTGAAAACGGATGGTGTCTGAGAGGCCGTAGATGTGGTAGCCGTCGGCGGAAACGCCCAGCGAAGCGGCGATGATCTGCGGCGGAAAATTCGCCGGCGGCACCGGCAGGGTGTTGGCCGTCACGTTCTGGACCGTGGCGATGGTGTGCGCGTATCCGCTGGCCGGATCGAACAACATGAATTCGTTCGACGTCACTACCAGCGCCACGCCATCATTGCCGAAGGCCACGCCGAGCGGCGGAAAACCGAGCGCGAAAGTCTGCCGGCTCAGGCCATTCAAGCGGATCACCGTGAGAGCGTTTTGCGGCGAGCCCGGCGACACGAAATTGCCGAAGTGCGCAATCACCAGATATTGGCCGTCCGGAGACAGAGCCAACGAGCCAGGTTGCGGCGCGACATTGTAGGAGGTCTTGATGGTTTTGTCCTGCAGCGACATTACGTCGATGCGGTTGGCGCCGAAGTTGGCGATATAAAGCACGCCCCGCGCTTCATCGAGCGCGATATCGGCGGCCGTGCCGCCAATCGGCACCACCGTTCCGAATGTGCCTGCCCGCAGCGTCAGGGTCGAAGCCGCCAACGCAGCCGCGGCGAATAGGGACACCCAACGCGTCCTCCGTGAAATCCGAATCCCGAGATTCTTCGTTCCATTCATAAATCGCTCAAATCCTTTTTAATCAGCAACACGGTTTATTCGAATGACCCAGTAAATTTAGCATTATCGACGGGAATTGCAATAGCAAAAATGGGTAGTAATGCTTTGTTACCGAATGTTATAGGCCTTCTTATATCGTTGATAGACAATAAATTCGCATCCTTTTACAGGGATATAATTCCGTGAGTTTCCGGTTATACTGTCAGTCCGGGGCGCGCCTTCCCGTGCCCGGCAGATGGAAATGATGCACATGAGCGTGATAAAGCCGATGAGAAAATGCCTTTTTATTGGTTTGCAGCTGGCGCTGTCCGCCGCCCTTTGGGGCCAGCAGCCGACGGTGAGCAGTGTTTCGATTTCCACCGACCCGCCATTCGTGGGTTTGAAATTCTATGTGGACGGCCAGCTCGTTCGCGACGCCGCGACCCTGTTCTGGCCGGCCGGCAGCACTCATTCGTTGAGCTTGCTGAGCAACATTCAACCTGGCTATAGCGACAAAGTCCGCTATGTATTTGCCAACTGGTCGACCAACCTGGGACCGGTCAACGACCCCCTCGCGCTGCAGACCATCACCGCCGATCCCGGCCTCACATGGATCAAGGCCACCTTCAGCGTGCAGTACGCGGTCGACCTGATCTATTGGGTGTGCTTACCCAGCCCCAAGCCATGCGGATCGCCGGGAACGGTCTCCATTAATGGCGTTAGCGCTATCCAAAATACATCGAATTTCTACAGTGCGGGGGCGTTAATTACGGTTGAAGCGCATCCAGCTCCAGGCTATATTTTCACCGGTTGGGGCCAGGTACCGGGTTCCGGGAATACCAACCAGACGTATATCAATACCTACCATCTGAACAATCCCATTTCGATTTACCCGATTTTCCAAACCTCGCGGCCTTTTAATGTAACCATTGCCACCGATCCGCCGGGCTTGCAGATCTTGCTCGACCGCACGCCGATGTATTCTCCGGCTACCGTGCAATGGGGCAGCAAGACCACCCATATGATCGGCGCGCTCACGCCGCAGACAGACTCGTTGGGCAAATCCTGGGTGTTCGGCTCCTGGAGCGATGGCAGCGCGGTGAATCATGATTTCACCATGCCGGAGTTCGGCAGCCCCGATCCGCTCAAAGCCACCTTCAATCCCGCCACGCGAGTCACCTATCTGACCAGCCCGCCGGGCTTGACGCTGAACGTCGACGGGCGCACGAATTGGCCGAATTTCACCTTCACCTGGGGAATCGGTTCCAGCCACACCGTGACGGCGCAGGATCAGGTCGATGGCTCCGGGCAAGCCTATACGTTCGTCTCGTGGTCGGACGGCGTAGGCGGGGCGACGCGCAATTTCGTAGCCTCGGCCGATGAGACAAAGAATCGCTTCACGGCGAATTTCCAGGCCGTGGAAAGCCCCGGGCCTGAAGTCTCTCACACTCCGGCCATCGCGCCATCGGGCATTGTGAACGCCGCCGGCGTAACGCCGGAAGCGATTCTCTCCCCGGGCTCGATCGTCTCGGTTTACGGCACCAGTCTGGCTCCGGGCGCTCAAGTAGCGCCGGGCGTGCCGCTGCCGCAAACCATGGACAATGTGACGGCGAAAGTGGGTAGCCGCCTGTTGCCGCTATTCTACGTTTCCCCCGGACAGGTCAACCTGCAGATCCCCTCCGATCTGAGCGAGGGCGATCAGACTTTGACCCTCAGCTGGCTAGGGAAACCCGACACGTCGGCTGCTTTCACGGTCGCCCGCAACGCGCCCGGCTTGTTCAGCCAGTGGGTGAACGGGAAATCCTTCGCCGCCGCAACGCACGCCGACGGCTCGGAAATTACGGCCGCAAGCCCGGCCCGCAAGGGGGAAACCATCACTCTGTATGCGACTGGCCTGGGTCCAACGAACCATTTGCTGTTGGATGGATTCGCGGTTCCGGCCAACTCCAACGTCACTTATATGGATCCGGTTTATGTGTTGGCCGGCGGCCAGGTGCTGCAGCCGGAATCGGCCGCCCCCGCGGCTGGCACGGTCGGCTTGAGTCTGGTGCGCGTCACGGTCGGCAACGGTTTCACTTCCGGCTCGGATGCGGAAGTGAAGCTGCAAGTGAACGGGCACGAGAGCAACACCGTGCTAGTGCCGGTGAAGTAGCGGCCGGCTCTCGGTAGGTGACGAGGCGATGACCACCTCGCCCGTCATCCGCCTTGTACCCACACCGTTAAATTGCGCCATCCGTTCGATGAGCTAGTGCTGCCACACCAATCGCGACCTTCGAGATGAATGATTAGATTCCTCTGTGAGGCAGGTCACCGACCTGCCGATTTTGAATTTTTGAAGACACCGCTGGCAGGTCGGGGACCTGCCCCACTTAGACTTGTCCGGGGGGAACTGCGAGCATTACTTCTACCAGCACGGGGCGCCCGTCCTGCAGCGCGGGCCTAAATTCCCACTGGGCTAAGTATTCCAGCAGAGCTTCACCTTGATTGGAGGAACTGTCCGGGTCGGGCACGACGGACAGGTCGCGGAAGTGCCCGGCCGTGTCCAGAAAACCGTGCACCAGCAGGTAGCCATTTCCCTTGCGCCAATCGCCGGGCGGGCGCAACGTCGTCACCGGGTAGGGAGCCGCAAGCGGCGTCGGATTTCCCAGCTTGACGATGTTGCCGGCCTGAATCGGACCCGACATGCCGTTGGGCACGCAGTACTGCAATATCCATTCTTTGGCGGATCCCACTTGCAAATAGACCGTATAAACCGGCCGTCCGGAGAGGCTAGCCGCGTTCTGTGGAAACGCCTCAGACGGCGATGACTGCACCACTACGACGTCGAAGACGCCGTTGACCGGATGAATCATGCGAACCGGCGCGCTGGGGAGTGCAGGGGGCGTAAGAAGTCCAAGCACCGCGCCTTCGCCGGGCAGGGCAGTGGCGACGACGGCCTCGGAAGTGTTAGCGGGCGGCTCGGGAAGATCAGCGTCGGCCGGAGTGCTTCCGGCGGTCCCGTTGCCGCTCCCGCTTCCAGTCTCTTGCCCTCCGGTTGCAGCGGGCGGCTTGCCAGCGCTATTTCCGACGACCGTGCCCGCGGCGGTTCCTCGGCTGGCTTCGGTCGCCTGCCCGTCTCCAAAGCGCGCGGCGTCGCCGGGCAGCCGTGCCATTTGATTTCCGGCCGGCACGAAAAGCCGCTTGAGCGTTTCACTCCAGGGAGCCGGATTCGGCGAAAGGGCCAGCACGTGAACCGGATCACCGACCATGGGATCGATGGAACGCGGCCCGGGCGTTGCAGGCTTGGGCGAGGGATCAGGCACCTGGATCGGCATGGTCGTCGCAGCCGGGCGAGGAAGCGCCGGGCGCGGCTGAACCGGCGCCGCGGCGATCCGCAAATCCGCGGTGAGTATCTCCCGGTTAGGCGGCGATAAGGTCGGCGGAGCATCCAGACTAGGCCTTTGCGCGATGATTTCACGGTTACCGGGCATCACGGGCTGCGGCTTGAGCGGCTGAACCTGGTTCACTTCCGCTGCCCAAAACAGAAGCTGCGGCAGCGATTTTTCGATTTGCGGTGGCAGATTGGGCAATTCCGCCTGCAACAATGTTTGGGTCCTTAGCTCGAGGCGGTCCAGGTCGGGAAGCGTGAAGCGGCGCCGGGCGTTTTTCACCGGCCGGACGAAGCGCTCGGGATTTGGCGAGGCTTTCTGCAGTTTCGCGGCTAATTGCTTCTCATTTTCCGGTAAATTATGGCCCTCCGCGGCGCGCCGCAGGGAAATTCTGAGTTTGCGCGCCGGGCGCGCGGCCGTTGCCGCAGATTCTCCGCTGGTCTTGGCCAGGTACAAACGATCGGGCAGTTTGATCACCAGCGCCCGGCCCGCCATCCAGCGTTGCAGGCTCTGATCGTCTTCGTCGGCTAGAAAATTGGGTGACAGGAACAGAATCGGGAGAAAGGCCACGTGCAGCGCCATCGAAAGGGCAAACCCTCCCCAGGGCTTGCGCTGGCGGCCGTGCACCACATTAAAAAGAGGCGCGTCAGAATTGGAGCGAGACTTTCCCGAGCCGAAGAGCCAGGAAATGAATGCCAGGATAAGCAGTGCCGGCATATCCGTGTTTCTCTACTTCCATCGAGCGGCGGTGGAAAGCCTGTTAGCTGGCGCTGCGCAGCCGGGGCTGTGAAGTCGGCACGCGCAGGGGAGTCTTTTCCAGGAAAAGCGCGCGCAGATCCTGCACCGGCGCGGTCTCGGGAATACCCGATCCTTCGCTCGGGACAGAGCTGCGCTCGAGCGTTCCGTGGCCGGTGGTCAGGTTCTTCAGACCGTACAGGGCGAGCTCGAAGCGGTCTTTTACGCCGACTTTTTGGAACAGGCGCGACAGATAAACCTTCACCGTGCCCTCGGAAATCAGCAGCATGGTGGCGATTTCTTTGTTCTTCAGGCCTTGGCTCAACAGGGACACCAATTGTCCCTCGCGCTTGGTGAGGGCGATGCGCTTGGCTGAAAGGAAGCTGTCGGTGAGCGCTTTTTCGAACCAGAACTCTCCCTCATGAACGCGCTGCAGACATTTCACCAGCAACTCGGAAGGCAAGGTCTTGCGGAGAATTCCCCGCACTCCCAGCGCCATCGCTTGCAGAGCGAGTTCGGTGGAAATGGCGTGCACCCACAGCACGATTTTCGAGTTAATTGTTGCCTTTTTCAGCTCGCTCAGAATGCTGAACGTCACGTCTGACGTGAGGTCAATCAATAGAATGTCCGGTTGCCCGGCCTCCATGATTTCCTTCAGCCGGGTCGTGTTGGAACACACGCCGGCAAGCTGAAAGCCATCGGCGGCCCGGAGGACGGACTCTAATCCGAGCGCCAGAACAGGTTCATCGCTGAATAACAATATCTGCGTCATTTCGCTGATCAGAATAGCATCGGTGGTACACCAAAAGCTATACATTTTTCAAAATTTTTTTAATAATGCCACGCAATTTCTAGATATTAACCAAACGACAGTATCGGAATATCGCAAATTGGCCAATTGACTGCTAACTTTGGCGAACGAAAATGTGACATCCATTTTCGGTATTGATCCTATGGGAATAAACCATTAAATTGCGGAAGTATCATAAGTTTACGACATGAACAGGCGTGAGAATCCGCGTATGGATGTCAAATTGAAATGTCATGTGGCGCCGATGAAGGCCGGCCCCCGCGGCCTCTGGGGGGTTACGGAGAACATCAGCCGCAATGGCATCCTCATGCTCTGTATGGCAGATAGGGCCGGCGAGCACCCGCGGGTCGGCGAAACCGTAACGGTGGAAATCGAGTTGCCTGAGAACCCGGTTTTCGGTAGAAAATGCATCCACTGCCAGGCCACCGTGGTGCGAATTGCCAATGACGAAGAGCAGCCTTTTCGCATGGCATTTAACATCAGCCAGATGAAATTCACCGAATATGCGACCCGGGTTTCATCGTACGAGGAGGTCGGAGCAGGCCAGGGTCCACGGCCGATTTAGTTCAGGCAAATAGAATGACTGGAAAAATTCAGACGGTCCGCACGGGGCTCCGCGCGCACAGCGCGGCAACTCCCCAACTGCGGGTCCGGTCGCCGAGGATGGCTAAGCCGCATGCGTGATATGGCCAGCCCGCGCGTGAATCCCGCCGTCCGCCTCCTTCCGTCCATGACGGATGTCGCCTTTCTCATGCCTGCCGCGTTCCTTTTTCTGCGCATGGAAGGCGCCACCACGATGCTGGGCGATGGCGATACCGGCTGGCATGTGCGCACCGGCGAATGGATTCTGGCCAACGGCAAAGTCCCGCACGTCGACATGTTTTCGTTCACCAAAGCCGGACAGCCCTGGTTTGCCTGGGAATGGCTGTGGGATGTGATGTTCGCCTGGCTGCATCAGCGGGCGGGGATGGAGGCGGTGGTTCTGGCCAGCATCCTGGTGATTTCAGTGACCTCGGCGCTGCTGTTCCGCTTGATCCTGCGGCACTGCGCCAATGTGTTCATCGCCATCCTGGTGATGGTCCCGGTGACGGCGTGTTCGGCCATTCACTACCTGGCGCGCCCTCATCTATTCACGCTGTTGTTTGCGGTGATTTTCTGCTGGATATTCGAGCTGGCGAGCGAAGGGCGCACTCGCCTGCTGTTCTGGCTGCCGGCATTGACGGCGATCTGGACCAATATTCACGGCGGATTTTTCGTGGGCGTGATTTTCGCGTGCACCTACGCGGCCGGCGAGCTGGCCGGCGCGATGATCGCGAGCGACGCGGGCGAGCGCCGCGCCGCCGTCCAGCGCAGCAAGCCGTACTTGTGGACCGCGCTCGGGTGCATGGCGGCCAGCCTGGTGAATCCCTATGGATACAACTTGCACCGGCACATCTTTGAATATTTGACGGACCCCTATCAGTTCAAAGTCATCATGGAGTTTCAGTCGTTCAATTTCCATCATCCGGTGACGATGTACTTTGAGCCGATGCTGGCGGCCGGGGTGGCGGCGGCGGTTTGGAATCTGGCGCAGCGCCGTTTCGTGTACGCGTTTCTCATTGTGGGCTGGGCGCACCTGGCGCTGGTCGCACAGCGCAACGTACCGATCTTCATGATTGCAGCGGCGCCGCCGGTGGCAATGGCGCTGGAGGAAATGCTGGAGTGGCTGCCTAAGCTGCAACTGGCAGGCTGGATTCGCACGGCCGCCGGTAAGCTGCAGACAGCGGCCGTAGAGTTTAGCCTGACCGACCGCATCGCGCGCTTCCATGTGGTGAGCGCGGCCGTGGCGGTCTTACTGGTCACGCTGTTTTATGCGCCATCGGCGCCGGCCAAATGCAAGGCCGTCTACGATCCCAAGCGGTATCCGACCAAGGCCTTGGCCGTGCTGCGCGGACCCGAATTGGCGCAAACGATTTTCACCGATGACGAGTGGGGCGATTTCCTGATTTACAGCCTCTACCCGAACACGAAGGTTTTTGTCGACGGCAGAAGTGATTTTTACGGAGCGCGTTTTGGCGAAAAATGCATGGACGTGCTCAATGTGAAGTACGACTGGGAAAAGAATCTGAGTTTGTACCACATCAGCGCCATTCTTCTGCCGACCGACACGCCCCTGGCGGGCACGCTCAAGGAATCGCACAAATGGCGCGCCGTGTACGACGACGGCGTGGCCATTGTCTTCCGCAGCATTGCGAGCGAAGCCACCGGCAGCGATGAAGTTTCCGATGTCCGACCGGACGCTGGAAAAGTGCGTGACCACAAGGTCACGAAGTCCCTAACCCGTGACCCGCAAGTCACACAACCTCAATTAAGGAGTGAACCATCATGAAAACTGTGTTCTATCAGTTTGTAAAGGACGAACAAGGCCAGGATCTTATCGAATATACGCTGCTTTTGGCGTTCGTGGCTCTGGCTTCGGCGGCCCTGTTCATCGGGGCTGGCAACAGCGTGTCCGGCATCTGGAGCGTCACCAACTCGCGCCTGGTCGCCGCCAATACGTCCGCCAGCTAAACCCAAGTTTCAGGGGCCTGATTGGGTTCAGGCCCCTCCAGCTTGCGAGATAACCAAGATCGTAGAAAAAAAGGGGACCCTGTGATCGCAACCACGGTGAAGAGATTTTGGGGGCAGGAAGACGGCCAGGATTTGGTCGAGTACACGCTGCTGATCGCCTTTGTCGCCATGTGTTCCGCCGCGTTGTTTGTCGGCGGCGGCGCCCAGGTAGCCGGCATCTGGAGTGTCGGTAACAGCCGTCTGGTCGTAGCGAACACAACTGCGAGTTAACGTTATTTAACCGCAGTGCACCACTCCGGTTCCGGCGCGGACAGTAAAGCAGCGGAACAACCAGGACTCGGAGGTCTAGCATGAATCTGCCGAAGAGCCGGCACGGTTCGTGTGTTGTCGAACGCTCAGGAAAGGTGAAACATGAATCAGCGTCTGTTGTCAGTGCTTACATTTGCATTCGTCGTATCCGCGGGAGCCAGCTTCCTGCTGTACCGGCTCATAGCTTCACGGGTCTCGGCGAGCGCCAAACCAGCCACCGTTCAGGTGATACTTGCCGCGCGCAACCTGGATCTGGGAACTTTGCTCCGCGATGCCGACATCAAGACCGGCGATTGGTCCGGGCCTCTGCCGCTAGGCGCTGTGTTGAAGAAGGAAGACGTGGTGGGACGCGGCGTGATGGCGACCATTTACGCCAACGAGCCATTGCTTGAGAGCCGCCTGGCGCCGAAGGGCGCTGGCGCCGGCCTGGCAATGCTGATCCCCTCCGGCATGCGCGCCGTGGCGGTGCGCGTGAACGAAGTGGTCGGCGTGGCCGGCTTTGTGGTGCCGGGCATGCGCGTGGACATTTTGATTTCCGGCAACCCTCCCGGCTCAAGCGGCAGCGTGGGCACGGTTACCAAGACCCTGCTGCAAAACATTGAAGTGCTGTCAGCCGGTCAGAACTATCAAAAGGACAGCGAGGGCAAGCCGGTGCAGGTGCAGGTGGTGAACGTGCTGGTAACGCCGGAGCAGGCCGAGACCCTGAGCTTGGCCAGCAACGAGACGCGTATCCAGCTGGTGCTGCGCAATCCGCTGGACACCGAGGTGTCCAAGACCAACGGCACCGCCATGGGCAATCTTTTCGCCGGTGGATCCTGGAAGGCGCCGGAAGCGCCGAAAGCGCCGCGCATCGTGCAGGCCAAGGTAATCGCGCCGCAGGTGATCCGCGAGAAGACGCCGCCCCCGCCCATCATGGTTGAAGTGATCAACGGCGCCAAGCGCGTCGACACGAAATTTGCGCCGGAGGCAAACCAGTGAGGCTCGAAAACATGGTACGCACACTTCTCAGCCTGTCTCTCGGGCTGTTTACGACCCAGCTAGCCCACGCGGCTCCGCGCCCTGAAAACGCGGCGCAGCAGGCTCCGCAAGCTGCTGCCCGGGATCTGTTCGTCACCGTGGGCAAGTCCCTGGTGGTCGATAGTCCGGTGAATATTCAGCGTGTTTCGGTGGCCAACGGCGACCTGGCCGAGGCGCTCGCGGTCAATCCGCGCGAAGTGCTGGTCAATGGCAAGGTGGCCGGCGAAACCAGTCTCATTATTTGGCAGCAGGGCGGCAACCGCCTGTTCTTTGATCTGACGATTCGCGCCAGTGGAACCCGCAGCAACGTCATTCAGCAGCAGCTCGACCGCGAGCTGGGCCAGGACGTGAAAGTAGTTGTGGAAGGCGACACCGCTTTTCTGCGCGGCACGGTCAAGGACGTAACCATGTCGGAGCGCGCGGTTTCGATCGCTTCGTCGCAGGTGAAGAACACCGTCAACTTGCTGAACGTCAATGTCCCGCCGGTGGAACAGCAGATCCTCCTGAAAGTTCGCTTTGCCGATGTCGATCGCTCGGTGAGCACGGACCTGGGAGTCAATATTTTTAGCACGGGCGCCACCAACACCATCGGCAGCGTGAGCACGGGCGCGTTTTCGCCGCCCAAGGTAACTCCCGGCCTCGATGGCAGCACGCAAGTCACCCTGAGCGACGCGCTCAACGTTTTCCTGTTCCGGCCCGATCTCAATCTGGGCGCGACCATCAAAGCGCTGCAGACCAAGAACCTGCTGCAGATTCTTGCCGAGCCGAACGTGATGGCGATCAACGGCAAGCCCGCCAGCTTCCTGGCAGGCGGCGAATTCCCTTATCCGACGCTGCAGGGCGGCGGTGGCGGCTTGGGCGCTGTCACGATTCAGTTCCGTGAATTCGGCGTGCGCATCAACTTCACTCCTCAAGTCACGCCACGGGGCACCATCCGGCTGCAAGTGGCGCCGGAAGTCAGCTCCCTCGATTTCGCCAATGGCCTGGTGTTCCAGGGCTTCAACATTCCGGCGCTATCGGCGCGCAAAGTGAAAACCGAAATCGAACTCGAGTCCGGACAAAGCTTCGCGATAGGCGGCCTGTTGGATAACCGCACCACCGAGACTCTCAGCAAAGTTCCAGGCCTGGCGAGCATACCGCTGCTGGGCAAACTGTTCCAATCGAGAGCCCTCAACCGCACCAACAGCGAGCTGCTGGTTCTGGTGACGCCGGAACTCATCCGTCCGATTCCGGCCGGACAGCCCTTGCCGGAAGTAAAGCTGCCGTTGGAATTTCTGCGCGATGCCTCGAGAGTGATGCCGCGCTCGCCGGGATTGGATGTGACCGGTCCCGTTCCCGTGAAACCGACGTCGGACACGATGCCGGTCGAACAGTTGATCGAAGTCCAGAAGACGCTGGGCAAAGTGATGGGGGCCATTCCACCGAGCGAAGTAGCGCCGGTAGGGCTTCCGAACAATTTGCTGCAGCCTGCTCCAGCGCAGCAGCCGGCCCCACCGCCCGCGGCAGCTCCAGCGCCAGCACCAGCGGCGCCGGCAGCGGCAGCACCTAAAGCGGGAGCGTAGTGGAGAGGGAGCTAGAGGTTATTTCGTGTATCCGCTGACCATTGGTTTAGCAATCGAAACCAAGGAGTTGTGGGAGGAAGTACAGTCCACGCTTCAGGAACTACCCGTGCGCGTCATGATCGAGCAGCACGAGGTCGGCGAACTGCCGGAGTTTCTGGAGAAGATCGAGCGCATGCGTCCGGACGTCTTGCTGATCGACGTCACCAAGCTGCGCGATCCGTTGGAGCATGTCATTGGCCGCCTCAAGGCCACCTCCTGCGAGCCGATGGTGATTGCCCTGCATACTTCGGCCGAGCCGGAGCTGATCCTGGGAGCGGTGCGCGCGGGAGCTCACGAATTCCTGCACCCGCCGCTCAGCAACAGTCTGCGCCAGGCGCTGGAGCGGCGTTCCATCGAACGCAGCAAGAACCGCGAGCGCCTGCGGCAGAAGGGGAAAGTGATGGGGTTCGTCTCCGCCAAAGGCGGTTGCGGGGCGACCACGGTGGCATGCCACATCGCCGCCGAACTGGGGCGTCAGGGTAAGCACGTTCTGCTGGCCGATTTGGATCTCGAAGCCGGTATCGTGCGGTTCCTGATGAAGACCAAATCTCCGTATTCGGTGATGGACGCGCTCAACAATCTTCACCGCTTGGATCAGAACTATTGGAGCGCCCTGATTTCGAACGGGATGCCGGGCCTGGAAATCATTACTGCGCCGGAGATGCTGGCATCCAAGTCGCAGCCCAAACAGGATCAGCTGCAGAACATGCTCAGCTTCATTCGCTCCCAGTATGAATTTTCCATCGTGGACCTGGGGCGCAGCCTGAGTCCGATGACCATGAGCGCGCTGGAGGAGATCGACGAAACCTATCTGGTGACGACGCTGGATGTGCCGGCGCTGCATCAGGCCAAGCAGATCGTGCAGACGCTGCGTGAAGCCGGCTACGGCCAGAACCGTGTTCATCTGGTGCTCAACCGCATGCCGCAGCGGCTGGATGTCACGCCGGAAGAATTGGAAAAAATGATGTCTCTTCCGGTGTTTGCGACGCTGCCGAACGACTATCCCTCTTTGTACGACTCCTACTCGGAGGGGACCTTGTTGCCGCCCAACGGCAAGCTCGCTAAGCAACTGGGCCGTATGGCAGAGAAACTGGCCGGCATTACGGAAGAAAAGACCAAGCGCAAGTTCTCACTCTTCAGCTAAAAGGAACAATTGATGGCCGTCACGGACAGCATTCAACGAACCAATACGAACCGGGAGGCGGGGTGGGTTAACCGCCTGTTCAACACCGAATCGTATACCCCTGAATATCAGGAACTGAAATTCACGCTGCACCGGAAGCTGTTGGACCGGATCAACCTGGAGGCCCTCTCGTCCATGGCGGGCGAGCGCGCGCGCGCCGAAATTCGCGTCGCCGTGGCGCGCCTGGTGGACGAAGAGAAGACACCCCTCAGCCTGGTGGAGAAGGACCGGGTGATCGAAGAAGTTTTGGACGAAGTCTTCGGCTTGGGTCCGCTTGAGCCGCTGCTTCGAGATCCCACCATCTCCGATATTCTGGTCACCACGCCGCGTCTGGTTTACATCGAGCGCTCGGGCAAACTATACCGGACGCCGGTCGAATTCAAGGACGACGCTCACCTGTTGCGCATTATTGAGAAGATCGTTTCGCGCGTTGGCCGCCGCGTGGACGAATCGTCGCCGCTGGTGGATGCGCGCCTCCCGGATGGATCCCGCGTGAACGCGGCCATTCCGCCGGTGGCTGTCGACGGTCCGCTGCTCTCAATCCGCCGATTCGGGCGTGACACGCTGCAGGGCGAGGACCTGGTAAAGAAGCTGTCCATGACCGACGGCATGCTGCAGCTGTTGCACTGCTGCGTCAAGGCGCGCCTCAACACCATCATCGGCGGCGGTACCGGCGCTGGTAAGACCACGCTGCTCCACGTGCTGTCGTCGTACATTCCCGAAGATG
>JACPNO010000079.1 GCA_016185465.1 Candidatus Solibacter usitatus
CTGCACGTCCCCGGTGTCCAAATCCGGCGCAAATCCCGGCGACCGGTTCTCGTCCATCGGCGTTCCGTCCACGACGAACAAAGTCTGGTACTCCGAACCGCGTGGATGGGGCACGGCATTGGCTTCGGGCAGCCAGCCGGGCTGCATATTCACCAGATCGAGCACACCGCGTCCGGGAATCGCCGACTGCTGTTCGCGGATCTGCCGTTCACCAATCGAATAAATCACGCCGGTGCGATGAGGATCGAGCAGCGTGGCGGAATCGATCACCACGATTTGGGTAGCTGCCGCCTGCACCTTCAACTCTACCCGCAGTTCCCGGGGAACCGCCGACCGGATCTCGATCAGTTGCGACGAAGTGGTAAAGTTGGCATGCTCCACCGTGATGCGGTACAAGCCGAACGGCAGCCGCTGAAATGTGAAGTGCCCTGTGTCGTCGGTGTTGAATTCACGCCGCGTCTGGGAAGCATCGCTCACCAAAATTCCGGCGGACGGCAGCGCCAAGCCGCTGGGATCGGTGACCGAGAGCCGCAATTCGCCGATCTCTACCTGCGCCAGAACAAGTGCCGGCACAAAAAACAAGCCGATCCACGAGCTGGATTTTATGGACACTGTGGGCGCGCCTGTTCAGATGGTAGCAGAGGCCTGGAAACGCACGCCATAATAGGTTTTCATGAGCCAAAGCTTTGACGCAATCATCATCGGCACCGGTCAATCCGGGCCTTCGCTGGCCGCCAGACTGGCCGGCGCGGGAATGCGCGTGGCAGTTGCTGAACGGCAAAAGTTCGGCGGAACCTGCGTTAACACCGGCTGCATTCCGACTAAGACACTCGTCGCAAGCGCGCGCGTTGCCCACGCCGCTTTCCGGGCGAGCGAGTTTGGCGTGATGCTCAGCGCGCCCGCAGCCGTCGATATGAAAAAAGTGAAGGCGCGTAAGGATGCCATCGTGCGCCAGTCCAATGAAGGCGTCGAGAAAGGGCTGAGAGGGCTCGCCAATTGCACTGTGTTTCACGAGCACGCCCGCTTTGACGGGCCGCGCACGGTGCGCGTGGGCGACGAATTGCTCGAAGCCCCGCGGATTTTCATCAACGTGGGAGGCCGTGCGGTCAGGCCGCCGATCCCGGGCCTGGACACGGTCGAATATCTCACCAATTCCTCGATGATGGATGTCGATTTCCTGCCGCCGCATTTGCTGGTGCTCGGCGGCAGCTATATCGGCCTGGAGTTTGCGCAGATGTATCGCCGCTTCGGCAGCGAGGTCACTATCATCCAGCGCGGCCAGCGCCTGATTTCGCGCGAGGATGACGACATTGCCGATGCCGTGCGCGCTATCCTCGAATCCGAAGGAATTCGCGTCCTCACCGGCACCTGCGACTTTCGCGTGGAGAAACGCGGCGCCGGGATCGCGGTGGTGGTCGATTGCCAGGGCCAGCGCCAGCAAGCCGTGGGCTCGCATTTGCTGGTGGCAGTCGGACGTGTCCCGAACACGCAGGACCTGGGACTGGAAAAAGCCGGCGTCGAAGTCGATTCCAACGGCTACATTCGCGTGGATGATCAGCTTCGCACCACTGTGCCCGGCATCTGGGCGATGGGCGATTGCAATGGCAAGGGCGCATTCACCCACACCTCCTACAACGATTACGAAATTGTGGCAGCCAATCTCTTGGACCACGGTCTCCGCCGCGTGAGCGATCGCATCACCGCGTATAACCTGTACATCGATCCTCCGCTAGGCCGCGCCGGGATGACGGAAAAGGAAGTGCGAAAATCCGGACGCAAGGCTCTCATTGCACGGCGGCCGATGACTCGCGTGGGGCGCGCCGTCGAAAAAAGCGAAACCAAGGGATTCATGAAAATCCTGGTGGACGCTGAAACCAAGCTCATCCTGGGAGCTTCGCTGCTAGGCGTCGAGTGCGATGAGGTAATCCATTCGTTGCTGGATGTGATGTATGCCAAAGCGCCCTACACCGTGATTCAACGGGCGATGCACATTCATCCCACGGTGAGCGAGTTGATTCCCACGATGCTCGGCGATCTGCAACCTTTGGAATAGTATGTCAGGGACTTTGCTTGTTGCCCGCCACAACCCTGCCTTGAATTTCATGCAAAGTTAAGACGGCTTGCTGGCGCACGCGCTCCGGCATTCCAGCGACGCCGCGAGCGTAGCGTTGCACGTCTTCCAGGTCATCCTGATTGCCCAGCGCCAGCAGCGCCCGCAACGCTTCCCAGGCGTGATCTTTATCGGCGGAAATTTCAAGCAGTGGATCACCTGAGGCGACCGCAGCCCCTTCCGGCTTGAGCATTTGCACCACCTCACCGGGCAGAGACGCGCGGACTTCCGTTGCACCCACGTGCGCCACCAGCGTGCCTGGGTTCACGTACTCGGCCGTCTTCAGGCGATAGCGAACCACACCCGCCGCCGGCGACGCGATGGTCTGCGACCGCAGCATGGCGCGCAGCTCGGGCCGCCCCGCCGCATCGCCGAAAGTGGAAAGCGAAAGCGCCGCATTGCGTCTTACCATCGGCGATGAATCCAGCAGCAGTTTGCGCAGCGCCTCCTGGAACGGCGCGTAGCTGCGGTCCTGCCCCATAATCCACGCTGCGGTTTGCCGCAGTTCGGCGTTGGAACTGGCCGTCTGCTCGATCACGCGCGGATAGAATTGCCGCGCGCCGACATCGCTCCGGCTCATGCGCTCGCCCAACTGCACCAGCGCGTGCTGCGCCTTGCGAGGCTTGGAAGGATCGGCCAGCAGCTGTCCGATTTCCTGGTCCGTTAGTTTGCGGCCGAACCAGGTGCCGTACCAAAACAGAAAAGGAAACAGCGTGAGTAACACGGCGAACAGCGTGATCAGCAGGTAGGCTTTTTTGCCGGGGCGCTTCGAAGTCGTTGCGGGGTCCAAGTGAATTATTGTACGACGGATGGAATCCCGGACCTCGCGATGGAGGCCCGGGAATTTCGGTTGAACGCGCTATTCCGCCAGCGAACCCTCGCCGGTGTCTTCGGAAAGCCCGCCGGTATATTGCACGCGGGCTTCTTCGTCGTAGCCGGGAATGGCCTCGAGCGGCTGCTCGACCACCGGCTCTTCGACGACATCTTCGCCGGCGATCTTCACGTTGCGGTAGAACTCCATGCCGGTGCCAGCCGGAACCAGGCGGCCCATGATGACGTTTTCCTTCAGGCCGCGCAGGTAGTCCACCTTGCCGTTGATAGCGGCTTCGGTGAGCACGCGCGTGGTTTCCTGAAAGCTCGCCGCCGAGATAAACGAATCGGTGGATAGCGATGCCTTGGTGATGCCGAGCAGGATGGCGCGGCCCTGCGCCGGCTCCCCGCCCGCTTCGATGACGCGCTGGTTCTCGGTACGGAACTTGAATTTGTCGACAACTTCTTCCGGCAGAAATTCGCTGTTGCCGATATCCTCGACCTTCACCCAGCGCATCATCTGACGAACGATGACTTCCAGGTGCTTGTCGTTGATGTTGACGCCCTGCAGACGGTAGACCTCCTGGATTTCGTTCACCAGGTACTTCTGCAGTTCCTTCTCGCCGAGGACATCGAGGATGTCGTGCGGATTGCGCGGGCCGTCCATCAGCGGCTCGCCGGCTTTCAGGCGCTCGCCTTCCTGGACGTTGATGTGGACTCCGCGAGGCAGCGAATATTCGCGCTGCTCGCCGTCGTCGCCCATGACGTAAATCTTGCGTTGCCCCTTACTGACTTCGCCGTACTTCACGGTGCCGTTGATTTCGGCTATGATCGCCGTTTCACGCGGCTTGCGGGCTTCGAACAGTTCCACCACGCGCGGCAAACCGCCGGTGATGTCCTTGGTCTTGGTGGTTTCACGCGGAATCTTGGCCAACACATCGCTGGCGTGTGCTTCTTCGGCGTCACGCACCATCAAGTGGGCATGCGTGGGCATGAGATATTTCTTGGCTTCCCCGCGCGGGGAGGCGTCGGTGCGCATGATGATCGTCGGCTGCCGCTTTTCATCGGGCGAATCGACGACAACCAGCTGCGAAAGGCCGGTGACTTCGTCCACTTGCTCCTGTAGGGTCAGGCCTTCGAGCAAGTCTTTGTAATGGACGACGCCGGTAACTTCGGTGAGGATCGAGAACGTGTACGGATCCCATTCCAGCAGGATTTGGTTGGCCTTCACCGGCGAATTCTCTTCCACGAGAATGCGCGCGCCGTAAACTACGTCATAGCGTTCTTTTTCGCGGCCCTTGTCGTCGACCAGCACCAGTTTGCCGTTGCGGTTCATGGCGATCAGATCGCCATTCTTGTTGCGCACGGTCTGAATGCCGAGGAAGCGCACGAAGCCGTCCGACTTGGCGTCTTGCGTCGACTGCTCAGAAATACGAGTTGCCGTTCCGCCAATGTGGAACGTACGCATCGTAAGCTGCGTGCCGGGCTCGCCGATGGATTGCGCCGCGATCACGCCAACCGCTTCGCCGCGCTCGACCAGCCGTCCGGTCGCCAGATTGCGTCCGTAGCAGGCGACGCAAACGCCGCGCTTCGATTCGCAGGTGAGCACCGAGCGAATCTTGACGCGCTCGATGCCGGCCGCTTGGATCAAGCCCGCCAGTTCTTCAGTGATTTCCTGGTTCACGTGGACAATCACGTTGCCTTCGAAATCCTTCTGATCTTCGAGCGCCACGCGGCCCACAATACGGTCGCGCAGGGGCTCGATGATTTCGCCGGATTCGATGATGGATTCGACGAAGATGCCTTCGGTAGTGCCGCAGTCGTTCTCAGCGACGATCACGTCTTGCGAAACGTCAACCAGACGACGCGTGAGGTAGCCGGAATCGGCTGTCTTGAGCGCCGTATCGGCCAAACCTTTGCGGGCGCCGTGCGTGGAAATGAAGTACTGCAGCACGTTCAAGCCTTCGCGGAAATTCGCCGTGATGGGAGTTTCGATGATCTCGCCCGACGGCTTGGCCATCAAACCGCGCATACCGGAAAGCTGGCGGATCTGCTGTTTCGATCCGCGCGCGCCGGAATCGGCCATGATGTAAATGGGATTGAGGTAGCGGCCGGTGCGGTCGTCCTCTTCCATCGCCGTGAACATTTCATCGGAAACCTTTTCAGTCACCTTCGACCAGATTTCGATGATCTTGTTGTAGCGTTCGCCGTGGGTGATGGCGCCGTCCTGATACTGGCTCTCCACCGCGACAACTTCTTTTTCAGCTTCCTTGACCAGCGTGGCTTTTTCCACGGGCACGACCATGTCGTCGATGCCAATCGAAATTCCGGCGCGCGTGGCGTACAGGAACCCAAGGTTCTTGATCTCGTCCAGCATCTGGACGGTGGTGACCAGGCCGAAGTTCAGGTAGCAATAGTGCACCAGCAGCCCCAGACCCTTTTTCTTGAGCAGGCCGTTGATGAACGGCATGTCCTGCGGCAGGTGATCGTTCATGATCACGCGGCCCACTGTCGTGTCCATGTATTGCTTGTTGAACTCGATGGGCTCGGTGTGCATGATGTTCTGGTTGTCGAAGGCATGCACCAGGTCGATGACTTTGCCGGTATGGCGCAGCTTGATGGGAGTCAGCGTTTCCACTTCACCCATTTCGAGGGCGATAAGTACTTCCTCGCTCGATGCGAAGGTACGCCCTTCGCCCTTGGTTCCTGGGCGCGATTTGGTGAGGTAGTAGCAGCCCAGCACCATATCCTGCGTAGGAACCGCGATAGGGCCGCCATGCGCCGGAGACAGAATGTTATTGGAGGCCAGCATCAGCGTGGACGCTTCCACCTGCGCTTCGGGCGATAGGGGAATGTGCACGGCCATCTGGTCGCCATCGAAATCGGCGTTGAATGCGGTACAAACCAGCGGATGAATCTTGATGGCCTTGCCTTCGACCAGCACGGGCTCAAATGCCTGAATGCCCAGGCGGTGCAGCGTCGGAGCGCGATTCAGCAGGATGGGATGATCTTTGATGACCTCTTCCAGAATGTCCCAAACCACTGGATCCTGCTGCTCGACCAATTCTTTGGCCTGCTTGATGGTGGTGCAATGCCCGCGTTGTTCCAGGCGATGATAGATGAACGGCTTGAACAGCTCGAGCGCCATCTTCTTGGGCAGCCCGCACTGGTGCAGCTTCAATTCCGGACCCACGACGATTACTGAGCGGCCCGAATAATCCACGCGCTTGCCGAGCAAATTCTGGCGGAAGCGTCCCTGCTTGCCCTTTAGGGTGTCGGAGAGCGATTTGAGCGGCCGGTTGTTGGCGCCACGCAGCACGCGTCCGCGCCGGCCGTTGTCGAACAGCGCATCGACGGCTTCCTGCAGCATGCGCTTTTCGTTGCGTACGATGACGTCGGGAGCATGCAGCTCCATCAGTTTCTTCAGGCGATTGTTGCGATTTATGACGCGCCGGTACAGATCGTTGAGATCGGAGGTGGCAAAACGGCCGCCGTCTAGAGGCACGAGAGGCCGCAGCTCCGGCGGAATGACCGGGATGACATCCAGAATCATCCATTCCGGCTTGTTGCCGGACTTGCGGAAAGACTCGACGACTCTCAACCGCTTGGCGAATTTCAGCTTCTTCTGCTGAGAAGCTTCCACCTGCATCTTGGCGCGAATCTCTTCGCTCAGCGCCTCGACGTCGACTTTCTTCAGCAGCTCTTTGATGCCTTCGGCGCCCATCATGGCGACGTATTTGCCGGCAAATTCCTGGTCGAGCGAGCGCTTGCGCTCGTCGCTGATCACTTCACCAGAGGAGAGGTCCGCAACTTCACCGGGATCGACCACCACGAAGGCTTCGAAATACAGCACGCGTTCGAGCTCGCGCAGGGTAATATCCAGCAGGTGCCCGATGCGGCTGGGCAGACCCTTGAAAAACCAAACGTGGGAGCACGGGCTGGCCAGTTCGATATGGCCCAGACGCTCGCGGCGCACGCGGGCGAGGGTCACTTCGACGCCGCACTTGTCGCAGATCACGCCACGGTGCTTCATGCGCTTGTACTTGCCGCACAAGCATTCCCAGTCCGTTACCGGGCCGAAAATGCGGGCGCAAAACAGGCCGTCGCGCTCGGGCTTGAAGGTGCGGTAGTTAATGGTTTCCGGCTTGGTCACTTCGCCGTGCGACCAGCTTCGGATCTTTTCCGGAGAGGCGAGACTGATCCGGATCGAGTCGAAATCCGCAATCAAATTAGCTCTATCGTACGGAGAGGATCGCAATGTAGCCTCCAGATTCTGGAAAAACGAAAAAATTCTTCACGCGAGCGGGCGGAAAAACTAGTCCGCCGCCAGCGCGGTATCCACCGGCGTTTCGCGCGGTTTCTTCATCAACTCCACATCCAGGCACAACGACTGCAATTCCCGGATCAGGACGTTAAAGGATTCCGGCACGCCCGGCTCGATCGCTGCCTCGCCCTTGACGATGGCCTCGTAGATCTTGGCGCGGCCGTACACGTCGTCCGACTTGGCGGTGAGCAGCTCTTGCAGAATATACGCGGCGCCGTAAGCTTCGAGCGCCCAGACTTCCATTTCGCCGAAACGCTGACCACCGAAGCGGGCCTTGCCGCCCAAGGGCTGCTGCGTGATGAGCGAGTAGGGGCCCGTCGAGCGGGCGTGGATCTTGTCGTCCACCAGGTGGTGCAGCTTGAGCATGTAGATGTAGCCCACTGTCACCTTGCGCTTGAACGGCTCGCCGGTCTGACCGTCGTGAAGCTGGACCTGACCGCTCTTTTC
>JACPNO010000027.1:0-13613 GCA_016185465.1 Candidatus Solibacter usitatus
GCGACAATGTGCTGCGCACGATGATTGGGATCTCGGTGACCGCGATGCCGGCGCTGTACGCCGTCGGCAGCAACGTGGGCGCGCTCGATCGGGCGGGATTCGTCGTCTATTGGTGCTATGGGACGCAGATCACCGTGAATGGCGTTGCGGCGTCGGACTTCTGGGGCACCAGGAACGCCGGCACCAACTACGGATTGCTCTTCACGGCATGGGGTGTGGCCGGAATCATCGGTCCACGGATCGGCGGGGTCTTGTATGACCGCTATCACAACTATCAGGCGGCGTTCTACACGGCTGCCGGGCTGGCCGCTATAGCCCTGCTGTGCGAACTGCTGATCCAGCCGCGGCCGGCGAGCCGTTAAGGGGCAACCCTTACGTACTTAACTTATATGAATTAAGTAATTTATCCGATTATCGCGCCCCTGCCTTGACAACCAGCGTGAATTAACTTACTATGGTTAAACGATTGGGCACATTCGCCCAGTCTGCAGACGCTCTGAACTAAGTCAGATGATCTGAGCCCTCCCTCTTAGCCAACCGTATCTAAGGAGATTGCAATGTTTGCTCGTATCACCTCGATTTTGCCTGGCCTGGCTTTGCTTGGCGCTACTCTGGTCGCACCGCTGGTTATGGCGGATGAATTTGAAAAGAAGACCGTGGTTCACGTCACCGAACGGGTGCAGTTGCCCAACTTCATCCTGGAGCCGGGACAATACGTGTTTAGATTGATGGACAATCCGGATCGCCACATCGTGCTGATCTACGACGCCGATGGAACTCATCTGGTTACCAAAGTGATGGCGGTGCCGAACTTGCGCTTGACGGCCACCAGCAAGACTGTTTTCCAGTTCTGGGAGACGCCGGCCGGCCAACCGAAGGCCTTGCGCGCATGGTTCTATCCGGGCGACAATTTTGGTCAGGAGTTTGTTTATCCGAAGACCAAGTCCATTGAGATCGCGCAGATCGTTCACGCTCCGGTTCTCGCCGTAGTTGTCGAGAAGGAAGCCGAGATTGAGACCGCGCCTATCGTGAGAGTGGATGAGAAGGGCACCGAATTGCCCGTGGCTAAGGAAGAAGTGCTAGTTGCCAGAAACGATCCGCCGGCCGAGCCAGTTCGCGTGGCTGCGGTCGAGCCCGCACCGGCCCCGGCTGAACTGCCCCATACCGCCAGCCCGTATCCGTTGATCGCCTTGTTCGGACTGCTGTCGCTCGCGGCTTTTGGGTTGATGTCGCGTCTTTCCATCCGTGACTAAAACCGTCCGACGCCCGTATCGCAGTATTCGCCCGTTCGGCTGGTGTATGTCGTCTGGCCGGACGTGGGGGAAATGGTGCGTTCCCGCCTTATTCATTGCCGCCGCTTGGGCGCAAGACGTGCCGTCAAGCGGTGAATTCAAAATCTCGACAGCCGTCGAACTGGTCCTGCTCGATGTAAGCGTGAGAGACCCGGAGGGCGGCTACATCTCCGGTCTTAGCAAAGAATCCTTCCAGGTTTTCGAAAATGGGGCTCCGCAAAAGATCACCGAATTTTCCAGAGGCGACATTCCAGTTGCCGTCGGCCTGGTGATGGACGATAGCGGCAGCATGCGCAACAAGCGGGCGGAGCTGAATACGGCGGGCCTGGCGTTTGTCGAAGCCAGCAACCGGCAGGATCAAATTTTTGTGGTCAACTTCAACGACAAAGTCCGCACCGGCTTGCCCGATTCTCTGCCTTTTACCGACGACCTCGTCCTGTTGCGCTCGGCCCTGTCGCGAGCCCGTCCGGAAGGGCGAACGGCTTTGTACGATGCCATGGCTTTTTCCCTGGAGCATCTGGAAAAAGGGCGGCGCGCCAAGAAAGCGCTGATCGTGGTAAGCGATGGCGGCGACAATGTCAGCGCCCACAATTTCACCCAGGTGCTGCGGCGCATACAGGAATCCAGCGCTACTATCTACACGGTTGGCATCTATGATGAGGACGACCCCGACCGCAATCCGGCGGTTCTGAAGCGTATCGCCAAAATCAGCGGCGGGGAATGTTTTCTGCCGGCGGAGCGTCACGAACTTACCACCATCTGCCAGAAAATCGCCAAAGACATTCGCAACCGCTACACCATCGGCTACATACCGGTGCGGACCAACACAAAAGCCGCTCTGCGCAAGATTCGGGTGGTTGCTTCGGCGCCGGATCGCGAGAAACTCATCGTGCGGACGCGCACCAGCTATCAGCTGCCGGAGGCGGTAACGGCTGAGCCCAAGGCTTCGCGGAGCGTCCGGTGAAAATTCGTCTCACGAGGCGGCGCCGGCCCCGCCTGGCGCGCTCCAAGCCCTGGCGTTTTGCCGAGCGGGCTTTTCTGGTCTTCGGTCTGCTTCTGCTCGGCTTCGCCATCTCCACTTATGTGGCGCGCTACTTCTACCAGGGCTACCAAACCTGGAAATTCGATCGCGATCTGTCTCTGCGGCGCAACGTACCGCCGGTGCCTCCCCCGCCTAACGTGGCCGTGCAAACGGGCTCCTTGATCGGCAAGATCGGGATTCAGCGGCTAGGTATTTCCGCTGTGGTCAAGGAAGGCGTCGATGACGCCACGCTGGGCCTGGCGGTGGGGCATATCCCCTCCACGGCCTTGCCCGGACAAACCGGCAATGTGGGCGTGGCCGCCCACCGCGACACGCTGTTCCGCAACTTGAAAGATGTGAAGCGCGACGACGAGATCACCGTGACCACCCTCGACGGCGAGTACCTGTATCGCGTGGATTGGTTTCACGTCGTCAACCCCACCGATGTCCACGTGCTCGATTCCACGGCAGGCGAAAGTACCTTGACCCTGGTTACGTGCTATCCGTTCTACTTCGTCGGACACGCGCCCAAGCGATTTATCGTGCGCGCGCGGCAAGTCGCCAATCTCTCCCGGCCGGCGCAATTTCAAGGCCTCTAGATTAACTCCAATGAATTAAGCAGACTTGGATTTTTCTTGACAACAACCAATAGTTAACTGATAATAGTTAATGAATGAGCGCTTTTGCTCAATCCGCAGGCCCTCTGAACTAAGTCGGAGCGTCCTGGAATTCCTCTCTTAGCCCGCCCCAACCCAGGAGGTTGACATGTATGCTCGTAGTGTCTCCATCCGCCTGAAGGAAAAAAGTCTGGCGGAGTTTACACTGCTGATCGAGCAGCATGCCCTTCTCCTGGTGGGTAAGCAAAAAGGTTTTCAGGACGAGCTGGCGCTTTTTGTCCCGGGTGGCAGGGAAGCGGTGGCCATCAGTTTGTGGGATGAAAAACAGAATGCCGACAGGTACGGCCGCAACGGCTATCTGAAATTGCTCAAGGCTCTGAGCAGGGTGATTGAAGGAACGCCGCAAGTGCGCACCTTTGAGGTTTGTTATTCGACGTTTCACAAGATTGTAGCGCTGGCCCGCAACTAGCCGGCTAGCAGTAAAATTAGCAATAAGGAAAAATTATGAAATTAAAACGGCTTGGACTGGTTTGCCTCAGCGCAGGCATGTTGTATGGAAGCGATACCGCGGCAGAGCGTTTGAAGGAGTCAGCGGAAGTGTTAAGGGAAATCATGAGCGCGCCGGATAAAGGCATTCCGGACGACCTGCTCGAGAAAGCCCAGTGCGTGGTGATTGTGCCGGGAATGAAAAAGGCGGCTTTCATTGTGGGCGCGAAGTATGGCAGGGGTTTCATTGAGTGCCGCAAGGCTTCGGGGCACGGATGGTCGGCGCCGGCGGCGATTAAAGTGGAAGGCGGCAGCTTCGGGTTCCAGATTGGCGGCTCGGAAACCGACGCCATCATGCTGGTGATGAACAAGCGTGGCGCCGAAAAGCTGCTGGAGAGCAAGTTCACCCTGGGCGGAGATGCGTCGGTGGCAGCCGGACCGGTGGGCCGCACCGCCTCAGCCAATACCGATGCCAAGATGCACGCCGAGATTCTGACCTACTCCCGCGCGCGCGGCGTATTTGCCGGGATCGCGCTGGACGGCGCAACGCTGCGGCCGGACCACGACGCTAACGCCGAATTGTACGGCGGCAAGCTGTCGAACCGCCAAATCCTGAGAGGCGCAACCAAGGCCACTGCCGGCGGCGTGCAGCTGGCGGCGGACCTGAACCGCTATTCCAACCACAAACAGTAGTATCGCAACTCCAGGCGCGTCAGGAGGCTCATCGTGCGCAGATGGGTTCTCCTGCCGCCATTTCCTCCGCTTTGGCTGCCACTACCTCCCTGCAAGCGGTATAATCACATTGATTTTCTGGTAAACATTCCTGACGGAGTCCGCCGATGAAGAGAGCATTTTTCCCCACATTGGCTTCCTTCGTTCAAGCCGCGCAGGCCAAGCCGGCGGCTTCGGAAGCCGGGACCAAAGGCATCGCCCAGATCGAGAAGGCAGGCGGCCGGGTTCTGAAAATCGCGCAGAACGACGACCATCTGGAAGTCAATTTCAAGCTGGAAGGCGCGTCAGTCACCGATGCCGCCCTGGCGCCGCTGCGCGAGGTCCCCAACATTGTGCATCTGAATCTGGGCAAGACCTCAGTGACCGACGCCGGATTGCCGGCCATCAAAAGCTTGACCCAGCTCACGGAATTGCACCTGGAAGAAACCAAGATCACCGACAAAGGGCTTGCCAGCCTGAAGGATTTGAAGAGCCTGGCGTACCTCAATCTCTACGGCACGGCGGTGACCGACGTGGGACTGGATTCGCTGAAGGGCCTCACCAATCTGCGGCATCTCTATTTGTGGCAGACCAAAGTCACCGAAGCCGGCGTGAAGAAACTGAAGGCCGCGCTGCCGAATCTTGAGATTGTCACGGGATGGGAGGCGGAAGCGCCTAAGCCGGAAGCGCCTAAGAAGTAGCGGGCTGCTGAAACATCGCAATGCCCGCGATGCCGGCTGCGCCCGCCGCGACGCATTGCCCGGCATTGTCCCCGGTGACGCCGCCCAGCGCCAGCACCGGCATGCGCACCGCGTGCGCGGCCGCGCGCAATTTTTCGATTCCCAGCGGCGCGCCGTACGCGGCTTTCGACAGCGTGTAAAAGACAGGGCCGAAGACCGCGAAATCGGCGCCTTCCTGCTCGGCGCGCCGGACGTCGTCGACCGAGTGGCAGGAAACGGCGATGAGAAATCCTGCAGGCGTGATGCGCCGCCAGGCCGAAGGCGCAATCGAGCCTGCAGGCAAATGCGCTCCGTGCGCGCCCATTCCGACGGCCACATCCACGCGATCGTTCACAAGAATCTGCGTGCCGCCCGGGTTCGGAAGTTCCAGCACTCGCCGAACCAGCTCCGCGAGATGACGCGCGGTCAGATCTTTTTCACGGATCTGGATGCGTTCGATGCCCTGGGCAAGTGCTCGCTCGATAGTCGCGAGAAGGGGCTCGATGCCGCCCAACGCCTTCCGGTCAGTGATGTAATATCGCAGCATTCACAAGATGCGCAGGGCTTGGGGAGGAAATTCGATCAGCCATTCCTTCTCGCTCGCGCGGCTGGCCAGAGTTTCGGGCGCAACCTCGGCAAAGATGCCGCCGGAAAATTCCAGACGCAGCGATTGCGGCTTCTCCGACACGCGCAACAGCTTGGCGCGCACCTGATTGATGCCGGGCTTGGACCCGTTGTGGACCGAGACGCGCAGCTCTTCGGCGCGCATGCAAAGCCAAACACGATCGCCGAGCATGCGACCCGGAAAGTAAGTCCCGCTCAACTCCTGATCCTGCCAGCGCAGGCGGCTGCTGTTGCGGCCGGGGTCGAGGGCGATCACCTCCGCTTCGAGCAGATTTGGAATACCGAGCATGCGCGCGGCATCCAGGCTGGCGGGCTGATCGAGAATCTTACGGGGCTCACCGGCCTGGAGCAGGCGCCCTTCGCGCAGCAGCAGCATTTCATCGGCGAGTTCAAAACACTCTTCCAGATCGCCGGTTGCCAGCAGCATGGCGATTTTGAACTCCGTGTGGATCTGGCGCAGCAGGGAATGCAGTTCGCGGCGCAGGGTCGCGTCCAGACCGCTCCATGGCTGATCGAGCAGCAACAGGCGCGGTCCGCCGATGATGACCCTGGCGAGTGAGCCGCGCAGCCTTTGCGACGCCGAGATTTGGTGCGCGCGCTCGCCCGAGACACCGGTGAGCTCGAAGCGCTCCAGAATTTCATTGACCCGCCGGTGCCGTTCCAGGCGCGGCCGGCGCACGGCGGCGAACATCAGGTTTTCGCGCAGTGTCAGGTGCGGAAACAACGAGTGGTTGCGAAAAAGATAGCTGCAATTGCGGCGCTGCGGCGGGATGTTTACACGAGCGGCGGCGTCGAACAGGATGACATCATCGAGCAAGATGCGGCCGGCGTCCGGTTGCGCGAAGCCGGCGATAGCATCCAGCACTAGAGTCTTGCCGGCGCCATCGGGCCCGAAAAGAACCGTGATGCCGGCGGAGGACTCGAATTCGACGTCGAGTGAAAATCCGGCGAAGCGTTTGCTGAGCTTCGCCTGAATCATCCGCGTACCCGCGGGTGTTCTAATTTGTGAGCGGCGAGAAAGAGGCTGAGCACGATTGCGGACAGCGCCAGCACCAACAAGCGGGCATACATCGTGTCCGCACCGTAGATTGCCACGGCGGCGGTCTGCGTTTGTCCGGGAATGCTGCCGGCGATCATGAGCGTCACGCCAAATTCGCCCAATGCGCGCGCGAAAGCAAGCAGGCCGGCTGCGGTGACTTCACGATGGGCGAGCGGCAGCGTGATCCGCCAGAACACACGCCAGCCCGCGGCCCCCAGGCTGCGCGCTGCCCGCCCATGGCTCAATTCCAGGCGTTGAAAAACGGTGAGCGTGGATTTCACCAGCAATGGAATTGCCGAGAGCGTCGAAGCGACCACGGCCGCCTGCCACGTGAAAATCAGCGGAGATCCGAAGGCCCATTGGTACAACTGTCCCAACGGGCTGGAACGCCCCAGCAAGACCAGCAGGTAGTATCCAATCACGGTGGGCGGCAGCACCAGCGGCAATCCCACGGCAGCTTCCACCCACTGCTTGCCGCGAAACTGGCAGTGCGTCAACAGGTCAGCCAACCACAGCCCGATGACCAGGGAAATCAATGTTGCGATCGCCGCTACGCGCAGGCTGAGCCAGAGAGGAAACCAGTTGCCGTCCATTTGCGGATTCTCAATTATAGCTTCCTAGGCTTCGACCTCCATCACAGGGACGCTGGCTTTCCGGCTATGCCACTTGACGAGAGCCACGCCGAAGAAAATAATCGCCATGGCAATGCTTTCTCTCGCGCCGAACGGCTCCCGGTAGAATAACCAGCCCAGCACTACGGCCACCACGGAGTTGACATACGGATAGATCGACAGTACCGCGACCGGCAGCCGGTCGAGCGCATAGGTGTAGGCGCTGTAGCCGACGATCGAACCGAACGTGACCAGATAAAGGAGTGCCGCGATTCCGCGAAAATTCCAGACCGCCGGACGCGTGTCAAACAACAGCGCCAGCGGCAGCACGGCCAGGCCGGTGACCAGTTGTTGCACGGCTCCTACCACGATGGGATGCGATCTGATATGCCGGCGCCGCAGGTAGATCGAGCCGAACGACCAGCTGGCCATGCCGAGTTGCAGGATCAAAAAGCCATAGAGAACGTTGCGATTCAGGCTGTTCGAGCCGAGTCCGGGCGAGACCAGCAGCGCCGTGCCGACGCAGCCGATCAGCATCCCGAAGATGGTGGGCGCATGCAGGCGCACGCCGCCGGGCAGCAGCGCTTCCAAACCCACCAACCAGAATGGCGAGAGCGTAATCATCAGGCTGGCCAGGCCGCTCGGGATCAGCGTTTCGGCAAAAACCAGGCAGCCGTTGCCCAGGCCAAGTATCAGCAGCCCGCTCAATGCCGAGGCTCGCAGCTCCCGGCCCCTGGGAAATTGCGTGCCGCGCGCCAGACCGAACGCCACCATAATCGATCCTGAAATGAGAAAACGCGCCGAGATAAGCATGAGCGGCGGGAAGGACTCCAAGCCGATGCGGATGCCCAGGTACGTCGTGCCCCAGAAGAAGCAGACGAACACTAGCGCTAAGTAGGATTTCAGGCCGGAGTTGTCGGGCAATTTTCAGGGTAACATTCCGCGGCACTCGGCTAGAATGGAAGCGTTGATTCTCACGCTCACCCTAAATCCTGCAATCGATCGAACCATCACTGTCGATCGGCTTGCTTTTGAGGACCGCGCCTACATCACGTCGATGCACGATTCGGCTGGCGGACGCGGCATTAACGCTTCTTGCGTGATCCACTCGTTCGGCGGCGAGACCATGGCGATCGCGCCTGCGGGCGGGAAATCCGGCGCGCGCTTCGAGGAATTTTTGCGCAATTACGGCTTCCCGTTCGAGCTGGTTCCCATCCGTAAGCCGCTGCGCACCAATCTGGCCATCACCGACAAGCAAGGACTCACCGCGAAGTTGAACGAGATGGGTCCCACGATCGAGAAGGCGGAACTGGCGCGCATCGAGAAAGCGGTTACCGGCAAATTGGACACGGCGAGCTGGCTGATGATTTGCGGCAGCCTGCCGCCCGGCGTTCCTTCCCATTTCTATGCGCAACTGGTAAAGGCCGCGCGGCAACGCGGCGTGAAAACCTTGCTGGATGCGGACGGCGAAGCGCTGCGGCACGGCATTGAAGAAGGTCCGACGGTGGTGACGCCCAACCAGTCGGAGGCGGAGCGGCTGCTGAACCGGACGCTGCTCACGCGGGCCCAGTTTCTGGAAGCGGCGGCGACGATACAAGGCATGGGCGCCGAATCGGTGATTCTTTCGCTGGGCAGCCGTGGCGCAGTCGGTGCGTCGGGCGAAGTGTTGGAGGAATTTTTGCCGCCGCGGGTGGACGCCGTGTGTCCGATTGGCGCGGGAGACGCCATGGCCGCGGTGTTTGTCTGGGCGATGGAGCGCAAACACACATTTTTCGAAGCGGTTCGATGGGGCGTAGCCGCCGGCACGGCTTCGGCGCGGCTGCACGGACTGCATTTCGCGTCGCGCGCGCAGACCGAGGAAGTCTACAAGCACGTGGAAGTGCGGCGGGTGGAGTAGCGTGACGCAGGAAGGCTCGCCGCTTGCAACGGCCAATGCCAAGCAGGAAGGCCTGGTTCGCTCTGCCGGGGTGGTTTCGGTTTCGGTACTACTGAGCCGCGTCACCGGACTGATCCGCGAAATCGTCATGGCCAGACTTTTTGGCGCGAGCGGGACGTACGACGCGTTCCTGCTGGGCTTTCGCATTCCCAATCTCACCCGCGATTTATTCGCCGAAGGCGCGCTGTCCTCCGCCTTCGTTCCTGTTTTCACACGATATCTTGCCACCAAGGGAAAACGCGAAGCTGCCGAATTATCCAACCTGGTGGCGACTGCGGTGGTGATCGTGGTCGGCGTGCTTTGCATTGCCGGAATGATTTTCAGCCCCGAGCTGGTACGGTTGATGGTGCCCGGATTCGCCGCCATCCCCGGAAAATTCGAGTTGGCCGTGAAGTTGACGCGCATCATGTTTCCCTTTCTGCTGCTGGTGGCTCTGGCGGCGCAGGCGATGGGAGTGTTGAACGCGTGCAATCAGTTCGGCGTGCCCGCGCTCGCGTCCACTTTTTTCAACATCGGGTCGGTGATTTTCGGTCTGGTGTTGGGGGTGTGGCTGGGGCCGGTACTGGGCGTCACGCGCATCGAAGGAATGGCTTACGGCGTGGTCATCGGCGGCGCCTGGCAGTTGTGCTGGCAGATTCCGAGCCTGCTGCGCGCCGGATTCAGGTATCGGCCGCGCTTGGATCTCTCCCACCCAGGGCTGCGCAACATTATGCGGTTGATGGTTCCGGCCATTGTGGGCAGCGCCTCGGTGCAGATCAACGTGATGGTCAACACCAACTTTGCCTCGACGATTACCGACTCCGCCGGACAGGTGATTAACGGACCCGTCAGCTGGCTGAGTTACGCCTTCCGCTTTATGCAGCTGCCGCTGGGATTGTTTGGCGTAGCCATCGCTTCGGCGACGCTGCCTTCCATTTCCCGCAGCGCCGCCACCCAACAGATGGGCGAATTTCGCGATACGCTGGCGCGCTCGCTAGGCATGGTTTTGTTGTTGACCGTCCCCGCCTCGGTAGGCCTGGCGGTATTGGGAAAGAGCATGATCGCGGCGGTGTACCAGGGCGGGGCGCTAACCGCTTCCGACACGGAGCAAATCGCCCTGGCGCTTTCCTGTTACGCGGTGGGCCTTTGCGGTTATGCAGCGGTGAAGATTCTCGCGCCGGCGCTTTATACGCTGGACGATGCGCGCACGCCGATGCTGGTGAGCCTGGCTTCGATCGCTGTCAATTACGCCGCCGCGTCCAGCATGATCCGGTTTGCCGGCCTTGGTCACGCTGGACTTGCGCTATCCACGTCGCTGGTCGCTTCATTCAGCGCGGTGGCTCTGTTAGAGGCCATTCGCCGGCGCACAGGAGGCATTGAGGGACGCCAGCTGATGGCGAGTTTCGCGAAGATCTCGGTGGCATCGGTAGCGATGGGCGCTGCGTGTTTTTCCGCCGGCCGCGCATTAGAGGTGTACCTCGGAGTGTCGCGCTGGATGCGCCTGCTCGAACTCGCGGTCACGATCCCACTGGGGCTGGTCGTTTTCTATGCGATCTGCCGGCTGAGCGGTTTGCCGGAGCTCGAATCGGCGCGCCGCGCGCTTCTTCCGCCAGTGCTGCGTCGTCTGGGCCTCGCGCGTGCTAAGATTTCTTAAGGAATGCTTCCTGATATAGAGCGGGTGATCCGGTTGCAAGATTTGGACAGCCGGGCCGCTGAGTTGAATCGCGAGATTTCCGCGCTTCCCCGACACGTTGCCGAAATCGAAACCAAGTTGGACTCGCACCAGCGCAAGCTGGAGGCGGATCGAGCGGCGCTGGTTGCCAACCAGAAGGAGCGCAAACGCCTGGAGGGTGAAATCCAATTGCAGGAGCAGAAGATTTCCAAGTTGAAAGACCAGATGCTGGGCGCCAAGACCAACGACCAGTATCGTGCTTTTCAGCACGAAATCGAATTCTGCGAAAAGGAGATCCGCCAGGCCGAGGATCGCATCCTGGAACTGATGTCGGAATCCGAGCCGCTGGACAAGAACGTCAAGGCCGCCGAGATTGCGCTGAAGCAGGAAAAAGCGCAAGTGGAGGCCGAGAAGCTGGAGGCTCGCCAGAGGACCGATGTGGATCTAAAGCAGCTTGCCGAGCTGCAGACCCAACGGAAATCGATTGCCGCCCAAGTGACACCGGCGGTGCTGGCCAACTACGATCGGCTTCGCAAGGGGCGCGGCGGAATCGCTGTAGCGGAGGCGGTGGGTGGGCGCTGCTCTTCCTGCCACATGTCGCTGCGTCCGCAGTTCTCGCAGGATTTGAAGCGGGGTGAGCAAGTGATGTATTGCGAAAGTTGCAGCCGGATTATCTATTACAATCCGCCGCAGAGCTTCGACAATCTGGCTTCGACGCCGGCTCCGTCGCCACCCGCCTGACAAGGCCTCAGGTGTGGCCGTTGGTCCTATTCTTTTTGAGCGAGTCGATGAAGCTGGCTAGCTTGCGTTCCGTGTTGGCTTGAGCTTTGGCCAGCTCCGCCAGCCGTTGATCTGTTCGCTGCCCGGAATCTATCAAAGCGTTGATCTTGAATTCGGCGGTCTTCTCGCTTCGCCGATATCAACAACCAGCCTCATGCCGGCCCGCAACAGTTTACGTATCGCATCTATCTGACGCTCTGCCTTGTCCACGCGCCCTTCGGAGGCCGCGTGGAGTTGCAAAAGGTGCTCGATCGTCCTTTCGACGTTCATCTGCCCCGATTGTTGCAGAGCAGCCTAACCGCCCTTCACCACTTCGCTCATCTTGACTTGCCGGCCCTGGTGAAACGCCACGTTGGCCAAATGCGGCGCGGCGACGGCGCTCGCCCCCACCTCAACCGTGGCGTTTGGCTCCTGGCGCGATTTCACGCAATCCAGAAAGTTCTGAATGTGGGACTCGATAGGAACGGCGGCTTGCAGGGTTTGCACCGGCTCGCGATTGTCTTTCCAGGGCTCTTTCCAGAAGCGGAAGCCGGCTTCATCGATGATCATCGTTCCCAGGTCGCCCTGAAATTGGATCGACCACCCGTTGTCGAACGAGTTGCAATAGTTCAGCGTCCACGTTGCCATGAACGATGGGTACTCGAACACCGCGCAGAAGACATCCGGCGTTTCCGAGCCGGCCATCTTGGATACCTGGCCGTAAGACAGCGCCGATACCGGCGGCCCGGAGTTGGTAAACCACTGCACGACGTCCATCAAATGGGTGCCCTGATCGGTCATGTTGCCGCCGGAATAGTCCCAGAAATAACGCCAGCTCCGGAAACGCATGGGCTGAAGCGCGTGGTCGCGGGCCGGGCCGAGAAAACGCTGCCAGTCCAGCTTGCCTTCGAGCGGATTGTTATTCAGCTCCTTGGCGATGTTCCAGTTCCATTGCGGCTTGACCATGGTGATCTTGCCCAGCGCGCCGCTATCCACAATCTGCTTCCCTTTGAGAATGGGCTCGGCGCTGCGGCGCTGCATGCCGACCTGCACAATCTGCTTGGTCTTGCGCACCGCCGCGACCATTTTGGCGCTCTCTTCAAGCGAGTGCGACATGGGCTTTTCCAGATACACGTCTTTCTTGGCATTGAGCGCGGCCGTCAGGTTGGGATAATGCTGATGATCCGGGGTGGCGATAATGACGGCATCGAGACCGGCTTGCTGCAGCAGCTCGCGGTAGTCCGCATAACTCTTGGCGCCAGCCGAATCGGTCAACGCCATTTGCAGATAGGGCTCATAGACATCGCTGCACGCCACGCACTGCGCGCCCAGTTTCTGGAACATCTTATTCAGGTACCGGCCGCGGCCGCCCGATCCAATCAGCCCGTAGCTCAACGTGTCATTGGCTCCCCACGCCGAGCGCGGAATGAAAAGCGGCGCAGCAAAAGCCGCCGCGCCCAGTGAGCTGGAAATGAATTTTCTGCGATCCTGTTCCATGTGCGTCCTTCCTTTGCGCATTACTATATCAAAGTGAAAAGCGCGCCAGGACGGATGGCCAGGGCGCCGCGGGGGAGGCTGAATGGTGGCGGAATCGCTATTTACCGGCCGCCGGTGGAGTCGCCGCCGCTGGCGCAGGGGCTGCAAAGAAAGCTTCGTTGTCGTAAGTGATGACCAGGCTCTTATTAGTAGCGTCCATCCAGGCCTGCATGCGCTGCTTCTGGATCTCATCGTAGACCTGATCGCGAACTTCAGCGAAGGATTTAGCGGTGATTTCCTGGGCCTTGAAAAGGTAGTAGCCGTTGGGCTGCCGCACCGGGTCGCTTACTTCGCCTTGCTTCAATTTGAATACGGCAGTCTTAATCGGCTCGGGAAGGTTGTCGGCAGGCGTAAGAACTCCGATATCGCCGTCCTTGGCCACAGAGGCGGTGTCGCGCGAATGTTCCTTCACCAGTTTTACAAAGTCCGCTCCTCCGCGAATCTCCTGCAGCAGGGCCTCGGCTTTGGTCTTGGCTTCGGCCTCAGTGAGAGGCTTGTTGCCGTCCGCGCCGGCGACGGGATTGGCGCTGAACGGAATATAAATGACTTTGACCTTGACGGCGCTATAACGATCTTTGTTGGCCTCGTAGTATTTTTGCTGCTCGTCCGGT
>JACPNO010000027.1:13644-43990 GCA_016185465.1 Candidatus Solibacter usitatus
CTCGTCCGGTTGCACGAGAAACTTCTTGGGGGCTTCGTTGATCTGCGCCTGAGCCATGACTTGCATCCGGCTGAAAGCCAGCAAATCCTTGTATGGGCTGAGCTGATCCAGTTTGCTCTCTTCGGCGATATCGGCGAGCTTACGCATGAGGGCGAACTGGTTGATGAACGCTTTTTTGTTCTGCATGGCGTTCTGTTGCATCTGGGGCGGAAGAGCTCGCACCAGTGTTTGGAACTCGCCATAGGTCAGTTTTTTGCCGTTGACGGTGGCGATCACAGTGTCGGCGCGCGGGGGCCCGATCTGGCCGCCATCGATGTTGATGCTGGCGACGTTACCGCGCGAAACGGGCTTTTGGCCCTGGGGATCCGGCGCCTGGGCCAAGACTACGACATGCAAACACAATAGGAGAACGAAGGATTTCATTCGAACCTCGGATGGAAATATTCCTCAGTGTAACATGAGGCGCCGTCCGGGCTTAGTAACCGACTCCCCTTGGCGGTGTGATAGACTAAGCCATTCCCGCGGGTCGAATCAGATGTCCGAACAGATCCTTCTGCAGGGCAAGCTCCTCGGTGTCGACGAGTTTCTGGCGTCGCGCGCCGACGTTTCCGGCGATGCTCCCGAGCCCGGCGCCGATCTGGTCGCCGGCCGTTCCCAGTGGCTGGCGCTGCTGGGCGAAGTGTTGCCGCGCGCGCTTCTGGCCGAATTGGGCCTGGCTCGCGTCCTGCTTGGATCGAGCGGCGGCGGGCAGTTTCTAGTCGTTCTGCCGGAGGACAAGCGCGCCGCGGCCGAACAGTTTCTCACCACTGCCGCGCGGCACGCGAGCTCGCTGAGCAACGGACACATCCAACTCCTCTGGAGCATTACCGAGAACCTGGGCGATTGGAGCGTGGTCCGCAAGCGCCTGACCGAACAATTGCACGCCTGGCGCAGCACGCCATTGCAGCATGACGGCGCTCAGGCGTTCGTTCCTTTCTTGCTGCCCAAAGCGGAGCACGGACGTTCCGCGGCAGATCGTTATTTCTGCGATGAGCTGGGAATCAAGATGCGCGAGGCATCGAGTGTGGGCTGGTCGCCGGACGCTCCGGCGGCGGTTTCGCTGGGTGCCGGAAAGCACACCTGGGCGTTGTCATCCAACTTATCGCTCGACGGAATTACCCTCGCCCGCCACGCGGCGTTGAGTGACGACGGCACTCACGCCGCCCCCATCGCGACGCTCGCCAGCCGGGCGCAGGGCCGGCCATTGTGGGGCGTCCTGCGGGGCGACGTCGATCATCTTGCCGTTCGCTTGCGCCGGCTGCAGACCATCGAGGATCATGTGCGCCTGTCGGTGCTCTACAAGCAGTTTTTCGCCGGCGAACTCGAAGTGCTCTGCTCCATGCCGGAGTTCTGGCGCAAGGTTACGATTCTCTATTCGGGTGGCGATGATTTCGCGCTCTACGGCGCCTGGGACGCTCTGATTCAGTTTGCCAGTGAGCTGCAGCGGCTTTTCCACCGCTTCACCGAGGAGAATCTGCAGGACTATCCCGGACCGGAGGCCAAGACGATTTCCATGGCCCTGGCTCTGGCGCCTTCGCCCGATCACGCTCTGGGTCCGGTGTACCGCGAGGCCGGCCGCAATCTGCAACTGGCCAAAGCCGCCGACAAAGACTGCATCTTTCTTCTCGATCGCGTGCTCGAATGGAAGCAGCTCGCAAGCGCCGTGGAACTCAAGGATACGGTGACCAAGATGCTGGAGGAATTCCAGTCATCGCGGCAATTTCTGGCGCAGCTGCGCGGCTTCTATCAAAAAGAATTTTCCGCCGGCGGCACAGCCGATTCCGACGCGATGCTGCGCCGGCTGGGCCGTTTTCACCGGCGTTTCCACCGCGCCTTGGGCGGCGCGAAAGACCGCGAGCTGCAAAAGTTGCGGGCTCATCTGGTCAATGAGATCGTGGGGAGGAAGGCAGCTGCGGGTAAGCCCGTGAAACTCCGGCCCGCCGGATTGGTGGCGTTGGAGTGGGCGAGACTGGCAACCGAGGTTTAAACCAAAATGGCACCAGAACCAGAAGTCAAGAACCGGGAAGCGCGTCCGCCGCGCGAAGGACGTCCGGACAATAAGGGACGTCCGGAGGGCAGAGGTCCGGAGCATCGCGGTCCCCGTGACGACAGGCGTGGCGACCGTGGCGATGATCGCCGCGGCGGCCGGCCGGAAGGCCCGCTTGAAATCGACATCGACAAGCTCATCGGCGACAGCCTGTACCTGGACAACCAGGCCCACGGCATCGTCAGCCGCATGCGCGACATGGACTCCGGCACGCGCAGCCAGTTGCGCCGCCTTTATAACGCCGTGCGCCGCGCCTGCCGCGCCCCCGAGAATGAACGTCAGCATGAGTTCGTGATGTTGCGCGCGCGCCTGGCGTACACTATCGCGCGTCATTCGCTGCGCAGCCTGGATCAGATGGAGCGGCTGCTGCTGCAGGTGACGCGCAAGAACGATGTCCGCGGCTACGAGCGGTTTAAAGATCTCTTCGAGGCGATCGTCGCCTACAACGAGTAACGAGGAAGCATGAGCGCGCACACCACTCAAACGGAATTGAAACTCATCGGCAAGCTGGTGCTGGAGGGAGAGCTGCATTGCGAGACGGGCCTGCACGTGGGCGCCGGTAAGGGGTCGCTCGAAATTGGCGGGTCGGACAATCCGGTAATTAAGGACGCTTTCGGCCGTCCCTACATTCCGGGCAGCTCGCTGCGCGGCAAGCTGCGCTCGCTGCTTGAACAGTTTTCCGGAATGGCCACTCCCTCCGAGCTGGTGTATCTGTCCCGCCGCAAGGGACAGGAAGTGCGCATCCACCAAAGCGACCGGCCCGACGACGAAATTTGCCTGTTGTTCGGCCGCAACCCCGGCCGCATGGAGCGTGCGGCGGGAGAGCCGCTTGAGAGCCACCACGCGACTCCGGCACGCCTCGCGCTCTACGATGCTCCGCTCGACGCCGACAGCATCACGCCGCAAATGCGCGAGAACATGGATGACGAGCTGACCGAGGTAAAGAGCGAAAATTCCGTCGATCGCATCACCTCGCAGGCCAATCCGCGAACGCTGGAACGCGTTCCCGCCGGCGCGCGCTTCCGCGTCAGAATGGTGCTCGATATTCTGTGCGAGGAGGATGCGCCGCTAGCCGGTGTTCTGCTGCGCGGCTTGCGCCTGCTTGAGGACGATGCTCTGGGTGGCGGCGGTTCGCGCGGCAGCGGACGCGTCCGCTTCTCCAATCTCAAAGCCGTGTGGCGCAGCCGCGAGTACTACGCTTCCGGCGCGGCCGAAAAAGAATTGATCGCCGCCGCCGACGTGGCCGCGCTCCAGAAGTTGGTCAACGAATCCGGCGCGGCGTTTTTGAAGGACTGATGGCGCTCGAACAACCTGGCCTCGTCGTCAAGCTGCGTCCGACTGGTCCGTGGCGCATCGGTCCGGATACCGGGGACCGACATTTCGTGGACGTTACCTATCACAGCGATTCGCTGTATGCCGCTGTGACGGGCGCCATGCGCCTGCTGGGACATCTGGAGGATTGGCTCGACGCCACCGCGCGCAATCCCGCCGGTTCCGCCGTGCGTTTCAGCTCCTGTTTTCCGTTTATCGATGAGATTGGCTTCGTCATGCCGCCGCGCAGTGTCTGGCCCCCCGCGGATTCCACCAAGGTTCGCTGGAAAAGCGCGCGCTTCATTCCCCTCGGCCTGGTGGGTCCGCTGCTGGCAGGCAATGTGCTTGAGGAAGACCGCTGGAGTGTCGATGGTGTCAGCGAGTGCCTCACCCCGGCGGGACGCTCCGGGCCGTTTCGTCCCGCCCTTCGCCCGGCTGCGGCTGTCGACCGGTTAACGGGAAGATGCGAGCCGCATTCGACAGCGTGTCTGGAATTTTCCGCCGGAGCAGGCCTCTGGGCGGTAATCGGATTTGCTGATGAGGAATCGGGCGCGCGCTGGGCAATGCCGGTTCGCGCCGCGCTGCGCCTGCTTGCGGATTCAGGTTTCGGCGGAGAGCGGTCGCGTGGATGGGGCCGCGCCGCGGAGCCGGAATTCGTGGAAGGAACTTTGCCGGGAATGATTCTGCCAGATGCGCCGGCGGACGCTATCCCTTCGGAAACGCCGCAGCATAGTACCGGCAGCGCTCACTGGCTCCTGTCGCTTTTCACGCCGGGGCCGCAAGACGCTGTCGATTGGAACGGGGGCAACTATTCCGTGCTGACGCGCGGCGGCCGCGTGGACAGCCCGGCGCGGTCCGGTGACGTCAAGAAACTTCTGCGCATGGTGGAAGAAGGCTCGGTGCTGCTGGCGCCCGGCGCGCTCGCCGGTGCCGCGCCCGATGTCGCGCCCGATGATTTTCCGCATCCCGTCTATCGCGCCGGCTTCGCGCTGGCCATCCCCGTGCCCTGGCAGGCGGCATCATGAGATACCGGCTTACCTGCTTAACTCCGGTTCTGGTGGGCGACGGCGGCCGGCTCTCCGCCATCGATTACATGGTGTGGAAAGATCACGTCAACGTGCTCGACCAGCGCCGTATTTTCCGTCTGCTCTCCAAAGGTCCGCGCCTCGACGGCTATCTGTCTCAACTGAAGAAGGCCACTAAGTTGGATTTTGCTTCCTGGGGCGGCTTTGCTCAGAATTTCGCCGGCCGCCGCATTCCGTTTGAGAACCCGGCGTCCGCGGCGTATTGGGACCGCGCATCGGCGGAGAGTCTGGCGATTCCGACTTTCAGCTCCGGGCCGTCGGGTCCGTATTTGCCTGGGGCGGCGATCAAAGGCGCGCTGCGCACCGGCGTAATCTTCTCCCACCTTACCGAGGGAGCGCTGCGCGACCTGGCGAGCAGACTGCCGAAGGACCGCCCGCCGCGCCGTCCCGCTGAGGCGCTGGAAGATCACGTCATCGGTGCGGGCGGCTCCAGTCGCATGCGCACCGTGGCCGCGGCGGATTCAGCGCCGGTAGCGCAAGCGGCGTTCAAAGTTTATCTGGTGCGAACAGCCACACTCACGGCGCGCGGCAAGGGCGAGTATGCGCTCGGCTGGAAGAGCCAGCGCGGCTCAGTAGATGGCCGCCGTCCGGAAGAAGGCACTCCAGGCTTCGTCGAAATGGCATCGCCAGGCTCGGCGTTTGAGGGACAGTGGCAGGAGAAAGCGTTCTTCGATCAAGCCGAAATCCGGCGAGCGCTGGGCTGGCGTGAGCCGTCGAATCGCGCGCAAATTTTCCAGGCTGCCAATCGCTACGCGGCCGCGCTTCTCACGCTGCACAAACAGTATGCGGGTTGGGCCGGTCTCGCTGCTCTCGCCACGCAGATTGAAGAACTGGAGACTCGTCTGGCCGCCGCGCAAGCGAGCGGCGCTTGTCTGCTGTCGATCGGGTGGGGCGGGGGACTGCTGGGCAAGTCCGCCTGGCTCGATACGGCGAACGCGGAGTACCGGCAAGTCATGCAGAAACTGTCTCTCTATGACAAAGCTCTCGCCTCCGGCCTGCCATTTCCAAAGACCCGCCGCGTTGTGTTTCTCAACAATCAGCCCGCGACCCTCCCCGGCTGGGCGCTGCTCGAAGTAAGTTAAAATATTCTTCGTTCGCGGGAGGTCAATGATGGCGATCGATCAAGACAAGCTTGGTGCGTTCCTGGGTAAGGCAGTGGGTGATTTAGGCGCGACGCTCAGCGCGGCCTTGGTAGTTATCGGTGAAAAGCTGGGGCTCTACAAAGCCATGGCAGGCGCGGGCCCGATGACTTCGGCGGAGTTAGCCGGCAAGACCGGCACGGCCGAGCGCTATGTGCGTGAATGGCTGGCCGCCCAAGCCGCCGGCGGGTATGTGACCTATGATGCCCCAACCGGCCGCTACACGCTCCCCGAGGAGCAGGCGTTTGCACTAGCGGTGGACGACAGCCCGGCCTATCTGCCGGGAGCATTTCAACTCATCACCTCGGTTCTCAAAGACGAGCCAAAATTAACCGAAGCGTTCCGCACCGGCAAGGGCGTGGGCTGGCACGAGCATGACCCTGGCCTGTTCGAAGGCACCGAGCGTTTCTTTCGCCCCAACTACATCGCCAACTTGACCAGCTCCTGGATTCCCGCGCTTGAGGGCGTCGAAGCTAAATTGAAAAAAGGCGCGCGCGTTGCAGACATAGGCTGCGGCCACGGCGCATCCACCATCCTGCTGGCCAAGGCGTATCCGAATTCCACCTTTGCCGGATTCGACTACCATGGCCCGTCCATCGAGAAAGCCAACCAGAGGGCGGCTGCCGCCGGCGTGGCCGATCGCGCCAAATTTCACGTCGCAAAGGCCAAGGAGTTTCCCGGCAAGGACTATGACTTAGTGGCATTTTTCGATTGCCTGCACGACATGGGAGATCCGGTGGGCGCGGCGGTGCACGTCCGCCAGTCACTGGCCAAAGATGGCACCTGGATGATTGTCGAGCCCTTCGCCGGCGACAAGGTGGAAGACAATCTTAACCCCGTGGGCCGCCTGTTCTACGCTGCATCGACGATGGTCTGCACTGGCGCCTCTCTGTCTCAAGAGGTAGGCTTGGCGCTCGGAGCGCAGGCAGGGGAGGCGCGTTTGCGCGAAGTCGTGACCGGCGGTGGATTCACACGCTTCCGCCGCGCCACGCAGACGCCATTTAACCTGGTCTTGGAAGCGCGTCCCTAAGTGAGTTAGTAAGTCACTAACGCAACTTCACTCTTCGTCCGTCGATGCGAAAACTGCCGCTCAGCATGATGCGGATGGCTTCGCTATAGATGCGATGCTCCTGCGCCAGGATGCGCGCGGAGAGCGACTCCACGGTATCGTCGTCCTCGACAGGCACCGCTGCCTGCAGAATGATAGGCCCGGCATCGAGGTATTCGTCCACCAGGTGCACCGTGCAGCCAGTAATCTTGACGCCATGCTCCAGCGCCTGCTGCTGGGCATCCAAACCTGGAAACGAAGGCAGCAGCGAAGGATGGATGTTGAGAATACGCTGCGGAAACGCACGGACAAAATTTGCGCTCAGCAGCCGCATGAACCCAGCCAGGCATACCAGGTCGACCGCATGCTTATGCAACTCTTCAACCAGCAGGCGATCGTAAGCTTCCCGGTCCAAGCCTTTGGCGGATAGCGGCACGGCGATCAGCCCGCGCTCACGGGCCAGATCGAGGCCACGCGCTTCCGGGCGGTTGCTGATCACTACCGCGATAGTCGCGTCCAGACGCCCCGCGGCTACCTGGTCCGCGATGGCCTCGAAGTTCGAGCCGCGGCCGGAAAGCAGAATGCCCAGGCGCTTCAACGGTACTCCACGAGCGGCTGTCCTGGCTTGTGCTTGACCACGGTTCCCACCGGGTAGGCGACTTCCCCGTGTTTTTTTAAAATGCGCTGGGCGCGCGCGGCATCCTTGGCAGCCACCGCGAAGATCATTCCAATTCCCAGATTGAATGTGCGGCGCCAATCGTCCAGCGGAATATTTCCGATACGCCGCAGCAGTTCGAACACCGGCAGCACCGGCCACGCGGAAGTTTCAATAGTGACAGCGAGTCCCGCCGGCAATATTCGCGGCGTGTTATCCGTGATGCCGCCGCCGGTGATGTGGGCCGCGCCTTTCAATATACCGGCCTGAGCCAGCGCGCGCAGCGGCTTCAAGTAACTGCGATGCACTTGCAGTAAAGCCTCGCCGACGGTCATGTCGAGTTCCGGCAGATGAAAGTCAACCGTGTATCCCGCCAAGTCGAATAACAGATAGCGTGCCAGCGAATAGCCGTTGGTGTGCAGGCCAGTCGAAGGGAGCCCCAGCAACATGTCTCCGGCGCGTATCTTTCGTCCGGTAATCAGACGGCTGCGCTCCGCCACGCCCACAATCATGCCCGCGAGATCATATTCCCCCGCGGCGTAAAGGCCGGGCATCTCGGCGGTTTCGCCGCCGATGAGCGCGCATCCATTGGCGCGGCATCCGCGGGCAATGCCCGAAACCACGGCCTCGGCGGTCGATGCCTGCAGTTTCCCCACGGAAAAATAATCCATGAAGTACAACGGCACGGCTCCCTGCACGGCAATGTCGTTGACGCAATGATTCACCAGGTCCTCGCCTATTGTGTCGTGGCGCCCGCTCATGAAGGCGACTTTTAGCTTGGTGCCGACCCCGTCGACAGAGCTGATCAGGACCGGCTTTTTCCAGCCGCTGAGCGAGTAGCATGCCCCAAATGTTCCGATATCGGTGAGCACACGCGGGGAGAAGGTGCTGCGCGCCATCTTTTTAATGGCGTCGACGGCGCGGTCGGCCTCATCGATATCAACTCCGGCGTCGCGATAGCGGATGCTCTTTAGCTTGGACATGGAAACGTACTAGTATAACGAACCGGTGCCGGGAGAATCGCACAACAGCGTTACCGGTCCGTCGTTGATCAAGTGCACATTCATAGAGGCCCGGAAGATGCCGGTCGCAACCGGCACGGTGCTGGCCCTGGCGCGCTCCACAAAGTAGCTGTACAGAGTTTGAGCCTGGTCGGGTTCAGCGGCTAAGTCAAAGCTTGGCCGTCGGCCTTTGCGGCAATCGGCGTAGAGAGTAAAGTTAGACACGATCAGCAAACTACCTCCCACATCCTTAATGCTGCGGTTCATCTTGTCTTGGTCATCCGGGAAGATGCGCAGGCCTAGTAACCGGTCCACCAGATAGTCGGCATCTTTATTGGAATCGGACTTTGCGATGGCCAGAAATACTACAAGGCCTTCACCGATCGCTCCAGTTACTCGGCCTGCTGACTCTACGCGCGCTTCTCTTACTCGTTGAACGATCATTCGCATAAAAATGACTTGGAGTCTTGACAAGTATAGGTTATGCCTATGATATAGTGTGCGAGGGAGTCTTCATGCCAAGAGGTAAAGCCGCGCAAGATACCAGCATGCTAGCCATGGCCCTGGTAGGTTACGAGCTGGAAAAGCAGAAAATTGAAGCTAAGATTCGCGACATCCGGGCGAAGCTCGGCGGAGTGGTTACAGCCGTCAAGAAGGCGATTGCCGCGCCAGCCCCGAAGCGAAGCTTGAGCGCCGCGGCTCGTAAACGCATCGCAGCCGCTCAAAGACGGCGCTGGGCCGAGCATCGCAAGAAACAGGCCCAAGCCGCCAAGGGCAAGTAACGGCGCGTGAATCAGCGGACTCGCTTCGCTATAATCGAACCGAAATGAGTGAGCTCAGCCGGATTGGCGTAGCCATCGATTCGGATCTCCTGAAAAAGTTCGATGACCTCATCGGCAATCGGGGCTATACCAACCGCTCGGAGGCCTTTCGCGATCTCATCCGCGATGAGCTGGTCGAGAAGGCCTGGGAGTCGCCCGAAGCGAACGTGGTCGGTACCGTTACCCTGGTCTACGACCACCATGTCCGCCTGCTTAGCGAGAAGCTGACCAGCTTGCAGCACGACTATCATCGCGCCATCCTGTCCACGCTGCACGTTCATCTGGATCATGACAATTGCCTGGAAGTGCTCGTAGTGCGCGGTAAGGCGGCCACCGTCAAGAAGGTCGCCGATGCATTGATTTCCACTAAGGGGGTCAAGCACGGGCGCTTGACCATAACTACCTCCGGCGCGGAGTTGAAGTGATTCTCGGCACCGGCATCGATATTGCTGAGGTGGATCGCATCCGCGGCGCGATCGACAGGCACGGCCAGCGTTTTCTCGACCGCGTGTACACTCCAGGTGAAATTGCTTATGTGGAGCGCAAAGCCAATCGCTTCGAGCGCTATGCGGGGCGGTTTGCGGCCAAGGAGGCCGGCATGAAAGCGATCGGCACCGGCTGGAAGCGCGGCGTGCGCTGGCGGGATTTCGAAGTCGCCAACTTACCCTCTGGAAAACCCACGCTCAAGCTACATGGCGAAGCTGCCCGCGTCGCGGCGTCATTGGGAGTCAAGGCGGTGTCTCTCTCGATTACTCATACCGCCGAACTTGGGATGGCGCACGTGATTCTTGAAGGGTAGAGGTTACAGGTAAAAACCGCTCCCTCTGGTCGCGGCTCTGATTCGGTTGGCCGCTATGATCCTAGCCCGCGGCTTTCATGCTGGTGGGCTCGCGCACGGCTCGCAATTGCGCCTCTTCCAACCGCTTGGCTTCCTGCCAGGTGTAAATCATTCGATGAATCACGGTAAGGTTGGATAGCACCGCGATAACCCAAAGTACCGGCGCCATGCGATCGAACAGAGCGCCGATAATAATCAGAACCACGCGCTCCGGCCGCTCCAGGAAACCGACCTTGCATTTGGGAATGGTGCATTCCGCCCGCGCGCGCGTATAACTCACCATCACCGACCCGGTCATCACGATGGCCGTGAGCACGATGTAAAAGAACCGGTTGATAGATGCGTAATACACCAGCAATCCCATGTACAGCGCTAAATCGGAGTACCGGTCCAATACCGAATCAAAGAATCCGCCGAACCGCGTAACCCGATTGGTCTCGCGGGCCACGCGCCCATCCACCATGTCGAACAGGCCTGCGCCAATCACCACCAGGGCCGCCCAGCGAAAGCTGCCCGCAGCGAACAGGAAGGCCGCCCAGGTGTTGATCAGCAGTCCGAGAAACGTCAGGACGTTGGGATGGATTCGCGAGAGCGCCAGCGCGCCCACGATGCCGTCGATGATCTTCCCGCAGACAATGCCAATGGCGCGGGTAAACGTCATAGTCATTCAGCCAGCTCGTGCATGGTCAAGAGCTTCAGAATTTCGAATTCCTTTACGCCTCCGGGAATTTGCACTTTCACCTGGTCGCCTACTTCTTTGCCAAGCAAGCTGCGGCCAATGGGCGAACTGGTCGAAATGCGTCCGTTGGGGGCATCCGCCTCTTCGCTGGTTACCAGATTATACGTAATCTCGACTTCCTTTTTCACGTCCAGCAGCACCACGCGTGACCCCAGCCCGACTTTGTCGCGGGGGATTTTCGAGAAGTCGATCATCGACCACTCGGCCAGCCGCTGCTTGAGCTGATTCATGCGGGCATTGACAAAACCCTGGCGTTCCTTGGCGGCATGATACTCGGCGTTCTCTTTCAAGTCGCCATGCGCCCTGGCTTTGAGAATCTCTTTCGGAAGCTCGTTACGCAGCTCGTACTCAAGCGCGGTAATTTCGTCCTGCAATTTTTTCTTGATGTCGCTCATCGAAAACGGGACGGGCATACCCGGCCCCACAGCCTTATTATAGGCCGAGCCGGACTACTGGGAAGTGAGAGTTACGTCCTGGGTTTGGGTGCCGGCGGTAATCCGGAATACGTTGGCGCCGGGCGTGGTCCCTAGACGCACGGAAATGCCGTAAACGCCCGGGTATACCAGGTTCAGGGAAACCACACCCGTTACCGACCCGCCACCCGAGATCACCTTGGCATGGGGCGTGGTGGGGGCCGTGATTCCAGCGCCGTCGGTCACCCGGAATAGGATGGCTTCCGGCACGAAGGTTCCGGCCAGTCGGCCGTCCAGACTATCCAGCACGGTAATGTTCACCGGAGTGCCGGAAGGCACGCCATACCAGTACGGAACTCTGGTTTCAAGGCCGGAACTCGTTCCGGTAATGCGCAGGAATCCCTCATGGGCGCCCGGGCCCAGGCCGGTCCCGGATAGAGTCACCGTCAGCGGAGCTGATTCACCTGGAGCCAGCGTGACGGCGCCGCTCGAAGGCGAAAGCACCGGGCGGCGGCCGGGAGTCGGCAGCGACTGTGCGATGGCTTCCGCCGTGCGGCTTCCCGGTGCGATGAATCCTGAAATGCCCTCGTGCGGATCGATCGACAGTACGAAGTTCTCCGTGGTAGAACCCACATTGGAAATTGTGAGGTGGCGCGTAACCTCCACGTCACCGGGGCCAATGCCGAAGGCGAGCGAGGCCGGGACCGCAGTCGAGGTCGCCGTCAACGCAGCTGCCAGGTCGAGCTGGCCGGCGCCTGCCTCCTGAATACGGGCGGGAACTCCCGGCACCGAAAACGCCGGCGCCGCCGTATTGATCAGCAGCGACCTGTACTGCGCGGCCAAAAGACCCGGCCGCGCCGCTTTCACAACGGCCGCCCCGCCTGCCACCATCGGCGAGGCGAAGCTGGTTCCGTCAACCGATCCATAGCCACTGGCGTTGAACACATCTCCGTTGGGGTCGAAGCTCTGTTCGGCCGAATAGATATCCTTTCCCACCGCCACCAGGTCGGGCTTAATGGAGCCATCCACGTTGGGACCCTTGGAGGAAAAATCCGCCAGCCGGTGAGGATTCACGAACGTCGCCTTCAGTTCGAAATCCAGGGTTCCTACAACTCCGGGAGTGGCTGCCACCAGCTGCTTGATCCGGACGCCGTCCGCGTAACTCACCATGGTGGCCGGCAGCGTCGCTGGGGCTGCTTCCATGACAATTGCGTCGGGCTGGTTGGCGTTGGTGTACACCAGGGCGCCTACCGCGCCGCCGGCTGCCACATTGGCAATTTTTTGGGAAAAGAAACAAACGCCGCGCAGTATCAGCGCAATTTTTCCTGTCAGGCTGCCCGGGGAAAACGGAGAGCAGGCCAAGCCGTCACTTTGAATCGAGGCTACATCCTTCACCGGCGCGGTGATGGGCGCTGGCGGCGCAGGACCGGAGCCTGGGGTGGCGAGAAACTGACTTCCGCCCACCGTGGCTGTGGCGCTGAACGCGCGATCGTTGACGGTCGCTCCCACGGCGATCGCCGATAGGCTGGTGGCCGGAGTGCTCACCGTGTGCAGGTCCGGCCCGGAGTTGCCGGCCGCTACCACCACAATCACGCCCATGGATGCGGCATTATCGAGAGCCAAGACCTCCGAATCGTTGCTGAGCAGGCTGGGAAGATTGTCCCCCAGACTCATGTTGATGACGTCCATGCCGTCGGCAACGGCATCGTCAATGGCCGACAGTATGGCGCTTTCGGCGGCGCCATCGTTGAAGCCCGGTGTGCCAAAAACTTTGTAGCTCCCCAGGTACGCTTTGGGCGCCACTCCCCTGATGGTGGCCTTGGGACCCGCCGTCAGCACTCCCGCCGCGGTCATGGCCACGGCCGTGCCGTGCCCCGAGTGGTCGCGCGCCGACGTGTCGGGGTCGAAGGAGCTGAATAAATTGGCGTAGCTTCGCGCCACGATGACCTTGTGATTCGTGAACGGCGTATCGGCGGCTGTGTTGACCTTTGGAAAGCCTGCCGGAACGGGCAGAGACGGATCGTGGAAACCGGGATGTGTATTGTCGATTCCCGTATCGATGATGCCGATCTTCGCGCCCAGCCCGGCATGGTCGACGCCTACCAGCGTCCAGGCGTCAATGACTTTGTCCACCACCACCGCGCGGTCCAGCAGCAGCTTGAAAGTACGCTCCGGCCGCACCCGGAGGACGCCCGGAAGCCCGGCAAGCCGCTGCGCCGCTTGGGCCGACATGCGCACAAATAAAGCGTTAGCCACTGTGTCGACCGAGCCCAGCACCTCGCCGCCCTCCACGGACACGGCGGTACGCATGGTCTGCTGGGCAAAACGCACCTGGGCGCGATGCGTTGCCATTTCGTCATCTCTGACCATGCGCCGCTGCCGCCCCGCCAGACGGACTGCCGCCGGGCGGTCGCTAAGCTCGACGATATAGCGGCCGGGAATGTCGGCCGCGGAGGCTGCCAGCGGCAGCGCAATCCATAAAACCCAGGAGCGCATCATTTTGCCTAGAAGTTTTCCCTATTAGCGCGGCAATTCCAAATATTAATACTAACAATATTCGGGAATTACCGTCCCCGCGGGATGGCGGCGACGGGACGTAGCGCTTCCTCAATCTGGCGCGAGATGTCCTCCGGCGGGCACTGTCCGTCGATGCGGTGGTAGCGGTCTCCGGCGTAATGATCCAGCAGCGGGCCGGCGAGCGAATGGTAGCTTTCCAGACGCTGGCGCACCACCTGCTCGGTGTCGTCGTTGCGCTGCACCAGCATGGCGTCATCGACGTCGCACCGGCCCTTGCGCGCCGGCGGCTGGTACAGCAAATTGTACGTCCGGTGGCACGTCGAGCAATGCCATCGCGAGGAAAGGCGCGAAATCAGCACCGGCATCGGGACGTCCAGGTGGATGACACGCGGGCTCGGCAAGCCGCGTTCTTCGACGAAGCTGTCCAGAAAAAACGCTTGCGGAATCGTGCGCGGATAGCCGTCCAGGATGAAGCCATCGCCGCAGTCGGGGCGGCTCAGCCGGTTCACCACCATGGCGTTCACCAGCTCGTCGTCCACCAGCCTGCCCGCAGCCAGAATGGATTGCGCCGCCAGTCCCAGCACCGTTTCTGACTCGCACTCGGCGCGCAGCATGTCGCCGGTCGAAATCGTGGGGATCGCCAGCCGCTCGGAAATAAATCGCGCTTGCGTGCCTTTACCCGATCCGGGCGAGCCTACCAGCAGGATGATCAAAAAGCCTCCGAAACTCGCGAACTAGCAGGGATGTACGTCGTGGTACATTGCGATGCCCGTAAGTCCCCTCGTCCCCGTTGTGGGCGACAGCTTGCTCTCAGACTATCCAAATGAAATTGGGGCCGTCAAGCGGGAATTACCCTAACATTTTCCGGACCACGTTTCCCTCTACGTCGGTGAGCCGGAAGTCCCGGCCCATGTGGCGGTAGGTGAGGCGCTTATGGTCCAGGCCCATGGCATGCAGAATGGTGGCTTGCAAGTCGTGAACATGTACTTTCTCTTCAGCGACTTCCAGGCCTAAGTCGTCGGTCTTGCCGATCACTTGGCCGCCCCGGATCCCCCCGCCTGCCAGCCACATGCTGTAGCCGTTGGGATGGTGGTCGCGCCCGGCGTTGTCGGCTTGATCGGGACGGTTCATCTGGGTCATCGGCGTGCGTCCGAATTCGCCGCCCCAGACCACCAGCGTGCTGTCGAGCATCCCGCGCTGCTTCAGGTCTTTGATTAGCGCCGCCGCCGGCTGGTCGGTGATATCGCAGTTGGTCTTGAGATGCTTGGTCAGATTTTCGTGATCGTCCCAGCTCGAGTGGGCCAGCATCACAAAGCGCACCCCGCGCTCGACCATCCTTCGGGCCAGCAGACAATTGGTTCCGTAGGCGCGCGAGGCCTCGCGATTGATCCCGTACATCTCGATCGTGGCTGGTGATTCCTTGGAAAAATCGATCAGCCCCGGCGACGACGCCTGCATGCGGAACGCCAGCTCATAGGCCGCGATGCGCGAAGTGATTTCCTGATTCCCGGTCTGCTGATAATGCTGCTGGTTCAAATCGCGCATCGCATCGAGCGATGCCCGCTGCGTTTCCACGCTCACGCCCGCCGGATTGGCAACGTAGAGGATCGGCTCGCCCGAGCTGCGAAAAGGCACGCCCTGATACGTCGAAGGCAGAAAACCGCTGGACCAGTTATTCGACCCCGCGCTGGTGCCGGTCCCGGAGCTGAGCACCACGAAACCCGGAAGATTCTGCGCTTCGCTGCCCAGCCCGTAACAAGCCCAAGCGCCCATCGTCGGCCGGCCGGACAGCGGTGAGCCCGTCATGAGCAGCGATTCGCCGGGATGATGATTGAACGCATCGCTGTACATCGAGCGCACCAGGCAGATGTCGTCGGCGCAGCTCGCGACGTGCGGTATGTAATCTGAAAGCTCCATGCCGCTCTGGCCGTATGGCTTGAAAATGCGCGGGCTGCCCATCAGCGTGGCCGTCGGCTTGATAAAAGCCAGCTTCAAATCCTTGGTGCGCGATGGCGGCAGCGATTTGCCGTTCCACTTCATCAGCTCCGGCTTGGGATCGAACAGATCCATCTGGCTGGGCGCGCCGGCCATGAAAAGGAAAATGACGTTCTTGGCTTTGCCGGGAAAGTGTGCCGCTTTGGCGGCCAGCGGATTCACGGCCGGCGCGGATTCGGCTGCCATCAGCTGCGATAGCGCGATGGTCCCGATACCGCCCGCGCAGCTGCGGAAAAAATCGCGCCGCGTTTGCATCCCTGCGTATTCAGCCAAAGTCATAACGTCATTCCCGCGTCAAAAACTCGTCCAGATTTAGCAGCACCCGGCTCAAGCCTACCCACGCCGCCGCTTCCACGCGAGTTACTTTTTCAGGCTCCACCGGATATAGCTTTGTAGCGGATTCCGGCTCCGCCGCCAGAATCGATTTCTGCCGCTCGAAATAACCCAGCAGCCGGTCGGTCTCGGCCGGGGCCGGTTTGCGCGCCAGACACAATTCGAACGCATAGGCGATGCGGTCCTTCGAATCAGCCGGCGCTTCCCGCAGCGTGCGCTCGGCCAGCGCCTGCGCGGCTTCAACGAATACCGGATCGTTGAGCAGATTCAGAGCCTGCAGCGGCGTATTGGAACGCTGCCTGCGGCACGAAGGCGCACCTGCATCCGGAGCGTCGAAATTCGCCAGCACCGGATACGGAATCGTGCGCTGATAAGTGATGTACATGCCCCGGCGGTAGCGTTCCGGGCCCGTCGTTTCCTTCCACGTGACCCAGTCATTGTTGCCAAATGCCAGCTTTACCACGGCTTCCGGCAGGGGAGGCTGCACGCTCTTTCCGCCGATAGCCGGATACAGCAAGCCGCTCGCGCTCAGCACGGAGTCGCGAATCAACTCGGCAGGCAGGCGAAATGCCGATTGCCGGGCGATCAGCGTGTTGTTCGGGTCGCGCGCGTCCAGCTCATGCCGCGCCGCCGACGATTGCCGGTACGCCGCCGACATCACCATGCGCTTCACCATCCGCTTCATGCCCCAGCCGCCATCCATGAAGTCACCGGCCAGCCAATCGAGCAGTTGAGGATGCGACGGTCGCGCGCCTTGTGTGCCAAAATCTTCCGACGTGGCAACTAAGCCTTGTCCAAACAATTCCTGCCACATGCGGTTTACCGCCACGCGCGCCATCAGCGGATTGTCGCGTCCCACGATCCAGCGCGCCAGCGTCAGCCGGTTAGCTTCGCCCGCAGCTGTCAGCGCCGGCAGCACGGCCGGCGTGTTCGGATGAACTTCGACCCCGTTCTGCCGCCAATCGCCGCGCACACGCAAATAAGTGGGCTGGTGCTCCGGGCTTTCGGCGAGCGTCTGCGCCTGGCTCAAATCCGGAAATGCCGCTTCCAGGTCCGCCAGCTTTTTCCTCAGCTCTTTGAATTTCAGCTCTTTGAATTTCTCGTCGCCGGATACTTGCGAATACCAGCGCACCATGTGATCGGTGATGGCGTCCTGCTGGTGGCGCGTGCGTTGCGCCGGCGGCGTGCGCAGAATCTTTTCGCCGCCGTCCACCATTTTCTGCACCGTGTCGAAAGCCACGTCGAGATCGGTCCATTTGCCGGGAGTGTCGGCGGCCGCGATCATCTTGCGCTCCCACTCCGGCTGCAACTCGGTGACTTTGTACTCGTCCAGCAATTTGCGGCGCTCGCGATAGTAATCGTTGCGCGCCCGCAGGTACGGGCCCTGCTCGCCCGCCATCGGTGCTTCGATGTTCACCTCTTCGGCATTGTTGAAGAAGGCAAACAGCTGGTAAAAATCTTTCTGGCTGATCGGATCGTACTTGTGGTCGTGGCATTGCGCGCAGCCAACCGTCAACCCCAGCCACACCGTGCCCACCGCCGCCGCCCGGTCGACTAGCTGCTCGAAGCGAAATTGATTGATGTTCACGCCGCCTTCGCGATTCGTAAGCGTGTTGCGGTGGAACCCCGTGGCCACGCGTTGTTCGATCGTCGCACCCGGCAGCAGATCGCCGGCTATTTGCTCAACGGTGAACTGGTCGAACGGCATGTCGCGGTTGAACGCGTCGATCACCCACTGCCGGTAGCGCCAGGCATGCGGGCGGCGGGAATCTTTTTCGTAGCCGTCGCTATCGGCGTAGCGCGCCTGGTCCAGCCAGTGCCGCGCCCATTTTTCACCGTAATGCGGCGAGGCCATCAACCGGTCCACCGCGCGCTCGTAGGCATCGGAGCTTTTATCGGCGAGGAAAGCCGCCACCTCCGCGGGCGTTGGCGGCAGGCCTATAAGGTCTAGACTGAGCCGCCGAAGCAGCGTGTTCTTATCCGCCTCCGGCGCCGGAGCGATCTTCTCCGATTCCAGCCGTTCCAAGATAAAAGCATCGATTGGATTGCGCACCCACGCCGCAGTGCGCACCGCCGGAATCGCCGGCCGCTGAATCGGCTGCAGCGACCAGTGCGAAGATTTCGGCCGAACCACGGTCGCAGCCACGGTGCTTCCTGCGGGCCAAACGGCCCCTTGATCGATCCAAGCCCGCAAAACGCCAATCTCGGCGGCCGACAGCTTTTCCCCGGCCGGCGGCATAATGCGCCCTTCCACCGCGCCCGCAACCATTTGGATCAGCCGGCTATCCGCGCTTTTTCGCGGCACGATCACCGCGCCCGAATAGCCGCCCCGCATGGCATCCTCGCCGCGATCCAGGCGCAACCCGCTCATCTGCTGCTTGGCTCCGTGACAGCCCTGGCAGCGCGTGCGGAATATCGGCTCAACGTCGCGGGAGAATTCGACCGGCGTGGTCTCGGCGGCCGCCAGGCAGACGAGCGCAAACGGCAGGATAAGGCGCAGTATCACTGGAGCCAATTTTACCAGAGCCCTACCGTCCAAGCCCTAACTTCTGGAAGAATGATTAGCTGCATGCCTCTCCTAACTAGACGCTCTTTCTGCGGCGCCGCCGCGGGTACCCTTGCCGCGCGCCTTCCCGCCCGCGCCGATGGCCGCTATGCCCTTCAGCATTACGCTACCGAATGGTCCTATGCGTCCGGCAAACAATATAGGGATCCGTTCAGTGAGATCGAACTCGACGTGATCTTTCAGGACGCTCAAGGCAAGGAGCAGCGCGTGCCCGCATTCTGGGCCGGCGAAAACGTCTGGACCGTGCGCTATGCGCCGTCCTCAACCGGCCGTTATCGCTATCGCACGGTCTGCAGCGACGCTTCGAATGCCGACTTGCACGGTCGCAAAGGCGAGCTCGAAGTCGCGCCCGATTCCAGCTCAAATCCGCTCTACCGCCATGGTCCCATTCGCGTCGCCCCCGACCGCCGCCATTTCGAGCACGCCGACGGCACGCCGTTTTTCTGGCTCGGCGATACCTGGTGGATGGCTCTCTCCAAACGCCTGCGCTGGCCCGCGGATTTCCGCACGCTCGCCGCCGACCGCGCCCGCAAGGGCTTCACCGTCGTGCAAATCGTCGCCGGCCTCTATCCCGATATGCCCGCCTTCGATCCGCGCGGCGCTAACGAGGCCGGTTATCCCTGGGAGCCCGAGTACGCCCGCATCAATCCGGCGTATTTCGATATGGCCGATCTGCGCATGCAATCCCTGGTCGAGCATGGCCTGGTTCCCTGCATCGTGGGCGGCTGGGGCTATCATCTGCCGCTGCTCGGCATCGAGCGCATGAAACGGCACTGGCGCTATTTAGTCGCGCGCTGGGGCGCCTACCCGGTGATCTGGTGCCTCGCTGGGGAAGGCACCATGCCGTACTATCTTTCCACTGACAAGCCGCGCGACGCCGCGATGCAAAAGCACGGCTGGACCGAAATCGGCAAGTACGTGCGCACGATAGACGCCTTCCATCATCCGGTTACGATTCACCACTCGGAAAATTCCCGCGACACGCTCGACGATCCCTCAGTCCTCGATTTCGATATGCTGCAGACCGGGCATAGCGATCGCGCCAGCATCCCCAACACCGTGAACCGCGTCACCGGCTCTCTCGTTCGCGAGCCGAAAATGCCGGTCCTCAACGGCGAGGTTTGCTATGAAGGAATCCTCGAGGCCAGCCGCCAGGAAATTCAGCGCTTCATGTTTTGGGCGTGCATTCTCAGCGGCGCCGGCGGGCATACCTACGGCGCTAATGGCCTCTGGCAGCTCAATTCCGCCGAGCAACCCTACGGGCCTTCTCCGCACGGCCGCTCCTGGGGCGATACGCCGTGGGATGTCGCCTATCAGCTTCCCGGCTCCCAACAATTGGGGATCGCCAAAGCGCTGCTCATGCGCTTCCCCTGGTGGCGGCTCGAAGCTCATCCCGAATGGGTGGAGCCGCATTGGACCAAGGAAAATTACATGCAGGCATACTGCGCCGGAATTCCCGGTGAGCTGCGCATCGTGTTTCTACCCGCCCCGGGCAATGCCGTTCGCGTCAAACAACTCGAGGCGGGCGTGAAGTGGCGCGCGACGTTCTGCAATCCCTCCACCGGCCAGGAACATGACGCCGGCCCGGTGGCGGTGGATGCCAGCGGCGAATGGCAGATGCCCAATACGCCCATCATTCAGGATTGGATCTGTGTGCTGCAGAAGGCTTGACGCGGACATTTTAGTTGCATATACTACCTTTTCATATGCAACTAAAATGTTTTTGGATCGTTCCCGCGCTTTGGCTGGCTGCCGCCGTTAGCTTGCCCGCACAGGCGCCCCCGCCGCCTTCTCCCGTCACCGGCGTCATGGCCATCAGCAAGTTGCCGCCGGGCGTCGCGCGCGAAGATCTCATGAAGATCTTTCCCGAAGAAATCCGAGCCACCGTTCGCCTCTATTTGCAGGGGAAAATTACGCAATGGTATTCCCGTTCGGACCGCAGCGGCGTAATTTTTATCCTGGATTGCAAGGACGCCGCCGAAGCCCGCGCCCTGCTGGACGAGCTGCCGTTCGGCAAAGCCAAGCTGTTGGATTTCGACCTGATCCCGCTCAGCCCGCTGGCTCCGCTGGGCATGCTTCTGGGCAATCCGCCCGCGACGCGCCCGAGTACGCCGTAGAAGAGCTCGCGCATGGCCGTCAAGAATCGCAAACCTGAAATCCTGCCAGACCTGCCTTGTGCCTGTGCCACCACGCGCCGGGCCGCCCGCGCGATTACCCAGCTCTATGACCACCGCCTGCACGAAGCCGGGATTGAGGCGGCTCAGTTCGGCCTGCTCGCTGTCCTCGATCGGATGCCCGGAGCCAGCCAGGCAGTGCAGGGACGATTGCTGGCCATGGATAAAACCACGCTCTCGCGCAATTTCAAATTGCTCAAGCGCCGCGGTTGGATCGAACCGTCGCCGGGCAAGGATGAACGGGAGCGCGGGTATCGCCTGACGCGCGCCGGCCGCGAGCGCCTGCAAGCCGCCAAGCCGCTGTGGAAGGCCGCGCAGGATCGGCTGCAATCCATCGTGGGTACGCGCGCATGGCAAACCACGCTCGAGACCCTGCGCGCGCTGACTCAAGCTGCCCACGCCGCCCAGCAGGCCGAGCCGTGAGTAGCGTGAAGCCGGACCGGCTCCCGTCCATCGACTTGCTGCGCGGCCTCATCATGGTCGTCATGGCTCTCGATCATGTGAGCCTGATGGTCGGCCGTTTTCATTCCAGCGAAATGTGGGCCGGCGCCTGGACGCAGTATTCCAGCGCGCTGCCTTTTCTCACCCGTTTCGTCACCCACTTCTGCGCGCCCGGCTTCTTTTTTCTGATGGGAGTAGGCGCGAGCCTGCTGGCGGATGCCCGCCGAAAGCAGGGCTGGAGCGATGGACGCATCGCGCGCTTCCTGCTGGTTCGCAGCCTGCTGCTGATTTTGGTCAGCATGTTCATCGAGATACCGGCGTGGCTTACCGCTATCATGTCCGCGCCGCCCGACATGGCTTCGGGCCCGGCAGAATTGATTCCCGGCATGACTCAGCCAAGGTTCGTATTCACCGTGCTCATTGGCCTCGCGGGATCGATGATCCTGAGCGCGGCCTTCATCCGCTTTCGCTCGGCCGTGTGGGCGGTTCTTGCGACCGCCGCCCTGTTGGGCTCAGCCCTCACCACGCCCGGCCCTCCGGACGTCGCCACGCCGTACAGTTTTCTCCGCACGCTGCTGATGATTTCGCGCTGGAGCCACGGCGTGTGGGTGCAGTACCCCATCATCCCCTGGTTCGGAACAGCGGCGTTGGGCGTTTTGTTCGGGCGCTGGATAGTCCACGACCGGGCGGCCGCCTTTCGCAGCATCAGGTGGATCGGGCTGGGCGCAGTGCTCGCCGCCATTGCTCTGCGCGCCTACGGCGGCTTCGGAAATATACGCCCTCCGCGCGACGGATCGTGGATTGAGTTTCTGAACTTCATCAAATATCCGCCGGCGCTGGTCTTCACGCTTTTCATGCTGGGCGGAGATTTGCTGCTGCTCGATCTGATCGAGCGCACGCGCCTCGGCCGAATGAAACTGGGCCGGCTTTTGCAAGTTTTTGGACAAGTCCCGCTGGCTTACTACCTGGCGCACTTGTGGCTTTTTGCCATCGTTGGCGCCATCTGGTTCCGCCAGGGCGCCGGTTACTTGGCTGTCTACATCATTTGGATCGCCGGCTTGGTTCCTCTCTACTTCATCACGCGCTGGTACCGCGATTTCAAAATGGCGAAATCCGCGGACTCACTCTGGCGCTTCTTCTAGGTTTGTCCGCTGATGCGAACCTTCGGGCCCTGTGACAAGATCGAAGCGTGAAGATGCTCAAGTACATCGAGCTAAAAAGCGGCTACAGCGAGAGCGATGAACTAAATCCTACTCATCCGCCCCATCCGTGACGCTTTCGAGTTGGAGGGTTTGTTGGTATTCCTCATCCCCCCGGCACTTCGCCACAATGAGCGTAATGTCGTCATGCTGTTCATGAGGACTGAATCGCTGCACCTCATCGACAATCGACGCAATCAACGCCTGTGGCGCCAGGTCCCGATGCTTCTGCAGCGCTTGGATCAGCCGCTGCTCGCCGAACTCCTCATCGGCATCGTTGAACGATTCCGTGATGCCATCGGTATAAAGCACCAGCATGTCTCCCGAGAACAGCCGGCACTCCGCGATCGCGCATTCCCATTTCTTAAAAATGCCCAACACGGTGCCGGTGGAATCGAGCCGGTCAACGTTTCCGTCCTGCCGTAACAGCAGCGCCGCCAGATGGCCGCAGTTGGCGTAGCGCAGCCGCCGCATCTTGTCGTCATACTGTGCGAAGAAAAGCGTGGCGTAGGAACTCTCATCGGTGTTCTCATAGAAGAGCTGATTCACCGAGCGCAACAACCGCTCGGGCTCATCGAGCGCGATCGCGCATTGGCTGCGAAGATTCGCCTGCAAGTTGGCCATGAGCAATGCGGCCGCGATCCCCTTGCCTGAAATGTCGGCGATCACCAACCCGAAGCGCCCTTGCCCCAGGTCCAGAAAATCGTGGTAATCGCCGCCTACTTGCCGGGCCTGGATGCAGGTCCCCGCGTATTCCAGGCTTTCGATCGGCGGGAGTCTTTGCGGGAACAGCCGGGCCTGCACCTGCTTGGCGATTTCCAATTCCTGCGCCGTGCGGCGTTCCGATTCCAACCTCTCAGCGATTTGCCGGCGGCGTACTTCGATTTCCCGATTCACTTCGTCGAAGCTCACCAGGGCAAATGAGTTTCCATCCAAATCCCTGAACCGCGTGAATACGCCGCCCCATGCCGGAGGCTGCTCTTCAGGCATCCGCGGCGCCGGCGTCTGCCGCCCATAGCGGACGCGCCGCAGGCGAGGCGTAAACGAAAATCGAACCCCGCGCTTGCGCCATTCTTCGTACTTGGCAATTACATCCTCGGCCACGAAAACAATTCCCGTGGACCGGCCGATAAGCTGGTATTCCCTTGAATCGGGCGCAGGCGCCACCAGCGCGAGCACCGCCGTTCCGTCCGGCGGCGATACCGCGACCCATCGGTCTCCCGACTGCAGCCGGGCGTCAAACGCCACATCGAAGCCAAGCTGGTCCACGTAGAATCGCAAGCTCTCATCCTGATCGCGCACGAAAACATTGACGGCGTGAAGGCCAAGAAACCGGCGTGGTCCGTCCGGGCAGACGGGGGAAGGGGAGGCGCCCATCGCAGCGATTATACCTGCCCGAAGGTAACCTCCCGTCTTGACGGTAATCTTTACTTGTCGAAGAAGCGATGAAACTGCTGCGGCACGAATTTAGACCCGGCCAAATCGCCGTCGGTGAAACCGACTACGTAAAACTGGTTGGAATTTTGGATCTGCACTCCATTCGTATCGGCAACCGTCGACAGGAAATCGTTGTCGTTGGCGATCCAGAGAGTGTGCATTGTGGTGTTTCCCTCTTTGACGTCCGGGCCGAATGCGATGCCTTCGATCTTGGCGGGAATTTCGCTGGTGGCGAAGCCGTTGTCTGTGAGCAGCTTCACGATATCCAGGAATGCAGTCTTGCTGACGGCATGGGTCGCCGCAGTGGGTCCATCCATTGAGGCGATGTCCACGGCGCCCGCCAGGTCGATCTTGAAGAGCTGCTTTATCTTGGCGTTGCTGCCATCGCCGCGGCCCTTGCCGTCGCGTTCATCCACTAAGAACTCGTGACCGTTGATCGCCAGGATTTCGCTCACGCCCGTGCCGGTAGTCAGCAGATAAGCATACTGGCGAGTGTGGCCGGACACGATATCGATGGCGACAATGCGCAGCAGCTTGCTCGCGCCGGCGCTGGCGTCCTGAATCAAAGCATTCTGCATGATGCCGACCAGCGTGCGGCCATCGGGCGTGATAGCCAGACCCTCCATGCCTTTGTTGGCGGTTCGGCCGGTGGTATTGCCGCTGATTTCGTCATTGCCGACCGGCTTCAGGTTCGGTACGTAGAAATCCGCCGGCAGCGGATATGTCCGGACGCGCATGCCGGTGATCCGGCTGAACTGATAGATATACGGACCGTATTCATCGGTAATGAAGACGCTCAACCCATCGTTCGAGACCCGAATGCCTTCGGTGTCGAAGCGCGCGTCGTGGGGATTGCCGGAATTCTGGTTGGGATCGAAATTGTCGGAACGTCCGGTAAAGAAATGGAGGAAAAAATGATTGAGCGGCGGGGCGCCGGATCCCACGCCCAGTCCATTGCCGGTGCCGTAGACTAGCGGAGCGAAACTCCACAGCAAAGTCGTCGCGCGCAGCCGGGGCGTCAGCGTAAACGGCAGACCTGCGCCGCTGGTGTTTTTGTCCAGGTCCATCGTGATGGTGTGGAATCGATTGATGTAGCTGGTCGTTTCATCGATGGCCGCGTCATACGGCAGCGCGTTGGGCCCGCGGTCGGGGAGGGCAAGGAAAGTGTTCCCCGATGCATAAGCGATTCCCGAGCCTAAACCACCGAGCAGGTTGGCAGGCGCGCCATTTTCAAGTTTGTAGGTGAGGCCGGAAAGATCGGCGAAAGAACCCGCGCGGGATTGGTCGAGATTTCCAACAGCTAATAAAGTGATTTGCGCCTGAGAATGCGCTGCGGTCAGTAGTCCAACTGCGAACGCAATTAGGGGAATAGACCAGCCAATTTTCTTCACGAATGAATGCCCTCCAGATGATTTTTAATTGCTAACGAGGCTCAATGGTAAGGGAGGGTAAGAGGACGGTCAAGTTAAGATTCCGTGAAATTTTTCAAGTTACTGTTCGATGAATTTTTGGAAACAAAAGTCTTTCGCCGCGAAAAATTCTTAAGTCCCGATCGACTCCGAAGCCTTGGTTCGGTCCCACCCGGCGCCGATATCAAGGCGCAGGATCAACCGAACGAACTCGACTCGGTGTACGCTCCTTTCAACAAACGAGTGACGGCCGCGCGCGCCGTGATTCAGCCCGCCGTGGCGAACCGGGCGCAAGACTCAGAGGCGGTCCAGCGCCGCGCCGTCGCGCAGGCCAACGCCAGTCCCCTCATTAACCGGATGGGCGGAGTCGACAAAATGAGCAAGATGTCCGAGGAAGAGATGAAGCAGGCCGCCGCCAAGGCAGTCGGGAGCTATCAACAGAGCCTCTCGGGCGCTCCCCCAGGAGCCGGTGGCGGCATGCAGGCCATGATGCAGCGGCTGATGAGCGACCCGGCCTATCAGGCGCGCTTCGAGAAGATGAGCAAAGCCGAACAGGAAGCCGAGCTGCGAAAGTACACGGGCCCCACGCCGCCGCCGCCGGCCGGGCCAACAGCCGCGGAGCGACAGGCGAAGCTGGCCAGCACCGAGACCGCCGCGGTCGTCGCCACGCAGAAGGAACTCGGCGCGCTGCTACAGCGGCTGGGAGAAATCGACGCCGAATTTGCCAGGAAAGACCAGGCAATTTTGGCTACGCCCGGCGGCCATGACCATATCGCCAAGGATGTGGGCGCCAGATTGGAGAAGGTACCTGCGACCACAATCGGTGAGGCGACCGTCCCGGATCCGGCCAAGGTACAGGTGTTACAACGCGAGCTCGTTACCCGCCAGCGCACCCGCGCTGCGTTTGAACTCCAACAACGCACCGCGGTCTTCACTCAGCGTAGGGACCGATACAAAGAAGTGGCTGCCGCTTACAACACCTTGCTCCGGCGCCTCGGAGGGGTCAGCAGCCAAACCGCCCAGTTGCTGGACGACGCTAGCGTCCAGGCCGCGGTGTCGTGTGAAGAGCGGCTCATCCAAGCTTCGGAGAGTTTGGCAAAGTATTCAGCCGATGTAACCAGCGACGCCGCTCATTACGAGCGGTCTTATCAGTCCAAGATGAGCGAGCCGTTGATCAAGGGAAAATAAATCAGCGCCGGCCCGCCCCGGTCATCCGCCCATACAGCTCAGCCACCACCTGCACCGCGGATTCCGCCGCCGCCCGGTTCGGCTCTTCACTGGCATCGTTGTAGCCGTCCATCTCGCCCTTCCCAACGTCCTGCACGACGATGCCGTCCCGGCGCGCGAGGACGCCGATGTTCTTGTAAAACACTCCGTAATTCACCTCTGGCTGCGGGATCAACCAGGCAATCTGGCCTCGCACCGGAACAATCGATTCGTCCTTCCACAACGCTCGCGCGCCGTATCCCGAAGCGTTGATCACCACCTTCTGAGCTACCTGGTTCAACTCGGACGGCGAATGGAACTCCACTCTTTCGATCTTGCCGCCCTCCAGCAGGAAATCGGTCACCAGCTGTCTCGAGTAGCCCGCGATATTGAACGTGAGGCTCGAAGTGCGCCAGGCATACCGGGTGGGAAAAGGATGGCTGCCCGATGGCAGACTCTGAACTCCCGGCGTCAAATCGGCCACGCGGTCCCCGTACTGCGCAAAGTCCAGCGACTCGCCGGCCGGTTCGTTCGCGGCGCCTTCGCCCGGACCCCTGTCCGACAACATGTACCGATCCGTCCATTCGATAGGATTTCCCGCCACTCCCAAGTAGCTCTCATAGGTGTGAAACGAGTAGCGGCACATCTTCTCCCAGAGTGCTGGAAAATCCGATGACACCGATTTGGTCAGCGCCACTCGTGAGTCCGGCGACCAGGTTCCGGTTGCGCGCGCGGATCGCACATCCGGGGGGCGCTCCTTGGCATAGATCGTCACCTTGGCGCCTGCGCGTTGCAGCAGAATCGCCGAGGTCAACCCCAATGCCCCGCAGCCAATCACGGCCACGTCCCGTTCTCCCGCCGCCATTGCTTTCGCAACCGCAATACTGCTCGATCCCCACGACAACGACCAGCCACTGCCCCCGTGACCGTAGTTGTGTACCACGGTCTTATCGCCGACACGCTCTACATCCAGGCGTGGCCCGGCCGCGCGGAAAGGGCGAAGGCAAACGGTAACGCGAAAGATCCTATCGACCTCCGCCCGGATCGGCATCAGCTGAGGAATCTCGCCGGAGCGCGGTAAGACTGGGAGAGCCGCGGCTTTTCTGGCCTTTGGCGCGCAGCCGCTCAAGCCCGCCGCGGCAATGCCAAAGAAGTCACGTCGGTTCATCGGGATTTCTCACAGAACCAGGTTAGGCAGGAAACAATATAACAGACAACGCGGCGCGAAATCGGCGAATGTATGCTGGTCACGCCCCGCTGATCCGCCCATCCTCGCGCAGCCGCAGTTTCCGGCCGCGCCACTCGACTGTATCGCCGGCCAGCGCCGCCGCCCAAACCGCGAAGCCCCACAAATCGCGCACCGGAATCAGGAACCAGTAGCGGATCAACTGGCGATCGCCTAACACGGCGAGTCCGGTGATCAAGCCGGTGGCCATCCGCGCCGCCATGGCAAGAATCGCCGCCGGCCACGCCCCGCCTGCCAGCGCCACGAGCGACCACACCGTCGCATTGGTGATCGCGTAGCCGTAATAGCCGGAGCGCGAAACGCGGATGGTTCGCGACCAGCGCAGCTGATGCCGCCACACTTCGCCCCAGCCCTGCCCGGACATGCGCGTTTCCACCACCGCGCTCGCCAGCATCACCTTGCCGCCCAATTCCGAAATGCGGCGCCCAAGCTGGTAATCGTCCGCCAGGTAATCGCCGATGGCGGCGAATCCGCCGATCCGCTCTAAATCTACGGCGCGAAAAACCATGGTCGAGCCCAGCGCGAATTCGGCGACGCCTAGCGTTCGCGCCACCAGAATGCCGGGCGTGAAGTCAGCGGATACGCCGATGGCTTCGAGACGCGCGGCGAGGCCAGAGCCCGCCGCAACCGTGGCCCGGTAGAGGCACGTCACCATGCCGATCCCCGGGTCGGCGAGAGGCGCGGCAACTTGCCGCAAGTATCCCGCGCCCACCGTGATATCGCTGTCGCTCACCACCAGCACCCCGTGCCGGGCTTCGCGCGCCAGCCGCTCGAGCATACCGACTTTGGCATTGGGCCAGGCATCCACATCCGCGCCACCCTCGATCACGCGGATGCGTCCGGCGGGAAACTCCGCCGCCACCCGCCGCACTTCAGCGATCGCCGGATCGCGCGGATCGCCGCTGCCAAACAGCATTTCGAAATCCGGATAATCCTGCCCGGCTTGAGAGCGAATAGCCTCCGCGAATCCGGATTCTGCGCCGCGCACGGGCTTGAGAATGGAAATCGGCGGGCAATAGCCGGAATCCGGCGCGCGTTCCCGCAGCCGCCGGAGCGCGGCCACCAGAGCCAGCAGCTGATAGATCCCCGCCAGCAGCGCGGGGATGGCAAAATAATTCACTTTAGAGGGAGAGGAGCGCGACCCCGCAAGCCACCAGCAGAGCGCCGGCGCCGCGTTTCCAGCCAATGGTCTCCTTTAGCAGGTATTTGGCGAGCACCGTTTCGAGGATGATACTCGACGCCGTTACCGGAACCGCGAAGCTCAACTCCGCCACCGAAACCAGCGCCATGAAAGCAAAAAACGATACCGCCATCGCCAGTACCGACGCAATGATGTATCGGTTCTGAACCAGGCGGGCGGCCAGCGAGCGCAGCGCGCCCGGGCGAAAATCGTGAATCTCGCCATTGTGCTTCATGCCCATCGATTGCAGCACTTCGCCCGCGCTGGTAGCCAGCACAATCAACCCCACCAGGCCCCATTTGGTCATGCCGCGTCTCCACTCGGTTTGGCGGTAGTGATGGCCGCCGTGCGGCTCACCAGCATCACGCCGGCCACAATCAGCCCAATCCCCGCCCAGCGCCAGGGTGAAACGTGCTCGTGGAGAAAAACTCTGGCCGTGAGCGCCACCAGTACATAGCCGATCGCCGTCACGGGCAGCACATAGCTAAGGTCCGCCCAACTCAACAGCGCCATGTGCGAAAGCAGCCACAGCACCAGCAGTGAAGCGCCCAGCGCCACCCATGGGTTGAACAGCGCCTGGATGTAGGGAAGAGGAGAGAGCGAAAGCAGCTCGCCCACACCGCGCATGCCGCGGCTCAGGAATGAATTTCCCAGAACATTGCTGAGAACCACGATCACGGTGAAGATACGGGTCTTTTTGTGCTGCTCCTCAGTCATCGGTCCTGGGGGCAATGCTCAATCGCCTGCTTCGGCGCCGCTGGCGGCTGCGCGTTCGCTGCTGACAAATCGCTTGCGCTTAGCCCGAAGCGCCATATACTCGCGCGCTTCCTTGGTCAGGCGCTTACGCTCGGTGGAATTGAAAATCGCTTTGCGCACCACGCGCCAGACCACCCGCGGGCGGAAATAGTATTCACCGTAGAACCGCTCGACTGCATCCACCAGCTCGCCCCGGTCCAGGCCCGGATAGGTGATGTTCGGAAGCTGGTGCCCGGTCTCGTCGGTCATCGAATCGATGGTGATGAGATTGTTCTTCTTCACGTAATCGAAGAACTCGGTTCCCGGGTAAGGGTGCGCGATCGAAACCTGTATGGTTTCCGTGTCCAGCCGTTTGGCGAAATCGATGGTCTTCTGAATGCTCTGCCGGGTTTCGCCCGGCAGGCCGATAATGAAATCGCCGTGAATCAGGATTCCCAGCTTTTTGCAGTTGGCCGTGAAGCGCTCCGCCATATCGATGGTGGCGCCCTTCTTGATGTTTTTCAGAATCTGCTGGTCGCCCGATTCATAGCCGACGATCATCAGCCGGCAGCCGGCGTCCTTCATCGCCTTCAGCGTGTCGTGGTCCGTGGTCACGCGCGACGTGCTGCTCCAGGTCATGTTCAGCTTGCCGAGTTCGGCACACAGCTCCATGGTGCGCTGCTTGCGGTAGTTGAACGTATCGTCGTCAAAGAAAATCTCTTTGAGGCCGGGGAAGTTCTCCTTCACGTACTGGCATTCGTTGACCACGTCC
>JACPNO010000060.1 GCA_016185465.1 Candidatus Solibacter usitatus
AACTCACCCTGCAATGGAGCGCCCTTTAAATGGGACAGCATCTCAGCCAACCTGCTTTGCCCAGGCAGCATCTAGCCGCCGTTTACCCAGGTTTTTGCATGTCTCGCACTCGCCATCCTGGCTAATTTGGACAGCTATGGTCACCGACCTGCCTCTTTGAATTGGCGGGTCGGGGACCTGCCCCACTTACATCCGGTACAGCATTACGTACACCACTACGCCGGTCACGCTCACGTAGAGCCAGATGGGCAGGGTGATGCGGGCGATTTTGCGATGGCTGTCGAAGCGGGCGGCCAGTCCGCGGCGCAGCGTCACGATGGCCAGCACGGGCACCGACGCGGCGAGCACCGTGTGCGTGAACAAGATCGTCAGGTAAATTGTGCGCATGGTACCGGTGCCTGGATAACGCACGGAGCCGACTTGCGCGTGATAGATCAAGTAGCACACCAGAAAAACCGTGGAGGTGGCGAACGCCGCGATCATGAAGCGCCGGTGCAGGTTCGGCTTGTGCATCCGGATCAGGATATAGCCGCACACCAGTAACAGCGTCGTCAGGGTATTCAGCGTCGCATTGACGGTGGGAAGATCGTGAACCGAGATCACGATTTTTCTTTCACCAGCTGCTTAATATCCCGCGCAACGGCCGTCACGGGCGACTCCTCAGAGGTTCCGTAGTAGCCGCGAATGCGCCCCTGGCGATCCACCAGTACGAAGCGGGTGCTGTGATTCAGAGTTCCGTCCACATTACCCAGCTTGAACGCGTCGCGGGCGAGCGAGTCGAGCGCCGTGCGATCGCCGGTGAGGAAAACCCAGCGGCCGGCTTCGGCGTGAAAGCGCTGGGAATAGGCTGCCAGCACGGCGGGAGTGTCGCGATCCGGATCGACCGTGAATGAAACCAGGCGAGCGTCGGGGGACAGCGATTGCACCTGGCGCATCAACGAGCTCATGCGCGGGCACGGGCCGGTGCAGGCAGTGAAGATGAAATCGGCGACCCAGATTTTCCCATTGAGAGCGCCGCGATCAAACGGCTGGCCGGCTTGATCGGTCAAATGAAAATCGGGAACGGCGCCGAGAACGGGCAGGGGCGCAGGTCCGGCGCAACCGGCCAGGAGCAAGAGCGGAAGGCAGAGGGCGAGTAATTTCACCGCAGCGGGCGGTCCAACAACATCAGACCGTAAAGCAGCGGCAAATAGATGACTGACGCCATCAGCACGCTGCGCGCGCGCAGGATGGTTCGATCAACCGCCACGCGTACTCCGGAATACAGGAACCACAGACCGAGCGCAAAGGCGCCAACGATGTAAATCTTCCCGGACATGCCGAGAAATCCGGGGATCAGGCTCACCGGCACCAGCAGCATTCCGTAGAGCACAATCTGATTCGCGGTGCGCTGGCCATCGGGCTCGACCACGGGCAGCATGCGGATGCCGGCGCGGGCATAATCTTCGCGATACATCCAGGCGATGGCGTAGAAGTGCGGGAACTGCCACAGAAAGAGAATGGCAAACAGCACCCAGGCTTCCGCGGTCAGATGTCCGCTGGCCGCGGCGAATCCGATCATGGGCGGCATGGCGCCGGGAAAAGCTCCGACGGTGGTCGAAAGCCAGGAGCGCTGCTTGAGCGGCGTATAGAGAAACAGATAGCTCGCCAGCGTGACCGCGCCCAGCATACCCGAAAGCAGATTCACGAAAAATACCAGCTCAACGAATCCGAGGACCGAAAGGCCGATGCCGAATGCCAGCGCGCGGCCCGGCGTCAAACGTCCAGCGGGAATGGGCCGGTCGGAAGTACGGCGCATGTGGCGATCGGCTTCCCGCTCGTACCATTGATTGAGCGCGGCGGTGCCGGAAGCGATCAAGCCGGTTCCGAGCAGCGTGTGCAACATCGTCCACCAATTGATCTGGCCGAACGCTGTCCCATTGAGTCCGAAGAAATAGCCCACCGCGGCGCTCATGAGGATCAGCCAGGTGATGCGCGGCTTGGTGAGAGCGATGTAGTCTTTCATGACGTCACCGCGAACCCAGCCGGCTCGATTCCTGCCGCGGGCCAGCGCACATTGCGAAACACCTGAATCGCCAGCACCACGCTCGCTGCCAGTGTAAGCGCTCCGGCGGCGACATGCAGCACGGTAAAAAGCACCATCACCGGCATGGGCTGGACGGCATCCGCCGTAGCAAGGCGGCTCATATAGGCGGCGATGCCCAGAAAAACCTGCGCGAACGTGACTCCCAGCAGAGTCAACGCGCTCGCGCGCAGCGCGGGCTGTTCAGAGTAGCGCATCAGAATCCGTAGAGTCACCCACAGTATCACACCCGTGGCCAGCAGCGCGCCTGCCACGTGAGGCACGATGCCCAGGGCTTTATGGCGGGCCGCAGCGCCCAGGGCCACCTGCCCTAGAACGCATACCGGCGCCGCAATAGCCAGCCAGCGCAGCGGTGATTCACTCGGATCGTCAACCGGCCGCGGGCCGCGCTTCCAAGCCGGCGACGTAAATAGCGCGATCGCCACCGTGGTCGAGAAGAATAACTGCGCCAGGCACGCATGGGAGATGCTCACGGGTTTGGGCAGCATAAAAATTACGGTCATTCCGCCCAGCACACCTTGCAGAATGACAGCGCCCAACGCGATCAGGCCCAGCCTGCGCAGCCAGCGGCGCGGCTCGGAGCGAAACAAGAATATGACCAGTCCAATGGTGAGGATTCCGACGGTAGTGGCCACCATGCGATGGCCGTGTTCATAAAAAATGCCGCCCTCCATGGGAGGCATAAGCTTCCCATAGGAGAGCGGCCAATCGGGCACGGAAAGACCTGCTTCATTGCTGGTGACCAGCCCGCCGGCCACCACGAGAAGTAGCGTGCAAAACGCCAGCAGCACCGCGTAGCGATGCAGCCAGACGCCATTAGCTCTTGAGTTCGAAATCAACCGTCTTGCTTTCCTTGGCGCCGACTTCTACTTCCACATCTTTGGTGCCGAGCTTCTCATGCCAAACCTGCAGGGTATATTTTCCTGGAGGCAGGCCCTTGATATTGAACGAACCGTCGGCGCCGGTTACGGCGAAAAACGGATGTCCCACCACGCCGATGTACGAGCGCATCCAGGGATGCACGTTGCACTTGACGGGGATCATGATTTCCTCGCGGGCGAAGCGCTTCAATTTGGAATCGCCCTTGGGGGGCTGCGATTCGTTCCACTCCTGATTCGCCTTGGGCAGCGGGTGGATGTTGTGATTGGTAGGATCGCTGTTGACGATCTTGATGTCCTGGTTGGTCATGACGCCGATCACGTGGGGCTTATAGATGCAGCCTTCCTGATCCAGCTCAACCGGCGCAGCCGCGGCCGGCCATTGGCGATCCGGCACGCCGGCCTTCACCCAAACGAAGGCATAGCGCACGGTGCCGTTGTCGTTGACGACCACTTCCTCGGATTTCTGCGGGCCGCCGGTATGGGCGCGCGCGCAGGCCGGGTTGGCCGACATATCGATATTCTTCATCGCCGGCTTTTCCCCGGCGAAGCTCACTTTTCCCGTGAGGGTAGCGGCATTGGCATCGTCCACTGCTGTGGCCGGCGCTGCCGCGCTCTTAGCGTCTTCTGCTTTCTTGCTCTCGGCTTCCTTGGTATCGCCACCCCCGCCGCAGCCGGCGAGGATCAACGCGGAAGCCACTCCGACACTCAATAAGATTCGTTTCATTTCAGACCAAACTCTCCTTTTCTAAAAACCGTTACCTATCTACCCGCGCCAGCGGCCGCGCTGGAACGAAGCCGGTTCAACTCGTCCGGAGTGAACTGGAACATGTAGCGGACGAGCAGATCGGCATGATCTTTCGGGTAATTGTTGAAGCTTGCGGGCGTCGGCCCGGCGAACACCCAGCGGTCGCCATCCCGTCGGAACAACCCCGACGGCATGGCCGTGCCCGGCGCCATCATTTCCGGATGGAGCATCCAGCGCTCGGTCCAGCCTGGCTTCAGGCGCTCTTTAGCCAGCAGGAAATTGGGCGCCGTGGCGCGCTGATCGTGTTTCGGGTCGCCAGTGGCATGGCACTTGAGACACGGCGCGCCCTCGCTCGAAAACAACTGCCGCGCCATAACGCGTTCCTGATCGCTGATCGGAACCAGCTTGGGAACGATGTAAGGCGTAGCCTGCGAAGAGAGCGCCGCAAAGAAGCGCACCAGTTTCCTGATCTCTCCATCAGAGAACGAAAAAGTTGGCATGCGGGCTTTAAGATACGGCCGCACGCCGTCGCGATTGGTATCCGTCTCGCTCAACGCCGGATTGTTCAGGAACCGCATGAGCCAGGCTGGGTCGACGCGCGAACCCTCGCCGATGAGGCTGGGCGGCTTTTGATCTTTCCAATCCGGATCCTGGTACCGCGCCAGTTTCATGAAAACGGTCGACTGGCCAACGTGCACTTGGTGGCAGCCCATGCAATTGTATTTGGCGATTACCCACCAGCCGTCGATGATGTCTTGCCGGGCATCGCTCGGCTCGTAGTGGTAGCGCTCGGGCATGGTGGAATCGACCGACCCCAGCAGGAACGTGGTTACCTGATCGATCTCCGGCTTGGTCAGGTTGAAGTTCGGCATCTTCAGGCGGTCGAGCTTGTTGGGCTTTTCCTTGCCCTTATCGTAGATGGCCGGATCCTGCAGCTTGTGTTCGAAGAAGCCCTTGTGGGTGTACCAGCCGCGCGTGTCGTCTTTCGATGGCGCCTTCTCAGCCTGCGCTTCGTGTCCCAGCAATGCAAAATCTAGGCGCTCAAGCGGCTTCGAGCCTTCTTTCGTCAGCTCGGTTCCGATGCGCTGCTCTTCTTCGAGGCCCGAAATTTCATGGCAGCCGGCGCAGCCGTAATAGCGGACCAGGAATTGGCCCCGCGCTTTCAGCTTGGGATCATCCATGTAATCGGCGGCCGGATAGTTGAAGTCCACATGCTTGCGCGTCTCGACATAGGCGGCGATATCGCGCGCTTCCTCGATGGTCAGGCGCAAGCTGGGCATGGGCGTCATCTGCTGGACTTGCAGCTCGTGCCCGTCGTTCGGACACTTGGTGTGATCCAGATCGAAGACGTAGGGCAGACCCTTTTTCTTGTAGTCGTCCGCGGTCAGATCGCGCTTCTCGAAAGAACAATAGGGAGCGGTGCGTTCGCGCGGATTGTGAATCCAGCGCACCAGGTAATCGTGATTGTCCTTCTCGCCGACGCGGCTGAGGTTGGCGGCGAACGTGCCGCCCTGCTTCTCATTGCCCTCGCCCATCGAATGGCAGGCCATGCAGCCGCGCGTTTCAAAAGCTTCGCGGCCGCGGGTAGGATCGCCATTGGACTGGGTTGGCACAATGCCGGTAACGCCCGACTGCCAGATAAACGCCGAAATCGCCTGGATCTCTTCATTATCCAGACGGAAGGTCGGCATCTTGGTTCCCGGCCGCCATTTGTTGGGGTCTTGCAGCCAGACCGGGATCCATTCCTTGCGCATCTTCATGCGCACTTCTTTCAGACTGGGGCCAACTTTCTTCACTTCGCGAATCAGGCTGGCGGCCCGCATGTCGAGCTGCTCGGTTTTGGCGTCGAGACCGCTGATGCGCACCTTCAAATTGTCGGCGTGGGCGTAGAGGCGCTGGGCTTCGTTGTTGTCGCGAGTGGTGTCGGCTTTCTTGGTCGTGAATCCGATCTCGCGCTCCCATTCGGCCTTTTGCTGGGAGATCTGGCGGATTTCCTGATTCACGCTGGTCAGCTCTTCCGGCTCATGGTCGAAGCCTTCGTAGCGATGGCAGCCCATGCAGCCGCGCAGGCGGAAGATTTCACGCCCGGCGTTAAGGGAGTCCGCCATTTCGGTGACGATTTCCTTGACATGGCACTGCTGGCAGCCCGCCTGGACATTCTCGGGATAGTGCATCGGCCACAGCCAATAGGTGTGCCGGCCATGCGCCTTGACGGTACTGGCTACGGCGACGCCGTTGCCGCCGTGGCAGGGCGTGCAGCCGAACTTGTCGGGGTCGTGAATTTTCAGCAGCTCTTTGTCCGGATGGCTGGTGAAAACCGCCTCGCCGCCCATGGCGGCTTTGGTAAGCGTGACTGGCTCGCGCGTGCCCAGGTGGCAGGATTCGCAGCGATCCACCAGGTCGATGTCTTTCACGTGAATTTGGCGGATGGCGATATCAAAGCGCTCCAGGCCGCGCTGCACGCCAGCCAGCGTGTCGGCGCTGACGTCGGCAATCTGGTCGGAAACAAACTTATCGCGCTTGGCTCGCAGCTCTGTCGCCGGCTTCAGCAGATCGACGCGCTGCTGCAGCAGGCGCGCTTTCTCCGCTTTCCAGTCCTGGAGCTGGCGGTCCATTTGGTCGTAAGTAAAATCCTTCTTCTCGGTGCTGCCGTCTGGATTGGGCAGCTTAGCCGTCTTGACTTTTTTCTTGACCTTGTCGATGTCGGCGCGCAGGGAATTCTTGCTGCTCTCCGATTTCGTGATTTCGATCTGATACGTGAGCGCGCCGATTTCGCTGCGCAGATCCTGGAAGGGCTCGTTGAGCGCCAGCGTGCGCGGCACGAGTTCTTCGTTCACTTTGCGATCGATCTCACGGACCTGTGCGCTGACTGCTTTTTCCGCATCCTGCATGGCCTGATCGAGCTTCTTGTATTCCGCCGAAGCTTTGATCTGCTTCTCAAAATCGCCTTCCTTGGGCCGCTGTTTGCCCAGGAATTGCGAATAGACCTTGACGAAGCGGGCCTGGTAACTCTTCCAGGGCCTGGTGCCGTACACCTCGTCCCACAGGCCCCAAACCAGCGACAGCATGAGCAGCGCCGTCCAAATCAACAGCTGTTTGCTGAGACTGGAAGTTACTACCGGGTCCTTTTCGAGATCGCTCATATGTTGAACCAGGGTGTGACCCACACGTATTTGATACGGAACGCCAGTCGGATCAAGATCTTGATCGGCAGCATGACCATCAGGATCAGCATGGCCTGCATGGTCACGTATTGCAGCAGGCTCATGCGCGCGTAAATCTTCTTGCGGAAGGCATTCTCTTTGATAAGCGCTTTGCCGGCGACCACCAGCTTCGTTCCGGCGATGACCTTATGCAGAATCCAGCCGCTCACCACCACATAGCCGCCCATGACGAGGGCGCCGAAAATGTTCTTGGCTAGCCTCCCCTTGATCCCGAAAATATCGGGCAGGTCCTGATTCACCATGTACTCCAGGCGATTGTGATCCCACGTCATGCCTGGCCAGAACCACATCCAGCCCGGCCCGCGAATCAGCGTTCCAATGACGATCATGGAAACCCACAGCACGATGAAACCGAAAATGAACGTCAGGATGGCGCTCTTGCGCTGCTTGTAGGTGTAGTAGCCATTGCCCAATGGATTTTCGTCGATATACGGAATCACCATCAGCCCGACGATGATCAGCGACGGGAAAATCACGCCGGCCATCCACGGGTCGAAGTACACCAGCATTTCCTGCAGACCCAGAAAGTACCAGGGCGCCTTCGATGGATTCATGGTGAGCGTCGGATTCGACGGCTCTTCGAGCGGCGCGTTGAGCGTGATCGACCAGACCATCAGGATCAGGGTCACGATAATGGCCGCCAGAAACTCGATGCGCAGCAGGAAGGGCCATACGTGCACTTCCTTCGCCCAGCCAGGCTTCCACGGCTGGATCTTGCGGTGATGGGTTTTGGCCATCACGGGATCGGCTTCGAGCTGCGTAATCAACCGGTCGTTGGCAAACGCCTGCCGCAATCCGTACCAGGTGTAGAACGGCACGACGAACAGGAGCAGCACGATCGGAACGTTGTCCGGTACGCTGACGATGGTCCAGAGTTGATGCAGATCCATAGAATCTCCGGGGGCAGGCTTGAGGCCCGCCGCACACTCAAATCTTTTTCGGCTCCTTGATTTCCGACTCCAGCATCATCGGCGCTGGTCCGGAAATGCCGCCGTCCTTACGAACACGCCAGAAGTGAACCACCATGAAAGCCGAAGCGATGATTGGAATCGCCACGCAGTGCCAGATATAGGCGCGCAGCAGCGCGTTCGAGTCGACGATCGAGCCGCCCAGCAGTCCGAAGCGCACATCATTGAACGGGGTCATGCCCAACTGTGGGCCAAAGGGTCCGTCATGCCCCAGCAGCGGCGTGGCGCGAGCCATGTTGGTGCCGACCGTGACCGCCCAGAAGCCGAGCTGATCGTCGGGAAGCAGATATCCGGTGAAACTCAGCAGCAGCGTAAGCACTAGCAGCAGCACGCCCACCACCCAGTTGAATTCGCGCGGCTTCTTGTACGACCCGGTGAGAAACACGCGGAACATGTGCAGCTAGACCATGATCACCATCAGGTGCGCTCCCCAGCGATGCATGTTGCGTAGCAGCTTGCCGAAGGGGACGTCGTGCTCCAGATAAAGAATGTCGCGGAAGGCCACCACCTTCGACGGATGGTAGTAAAACATGAGCAGCGTGCCGGTGAACACTAGGGTGATGTAGACGTAGAACGTCATGCCGCCCATGCCCCAGGTGTAGTTGTACGCGACGGCGTCGCGATTGACTTTAGCGGGGTGCAGGTGCAGAAAGACGTTGCTCAGCACGCCGAGCGCGCGGCTGCGCGGCGTCTCATCGTGCTTGACGCGCAGAACGGATTTCCAGACATCCGTCTTTTCGGGCTGTTTGAGCGCTTTGACTTCCTCGATGGCGCGGTCGCGTACGACTTTGCTGCCTTCGACCAGCGCCGTCACTACGCTCTTGCCGCCGTTCGGCTTCCCAGGCCCTGCGCCGTTGGTTCCGTTGGTTCCGTTTCCGTCAGCCATGGTAGTTCCTCTATCCGCGGACGATTGCCCCGGGGTCGCCAAACTGCGAGCGCTCGCCTTTTGGCCAGCGGTACAGCCGGCTCAGGTCGACTTCGATTTGTCCTTCGGGCGTGATGTCGACATGCGCGCGGTCCATGGGGCGCGGGGCCGGCCCCTCGAAGTTGATGCCTTCCGGATCGTACCCGCTGCCGTGGCAGGGGCACTTGAATTTGTTTTCGCTGGATTTCCAATCGGGCGTGCAGCCAAGGTGAGTGCAAATCGCCGAGATCACAAAAATGCCTTCGGTGTTGCGCACTACCCAGATGCGATAGGCGTTTTGAAACTTGGTGTCGACGCCCAGACCGAAGTCGGAGGGATAGCCGATGGTGAAGCGGGTCTTGGGCTCATAGAGCGCGCGCGGAAAGAAGAACCGCAGGAACATCAGGAAATTGACGCCCAGGAATCCCAGCGTACCGGCCATCACAAAGCGGCGGCGCCGGGCGATCACTTTGGCTTCGTCGGCCTCATCGGGCTCGGTAAGAATGCGCTTGACTGCGTCGACGATTCCAGGCTTGGATTGTTTCTGCGGACCTTGCGGCCCCGCAGGAGTTTCAACGGTTGGATTTGCCATCTAACGCCCCGCGACCGGCGTTGCCGGTCATGATTCCGTGCTTCTGGCGGACGCGCCCGAGCGAGCCTTGGGGGATTGAGCGGCAGACTCCGCTATATAGAGTATTGAAAGCCCAGGTCAAAGAATAAATCCACACCGCATTATGAAACTTGCAGCCAAACCCAGAGCCCGTCCGCGTACCCTCACACTTCGCTCGACGCCTTCCGGCATCTCACACTTTTGTTTGTCCGATAGAACAGTTTACACCCCAGTCAAGGAATTGCAAAGTGGGTCTCACGCAGAATGACCGCTTCCTTCGGTCGCGGCTCTTCAACATCGATGCGATCGGTTCCGATTCGGAGCTGCGACCGCAGGAAGCGGTTTTCTCTCGAATCATTTGACTCTCCCCCGCCCCTGTGTTAATCGTAGTGATCTTCCTGATTTCAGCATGGCTGACGAGCAAAAACCCGAGGGTCCGGTTCCGTCTGCGCCTGAAGGACAGGGAACGCCTCCGGCTGCTCCCCCCAAGCCTGCGGCAGCCGCGCATGCGCCTCCCAAACCGCCGCCTGAAATGGCCGCTACAGCGTGGGAGGGCGATCTGCCCAACCAGATTCGCGAGCGCTTCGGAGATCAGGTCAGCGCCTGCTCCACATACCTCGGCCAGAATTTCGTAGCGGTCAAAGCGGATGCCGCCGTCCCGCTGATCGAATTTCTCAAACTGGAAGCCGACTTCGACTATCTGGTGGATGTCACCGCCGTCGATTACCCCAAGCGGGCCGAGCGCTTTGACCTGTTCTATCTCCTTTATAGCTTCGCGCGCAACGAGCGCCTGCGCGTCAAGACCATGATCGCCGACGGCGCTAAACCGGCCACTGCCGTGAGCGTGCATGCCGGCGCCAACTGGCTTGAGCGTGAAGTATTCGATATGTTCGGCATTCAATTCGAAGGCCATCCCGATATGCGCCGCATTCTAATGCCAGAGGAATGGGAAGGATTTCCGCTGCGCAAGGATTACGGCATTCTGAAACAGGATGATCGCTGGGTGAGGGAAAATTTGGGCATCGAGAGCGGGCAATAACCGGCTATGGCGGAAACCACTTTTCTAGATTCCACCGAACTGGTGCTCAACATGGGGCCGCAGCACCCCTCCACGCACGGCGTGTTGCGCGTGATCCTCAAGCTCGATGGCGAAAAGGTGAACGGCACCGAGTGCGTGATCGGCTACCTGCATCGCGGCGTGGAAAAGATCGGCGAAAACCGCACCTACCAGCAGTTCGCGCCTTATGTCGACCGCATGGATTACGTGGCCGCGGTTTCGAATGGACTCGGCTATTGTCTGGCGGTCGAAAAGCTGCTGAACGTCGAAGCGCCGCCGCGGGCGCAAGTTGCTCGCGTGATTCTCACGGAGCTGAACCGTATTGCGAGCCACCTGCTGTGGCTGGGCACGCACGCTTTGGATATCGGCGCCATCACGCCGGTGTTTTATTGCTTCCGCGAGCGCGAGGAAGTGCTCAAGATTTTCGAAAATTATTGTGGCGCGCGGCTCACCACGCACGCCTTCCGCATCGGCGGGCTGCTGTATGAGTTGTACGACGGCTTCGAGCAGGAGGTGAAAACCTTCTGCGACATGTTCATCCCCAAAGTGGATGAGTACGAGGAACTGCTCACCAACAACCGCATCTGGGTCAACCGCCTGAAAGGCGTGGGGCTGCTGTCGGCGGAGGAGTGCAAGGAATACGGCGTCACCGGCCCGGTGCTGCGGGCGGCCGGCGTGAAATGGGATTTGCGCAAAGCCCAACCTTATTCCGGCTACGAGCAATACGATTTCGAAATCCCCACGCGCACCAATGGCGACACCTACGACCGGTACATGGTGCGCATGGAGGAAATGCGGCAATCGATCCGCATCATTCGCCAGGCGGTGGATAAGATTCCTACCGGCCCGATCATGGGCAAGGTGGGAAAAGTAGTTAAACCTCCAGTCGGGGAGGCCTACGTTTCGATTGAAGCTCCCAAAGGCGAGCTGGGCTATTTCATCGTTAGCGACAACTCGACGCAGCCTTACCGGGTGCGCGTTCGCCCGCCTTCTTTCGTCAACCTGCAGGCGCTGGACCGCATGGTGCGCGGCGGCCTGGTGGCGGATGTGGTGGCGATCATCGGGACTCTCGATATCGTACTGGGCGAAGTGGATCGATAATCAATCTATGGGCAAGCTATTCAGAACCGTCTTCCTGGTCGATCTGCTGCAAGGTCTCTGGGTGACGTTTCGCAATCAAAATCCGAAATTTATTTATACCGAGCAGTATCCTGCCGAGCGGCCGAAAGTTGCCGAGCGCTATCGCGGCGCGCCGCGGCTGAATATCAAGCCCGATAACGGCGAGACTCTTTGCATCGCCTGCAATCTGTGCGCGCTGGCGTGCCCGGAAACGCTGATCGTCGTCGGCAGCGAGCGCAACGAGGCCACCCGCCGCAAGGAACTTACGGAATTCACCTACGACACTTCGCGCTGCATGTTCTGCGGGCTATGCGAAGACGCCTGCCCGGTGGACGCGCTCGAACTCACGCAAGATTTCGAAATGGCCAGCTACACCCGCGAGGGCGCCATCTGGGACCGGCAAATGCTGGAGGAGGGCCCGAAGCCCACGCAGTACCGAAACTGATCATGGACGCGATCTTCTTCTACATTTTTGCCGCCATGGTGCTCGGCGGAGGCTTGCTGACGATCACGCGGCGCAGCGCCATACATTGCGCCATCTGGCTGATCGTTTCGCTGATGGGAGTGGCCGGACTGTTCCTGATGCAGCAGGCGGAATTTCTGTTCGCGGTCCAGATTGTGCTGTACATCGGCGGCATCATGGTGCTGTTCCTGTTCGTGATCATGCTGGTGAACCTGGATCAGGCGGCCAAAGAGCGTCAGTTCAACGGACAGAAATGGATCGCGCTGGCATGCGTCTTGGTGGTAGGCGCCGAGATCAGCTATTTCATGAAAAAGGGCGCGGGCGCGTTTCAGTTGGCTGTGCCCGCGGCCGCTCCCGCAACTGAGGGCAATACCGAAGCCGTGGCGACGGTGCTGTTTTCGCAATACCTGCTGCCTTTTGAAATCGCTTCCATTCTGCTGCTGGTGGCCGTGGTGGGATCAGTAGTCATGGCCAAGAAGAGGATTTGACGATGGGACCGATTACCACCGCCCACTACCTGGCTTTAAGCGCGGCGCTGCTGTTGATCGGCACCGTAGGCGTGCTCACCCGCCGCAACATCGTCGTGATTCTGATGTCGATCGAGCTGATTCTGAATGCGGTGAACATCAACCTCATTGCCTTTTCGGCGCATCTGCATCAGGTGAACGGTCAGATTTTCGCCATCTTTGTGATTACCGACGCCGTGGCCGAAGCGGCGGTGGGCCTGGGCATTCTGATTGCCCTGTTCCGCAACAAGGAAACCGTGCTGGCGGACGAGGTGAATTTACTCAAGTGGTGATGCAACCGGCATGAACTTTCTCGATTCCATCTGGATGATCCCGCTGTTCCCGCTGGCCGGCGCAGCCATCATGCTGCTGTGGGGCAGCAAGCTCGATCCGCAGCCGGCATCCGAAGTGGCGGAAGCGCCGGGACTCGAACATACCCATGACGATCACGGTCATTCGCATTCTCATGATCACGGCCATTCGCACTCGCACGGTGACGATCATGGGCACTCGCATGACCACGGCCACGGTCATTCGCACGGCGGCGGCGGCCTGAAGAAGCTGATCAGCCTGATTTGCCCGGGCCTCATTCTGCTGTCCTTTATTTTTTCCGTGGGCGCGGTCTATCAACTGGCGCAGAAAACCGAGCGTATCCACGAGGTGATCCAATTCACCTGGCTGGCCGGGCTGCCCTTCCACATGCAGGATGGCCGCATGGCCACGTTCAGCGCCGATTGGGGATTTCTGCTGGATCCGCTGAGTTCGGTGATGATCCTGGTGATCACCGGCGTTGGATTTCTGATCCACGTCTACTCGACCGGCTACATGGCGCACGACGGCGGCTATTACCGCTTCTTCGGCTACTTGAACCTGTTCGTCTTCTTCATGCTGATGCTGGTGCTGGCGAATAATTACGCGCTGCTGTTCGTCGGCTGGGAAGGCGTGGGTTTGTGCAGCTACCTGCTGATTGGTTTTTATTTCCATAAAAAATCGGCGGGCGACGCAGGCAAGAAAGCTTTCATCGTGAATCGCGTGGGCGATGCCGGGTTCATCCTTGGGATGCTGCTCATGCTGAGCGTAATCGGCACGGTGCGGTTCGTGAACGTCAACCAGGCGTTTCGCAGCGGAGCTTTCCAACCGGAGACCATCGGCTTTGGCGTGCTCAGCACCATGGCCCTGCTGCTGTTCATCGGCGCGACTGGAAAATCCGCGCAGTTCCCGTTGTACGTTTGGCTGCCGGATGCCATGGAGGGCCCCACGCCGGTGTCGGCGCTGATCCACGCAGCGACCATGGTGACCGCTGGCGTGTACATGGTGGCGCGGTCGAACGCGCTATTCCAATTAACGCCGCAGACATCGCATATCGTGGCCGCGGTGGGCGCATTCACGGCGATCTTTGCGGCCTCGATCGGCTTGGTTCAAAACGATATCAAGCGCGTGCTGGCTTACTCGACGGTGAGTCAACTGGGCTACATGTTTCTGGCCCTGGGCGTGGGCGCGTATTGGGTGGCGGTGTTCCATCTTTTCACCCACGCGTTTTTCAAAGCGCTGCTCTTCCTCGGCTCAGGCTCGGTAATTCACGCGATGTCCGGGGAGCAGGACATGCGCTACATGGGCGCCTTGAAAGACAAGATTCCCATCACACACTGGACGATGTTCATCGGCTCGCTGGCGATCGCCGGTATTCCGGGCCTGGCGGGATTTTTCTCCAAGGACGAAATCCTCTGGCAGACCTATAGTTCACCCGGCGGGTCGACGGCGCTGTATGTCGTGGGCCTGGCGACGGCCGGCATGACTGCGTTCTACATGTGGCGGCTGATGAACATGACGTTCTACGGCAAATCGCGCGTGAAGCCGGAAGTGGCTTCACACATTCACGAATCGCCGGCCAGCATGACCGGGCCGCTGGCCATTCTGGCGCTGGGCAGTATCGTCGTCGGCTGGCTGGGCACGCCGAAGATTTGGTCGCTGCCGGAAGTTTTCCGGACATTTGAAACCTGGCTCGAGCCCGTGTTCGCGACTGGCGCAGCCGAAGCTCACGCCGCCGCCGAAGGCGCGCACCACGACACCAGCATGGAATGGATTCTGATGGGCGTGTCGGTAGCCGTTGCGCTGATAGGCATCGGCATTGCCCGGCGCTTCTATCACCAACGCCCCGAGATTGCGGATTCGCTCGAGCGATCCTTCAAGCCGCTGCACACCGTGTTTCTGAACAAATGGTACGTGGATGAAATCTACGATTTCCTGTTCGTCAACGGCGCAGCCAAAGGCGGCGGCAGAGTGCTGGGCGTTTTCGACCGCAACGTGGTGGATGGCGGCGTGAATGGCGCCGGCTGGCTGACGCGTTTCTCGTCGACCGTCTCGATGTGGTGGGACAAGTGGATCATCGATGGCACGGTGCGCCTGGTTTCACTGCTGGTGAAAGTCGCCTCCTACCCTGTGCGCGTTGTGCAAACCGGCAGCGTGCAGGCCTACGCATTGTTCGTAGTGGTGGGGGCGCTCGCGTTCCTGGGTTATTACATCGCGCGGTGAACATATGGACCAGAATTTACTGAGCATCGTTTTGTTCGCCCCGCTAGCCAGCCTGGCCGTGCTGCTGCTGATTCCGTCGTCCAATAAAACACTCATCAAGGTTTGGGCTAATCTGTCGAGCTTCGCCGGTTTCATGATTTCGCTTCCGCTGGCTGCGCGCTTCGACAAGAACGCTCCGGGCTTTCAAATGGTCGAGCGCATCGACTGGATCCCTGCGCTGGGTGTGAAATACCTGATCGGCATCGATGGCATCAGCCTGCTGTTGGTGATGCTCACGACCGTCGTCGGATTTCTGGCGATTCTCTCCTCGTGGAACGCCATCGACGAGCGGGTGAAGGAATACTACGCCATGTTCCTGCTGTTGCAGACGGGCATGATTGGCGTATTCATCTCCCTCGATTTTTTCCTATTCTACGTTTTCTGGGAGCTGGTGCTGGTGCCGATGTACTTCATCATCGGCGTGTGGGGCGGCCCGCGGAAGCTCTACGCCGCGATCAAATTTTTCCTGTATACACTCGCCGGCTCGGTGCTGATGCTGCTCGGCATTCTGACGCTGTACTTCCAGTACCATCGCCAGTTCGGAGCATACACTTTCGAAATCGCCGAGTTGATGAAGCTCGACTTGCCGCTGGGTCTGCAGCAATGGGTATTCTGGGCGTTCTTCCTGGGCTTCGCCATTAAAGTACCGATGTTCCCGTTTCACACCTGGCTGCCGGACGCGCACGTGGAAGCTCCCACGGCGGGCTCGGTAATCCTGGCCAGCGTACTGCTGAAAATGGGCACGTACGGGTTCATCCGGTTCTCGCTGCCGCTGGTTCCCAAGGCGTCGGTGAACGTGACCATCGTGCAGATTCTGGCTGTGCTGTCGATTGTGGGAATTATTTACGGTGCCCTGGTAAGCCTGATGCAGCAGGATTGGAAAAAGCTGATCGCCTATTCGTCGGTTAGCCATCTGGGCTTTTGCACGCTGGGGATTTTCGCCATGAATCCCAATGGCATCGCCGGCAGCATCATCCAGCAGATCAACCACGGCATTTCGACCGGCATGCTCTTCCTGATTATTGGCGTGGTGTACGAACGCCGCCACACGCGCGAGATTGCGGAATACGGCGGCCTGGCGCATGTCATGCCAAAATATGCCATCGTCTTTGCGATCGCGATGCTGAGCTCGGCCGGATTGCCGCTGCTCAACGGATTCGTCGGCGAGTTCACCATTCTGCAGGGAGCTTTCGAAGCCAATCGCGCGTGGGCGGCTTTCGCGGTAGCGGGCGTCATCCTGGGCGCGGCGTATCTGCTGTGGCTCTACCAGCGCACTATGCTGGGGCAAATCACCAAATCCGCCAACCTGCATCTGCCTGATTTAAGCCTGCGCGAGATGGCCGTGTTTCTGCCGCTGATTGCCTGGGCGATTTGGATTGGAGTCTATCCGAAGCCCTATTTCGATTTGTTGGAAAAACCGGTAGCGCAAATCGTAGAGCGCGTACGGCCCGGATATTACCAGGGCGGCGCGGCCATTAACGCGGGTACAGCGCGGCCGGCCAGCACGGCGGCTACGGCGGCGGGGGCACAATAATGAGCCAGTTCTACACCTCGACCGATCACTTCGTGCTCATCCCGGCCATCATGCTGGCTTTATTCGGGTGCGCCATTCTGCTGTTCGATTTCCTGGTGTTCCCCGACCCGCGCCAGCGCAAATGGCTGCTGCTGTTCGTCGTGCTGGGACTGGGATTCACCGGCTTCGGGTTGTGGCGCCAGCAAATGTTCCTGAACGCCAACGGCCTGACGGAGCTGACGGCGTTTCAAGGGTCGCTCACAATCGACCGCTTTGCCCTGTTCTTCAACTGGATTTTCGAAATCGCCTCCCTGATCGTCGCCATCGTCTCCTACGCGTATCTGGAAATCGAAGGCGAGCACCACGGTGAGTATTACGCCCTGATGCTTTTTGCCCAGTGCGGCATGTTCTTCCTGGCGGCGGGCACGGACCTGGTGACGCTATTCATCGGCCTGGAATTGATGGCGCTGTGCTTCTACGTGATGGTCGGGTTCCTGCGCGGGGCCAAGCGATCCAACGAAGCGGCGCTCAAATATCTGCTCTTGGGCGCGTTCTCGAGCGGATTCCTGGTCTACGGATTTTCCATCATGTACGGGCTGGCGGGCTCGACCAAGCTATCCGACATTACTACCGCCATCGCCGCGCGCGAGCCTTGGGATCCGATGGTGTTCCTGGCCATGGCTACTACCGCCGTGGGTCTGCTGTTCAAAATTTCCGCGGCTCCTTTCCACATGTGGGCGCCCGATGCTTACGAAGGCGCGCCTACAACCGTCACGGCTTACCTTTCGGTTGCTTCGAAAGCCGCCTCCATCGCCTTCCTGCTGCGCATCTTCATGGGCCCGCTGGCATCGGCGCGCGAGGCCTGGGAGCCGCTGCTGAGCGTGGTCGCCATCCTGACGATGACCGTGGGCAATCTGGCCGCGGTCACCCAGACTAACCTCAAGCGCCTGCTGGCGTACAGCTCGATATCGCACGCCGGCTACATGCTTTTGGGCTTGATCGCCGGCAACGATACCGGGATCAAGGGCATCGAGGTTTACATTTTGGTTTATGCGTTCATGAACCTGGGCGCTTTCATCATGATCGTTGCGCTGCGGCGTAAAAATATCATCGGCGAAGACATCGAAGATCTGGCCGGACTGATGCAAAAAAGCCCCGGATACGCCGTACTGATGCTGGTTTTCATGCTGTCGCTCGCCGGCATTCCGCCTACGGCCGGGTTCCTCGGCAAGTACTATATTTTCCTGTCGCTCATCGAAACCCGCCATTACCTGCTGGCCGTTGTCGGCACGCTTTACGTCGCGGTTGCGATCTACTATTACTTCCGCATTGTGCGCAGCATGTTCGTCGGACAACTGGTGGAGCAGGCGCCGCTTGCCTCGAGCTTTGGAGTGCGCCTGGCTCTGGGCGTGGCCGGCGCGATGACGCTCGCCATCGGCATCTATCCCGAGCCGTTTTTGCGTATGGCGCAAGGATCAATACTGAGATAGCCGATGGAAACCATCCTCCAACACCCTCTCTTCATACCGATCGCGCTGACGGTGGCAATCATCGCCGTGTTTCCGCTGGTGGCCGGCTACATCACGCTGGTGGAGCGCAAGGTGCTGGCCGATTTCCAGGTGCGCCTGGGCCCCATGCGCGTGGGCCCGCACGGCTTGCTGCAGCCCATTGCGGATGCCTTGAAGCTGCTGCTCAAGGAAGACATCATCCCCACCGATGCCGACAAGTCTATTTTCTGGATAGCGCCGATTATTTCGACCTTCACCGCGCTTACCTCGTTTACGGTCCTGCCGTTCAGCCAGTACATTTTCGTGGCGGATGTCAACGTGGGGCTGCTGGTGATCCTGGCGATGTCGGCGGTGGGCATTCTTGGAATCATTTTGGGCGGCTGGGCGTCCAACAGCCATTACCCGCTGCTGGGCGCGCTGCGCAGCGCGGCGCAGCTGGTCAGCTATGAAGTGGCGCTCTCTTTCGCGCTGCTGTCCGGGCTGATGGTGGCCGGCACGCTCAGCCTGCAGGGCATCGTCAAAGCCCAGCAGGCGCGGGGAATCTGGTTCATTTTCGAGAACTATGGATTCATGATCGTGCCGTTCATGGTGTACCTGATTTCGGCAACGGCGGAAACCAACCGCGCGCCGTTCGATCTTCCGGAAGCCGAGTCGGAGCTGGTTGCAGGGTTCCACACCGAATACAGCGGCTTCCGCTGGGCGCTCTATTTCCTCTCCGAATACGCCAACATTTTCGTGGTTTCGGCCGTGGCGGTGACGCTGTTTTTCGGCGGCTGGCTGCGCCCTTTCCCCAGCGTGGCATGGCTGGGGGCGCTCGATTACATCGTGCCGGTGGCGCTATTTGCCGGTTCGGGCCTATCGTGTTTCCTGCTGGTCAAAAAACTGAGGGAGCCGATCCAGCAAAAGGTGTTGGTGGTGGTGGCCCTCGGGCTCATCGGCGCAGGCGCGCTGTTCGCCATTCCGGCGGTGAATGCGGCTTCAGCGAGTGTTTTCTGGTTCCTGTTCAAGATCGCGGTGATCATTTACATACTGATCTGGTTCCGCGGCACGTTCCCACGCTTCCGCTATGACCAGTTGATGGACATTGGCTGGAAGTACATGATCCCGATCGGTATCGCCTCGGTCATCATCAACGCGCTCCTGGGAATGACGCGCTAGTGGAACATTCGGCAGCGTCCTCTCGTTCTACCGTGCATGACTGTGACGATGGTGCTCGCGTTGTGGCTGGCGGTTGCCGCCGATGGCGCCGTGATCGCCTCCAAGGAGTACTCGCTTCCCTCCTACGAAGCGGCGTTAGGGATTCAGCCGTATGCCACCCGGCCGGAGTATGAGGCGGCCGTCAACGACAAGACCTTTGCGTTGGACCGGGTGGAGTACGCAAGCGACGGTTTGACAGTCGTGGCCTACACGTACGCACCGCGCGAACGTAGCGGAAAGCGGTATCCGACCATCGTGTTCAACCGCGGCAGCTACATCCAGGGCGAGATTGCCCATCAGCTGCTGCCGATGTTTCATCGCCTCGCGCTGCGCGGATTTGTGGTAGTCGCGCCGCTCTATCGCGGAAGCGCCAGTGCTCCGGGCAACGACGAAATGGGCGGCGCGGAGCTGCACGACTTGATGAACGTGGTACCGCTAGGCAAAGCCCTCGGCTTCGTCGACACCGAGAGGCTATACCTGTACGGTGAGTCGCGCGGCGGCATGATGACGTTCCTGGCGATCAAGAGCGGATTTCCGGCGAAAGCGGCGGCCACGTTCGGCGCCTTCACCGATCTGGGCGCGTTGCTGGCGGCAGCGCCCCGCCGCTATGAAGCGCTGATTGCTAAGATCTGGCCCGATTTCCCGGCCCGCCGCGAGGAGATTCTGCATTCTCGTTCGGCGGTCGAGTGGCCGGAGGCGCTCAAGGTCCCGCTCCTGCTGATGCATGGCGGCGCGGACCGGGACGTCGACGCCGCGCAAACCTTGCGCCTCGCGCTACGGCTTCAGCAGGCCGGGCATCCGTATGAGTTGCGGGTCTTCGGCGGGGATACTCACGTGCTGCCAAACCATCGCGTCGAGCGGGACCAGACAGCCGCGCAATGGTTTGGCAGGCACCGCGAGTGAGGTAGAAAACTACTTCTTTTGCTGCTGCCGCTGCCGCTCTTCGGTCCACGGCGGCACCACGCCGTTCACGCGCGCATAGGCGATCGACTGTCCCAGATGCTCGCCCATATGGTCGGCGAAGAACAACAGCACGCCGCGATTGGTGTTCTCAGAGCCGCCGAACCACTTCACTTTCTTGTCGGCATCGCCATCGGAAAGCGCCAGAACGGCTTTCCTCAGATGGGCGAACGAATCCTTCAACGTGGCGACGATCTTGTCGCGGTCGGTGGTCGAAGTCTCCCAATCTTTCTGGACGAATGAGGCGGGCGGCTTGGTGCCGATGAAGTTCGGTATCCCGTAATTGGCGCCGGCGACGTGCAGATACACCTCGCTGATGGATCGCACGCCGGGCGCTGGACGCCACGTGTATTTATCCTGGGGCACGGCTTTCGCCAGGCTGACATATTTGTTTTCGGTGGCCGTCAACTGAGCCAAAAACTCAGCGCGATAGCCGGAAGTCGGTTCTTGAGCGAGCGCCACACTGGCGCAGACGCCGGAGATAATGCACAAAACGACAACTGCAGACACTTTTGATTTCATGAACGGTAGTGTACCTCAGCGGCCCGGACTGATGGGGGCGGCTTTTTCGCGAGTCATCATGATCCCGGCCACGGCGCCCGTTGCGGCTACCGCGGTAATCACCACACCGGCCATGATGGCATGTCCGCCGGCAACCGGCGCATGCCCCGCCGCCTGGCCTGCCGTGCTCTTGGCATCGGCGTGCGGCCGCAGGGACGCAGTGGCTGCGTCCAACACCTTAATCGTTGTGAGACGGAGCGCTTGCGGCGCGGGGCCGCCCACCGGGGCCGGGAACACCAGGCGTCCTTCGACCGCAACCCGCTTGCCCACGTAGAGCTTGAAGTCGATGCCGGAACCGCGCAATTCCAACGTGACGCCGGTAACTTCATCGGTCAGGATATATCCCTGCCCGGCCATGCGGACGGTGCCGGTTGCCCGGGAGGGGGTCACCGCGCCGGCCGCCTGCGGCGCGAACTCCAGAACCCGGCCCGCTTCCAGCCTCGCCAGCGTAGCTCCTTCTGAATTCGTGACCTGCACCGTGCCCGCCAGCGCGGCAACCTGAATACGATCCGTCGCAAGCCGAGCCACCTTGGCCGAGGCATCCGACGCCTCTGGCGCGACGCGCAGCGCCAGCGCTTCGATGAGGTAATCGGCGCCCTGCAGCTGGCCCACGCCGCGCTCGAGCACCAGACGATCGCGAAACACCCGGCCTTTCGAGGCTGCCGCCAGCTGTATCCGAACGCCGCCCGTTAAATCCATCGTGGCGGACGCCTTCGCGGTTTCGACCATGTTGCCATCGAACAGCGTAGCGTGCCGGAAGACGCGGGCGTTGTCGAGCGAAAAACTTCCGTCGGCGTTAGCCATCCCGATGACCGGCCCGGCAGCCGGTAACAGCGCAACATGCCATGCCAGCATGACGGCAAGAACCGTACGAAGATTCACGAGGCGAAGTCTAGCACCATGAAACTCTGGGGGACTATATCCCGAACGGAATAGTCCGGAAGCCAGGTAGTGGGGTCTTAGTGTGGCGGCGGCGCATTCAATCCCGCTGGATCACATGAATTGCGACGGCACAAAGTATGCCCGCCATCCCTAGCGCCAAAAGCGTCCAGCCCAACCATGGCTCTGAGACTATCAGAGCAATAGCCGCTACTGCGATTTGAGCCCACATCCTTACCTTCCGAGGATTAACGCGAACACGGTTAAACCGAACCCACCAGTTCTTGTGTCGCTGGTTAGTCATGAAAATAATTCACCCAGGACTCTTTCCGGCGGCCATCGCTGGCGCAATCTTCCGTGATCCATGAATCCTACAGAAATTTTAGTGCGCGAAGTGGAGCGCCAGCGCCGCTTTGAGATTGCGCCATTTGGGCGAGGACGCATAAGTCAAGCGCGTCAGCCCTTTGCACCACTGGCGCGGCATCCCATTCCCTAAAGCCCACTACCCGGAATTTCGGAGAGCGGCGATGCCTTCGCCAATTACGTTATGATGCCTCGTTGGATTCAACCAGCCCGTCTAAGGAGCCCCGTTCCACCCTGCACAGTCTGTTGCTCGGACTGGCGCCGATTCTGCTGGGCCTGGCCATCGCATTCGTCATTCCCCGCCCGGCATCCATCGCGCCGGCCGGATGGCGCCTGCTGGGGATTTTCTTGGGGACGATTCTCGCGCTGATCCTCAGGCCGATTCCCGGCGGCGCAGTGGTTTTAATGGCCGTTACGCTGGCGGCGATTTTTGGCGGCCTCAGCATTCAGCAGGCTTTGGGCGGCTATGGCGATCCCACGGTGTGGCTGGTGCAGGCGGCCTTCTTCATTTCGAACGCGTTGATCAAGACCGGCCTGGCGCGCCGCATCGCTCTGCTCTTCGTGCGCGCGGTGGGCGGCAGTTCGCTCGGCGTCTGCTACGCGCTCTCGCTCACGGACATGGTGCTTGCGCCGATTATTCCCGCCAATGGCGCGCGCTCGGGCGGCGTGGTATTACCTATCGTCCGCTCCATTGCGGAACTGTACGGATCGCAGCCCGGCCCTACGGCCGCGGTGATTGGATCGTTCCTGTTCACGGGCGTTTACCAAAGCATTTGCATTACGTCCGCCATGTTCATGACCGGCCAGGCCAGCAATGCGCTGGCGGCACAGATCGGCAACCAGACGTTTCACGTTCCGGTGACGTTTCCGCTGTGGGCGCTGGCGGGAATCGTGCCGGGACTGTGTTCCCTGCTGGTGGTGCCGTGGCTGGTCAGGCGGATCAATCCGCCTGAAATTCTCCGCACGCCCGAAGCGCGCGCCTTCGCCGCAAGCGAACTGCGCCGCATGGGCGCAATGGACCGCGGGCAGAAAACCGTGCTGGTGATCTTTCTCTCAGTGTGCGGATTGTGGATGACCTCGCCTATCCATCATCTGGATGTCGCCGTAACGGCATTGGCGGGCGCCTCGGCGCTGCTGCTTACCGGCGTGCTGACCTGGGACGACGTCATCCGCGACCATATCGCCTGGGATATTTTCATCTGGTACGGCGGCTTGCTGCAGCTCGGCAAAGCCATCAACGATGCAGGCGTGACGCGCGAATTCGCGTCCGCCGTGGGCGCGGCGTGGGGCGCGGCCGGATGGATATCGCTCTTCGCCGTCGCGATTGTGGTGTATTTCTACGCGCACTACGGCTTTGCCAGCATTACCGCCCACATGGTGTCCATGCTGCCGGCGTTCGGCACGCTGCTGATTGCCAAGGGCGCGCCCGCCGGTTTGGTGTTCTTCGCGTTCGCCTGCGCCGCCAATCTTTCCGGAGGCTTGACCAATTACGGAACCACGCCTTCGCCGATGTTCTTCGCCCACGGCTACGTAAGCTTCCCGCGCTGGTGGAAAGTCGGGTTTGTGGTATCGCTCGCCAACCTGGCGATCTGGTCGACGGCGGGAGTGGTGTGGTGGAAGGTGATTGGAATCTGGTGAGATAGAAGCAATGATCAAAACCGTCATCTTCGATCTGGGCAAAGTCATCGTGCCTTTCGACTTCGCGCGCGGGTACCGGGCGATGGAGCCGCTGTGCGGCTATCCGGTTGCCGAAATCCAGAAGCGCATTGGTTCAACCGACCTGGTCCAGCGCTTCGAGTCGGGGCAAGTTGAGCCGGAGGATTTCGTGGCCCAGTTGTGCAAACAGCTGGAGCTGCCGCTAAACTTCGAGCAGTTCTGCGACTTGTGGACGTGCATCTTTCTGCCCGATACGCTGCTGCCCGATAGCCTGTTCGAAGGCCTGCGCAAGCGCTATCGCGTGCTTCTGCTCTCCAACACCAATGCCATTCACTTCGCGATGCTGCAGCGCACGTACACTTTTTTTCAGCATTTCGACCACTTGGTGCTGTCGCACAAAGTAGGCGCGCTCAAGCCCTCGCCGGTGATTTATCGCGAGGCGATCGCGCGCGCGCAGTGCCTGCCGCAAGAATGTTTTTTCACCGACGACATCCCGGAGTACGTTGAGGGGGCCAAGCGCGCCGGCATCGACGCCGTGCAATTCAGCAATCGCGAGCAGCTGGAAGAAGAGCTCAAGGCGCGCGGCATTCGCTGGGATTAGAGGATACCGCTCCTTTTGTCGCGGCTCGCTAAATCAGCACCGACGATAATTCATTATTCGTTAACGAGCCGCGACCAGAGGGAGCGGTACTACGTCGTGCGCAGCGACACCATCGGATCCACTTTCGCCGCTCGCCGCGCCGGCAGATACGTCGCCGCCAGCGCTGCCGCGATCAGCACCGCACTCACGCCGGCAAACGCCATGGGATCGGTCGCGCTGATTCCGTACAGCATCGTGGCCATGGCGCGCGTAACGATGGCCGCCGCGCCCAATCCGATGGCTACGCCCGCCAGCGCCAGCCCCAGCCCCTGCTTAACCACCAGCGCCAAGACATCGCCGGGCTTGGCGCCCAACGCCATGCGGATGCCGATTTCGCGCGTGCGCTGCGCCACCGCGTACGAGATCACGCCAAAAATTCCCACCACCGCCAGCGCCAGCGCCGTCGCGGCGAATATCGATAGCAGCAGCATGTTGAAGCGCGGCCGCCACTGGGCGTCGGAGACCACGGCTTCGAGCGTGGCCATGTTGGACACCGGCAGGTTGCGGTCGAACGCGGCGACTTCGTGGCGAAATGCCGATGACAGCGCGGCCGGGTCGCCTGAGGTTCGCACCACAAACGTCATGTAGGACGAACTGCGCCCGCTGAAATACTCGGGATGCTGGAGGTACGGCAGATACAATTCCGGCCCGGGTTCAGCCGCCCATTCGGACTGCTTGACGTTGCGCGCCACGCCTGCCACGGTCAGCCACGGATTGGTGGAGTCAGCACGGCCCATCCGGAAACGCTTGCCGATCGGATCCTGATTCGGCCAATTGCGGCGCGCCATGGCGTCGCTGATGATGGCCACCATCGGCGCTCCTTCCACGTCGTGGCCGTCAAAGCCGCGTCCGCGCAACAGCGGCGTCCCCATGGTTTCGAAATAGCGCGGGCTAATGATCCGGTAAGCCGCCGAGGGCTCCTGTCCGGGCGGCGGTGCGGGCTGCCCTTCCACGGTGAAATCGAATGTCCAGATATCGCCGGCCAGCGGTAGATGATTGATCGCGCCCACCGAAACCACGCCCGGCACGGCTTCCAACTTTTGCAGCAGCTGTGTGTAGAAGGGAAGCTGGCGTTCGACAAATCCTGACCCCGCAACCGACACCTCCGCCGCCAGAACATGCTCGGCGCGAAAGCCGGGATCTACCTGCTGCAATCGCCAGAAGCTATGCAGAAGCAGGCCGGCGCCGATGAGCAGCACTTCCGCCAGCGCAACTTCAGCTACCACCAACATGGCGCGAGAGCGGCGCCCGCCAAATTTGATTTCTCCGCGCGCGGGTCCGGCGGAGTCCTTCAAGAGCCCATTCAAATCGAGGTTCGTCGATTGCAGCGCCGGCGCCAGGCCGAATACGATGCCGGTTACCAGCGTCAGCGCCAGAGTAAATCCCAGCACCGAAAGGTCGATTCCGATTTCCTGAAAACGGGGGATGATGCCCGCGCCCTGCGTGAGCGTTCGACTCAGCGCCGCGATGAGCGCCTGCACGCCCCAGGCGGCTACTAACAGTCCCATTGCTCCGCCGGCAAGCGACAAGACCATGCTCTCGGTGAGCAGTTGCCGGACGATCCGCCCGGAGCCTGCTCCAATAGCGGTCCGGATGGCCATCTCTTTCTGCCGCCCGGTGGCGCGGGCCAACAGCAAATTCGCCACATTGGCGCACGCGATGAGCAGCACGCAGCCGACCGCGCCCAGCAGCACCAGCAGCGCCGGCCGTATGCTGCCCACGACTTTTTCGTGCAGCGGCTGAACCAGCGCACCCATTTCGGCGTCTTCGCCGGGATATTGGCGGCGCAGCCGTTCGGTGATCAAATCCATTTCCGCCTGAGCTTGCTTGATCGAGACCCCAGGCTTCAGCCGGCCGAACACGCGCAGCATACGCCCGCCGCGCATACTGGCGAAGCGGGCATCGAACTGCATCGGCGCCCACAATTCCGCCCGCGTGGCCCAGTACGGCGGAAAGCCGAACCCGGCGGGCATGACGCCGACGATGGTACGGCTTTCCCCGCTCAGCGTAACGGCCTGGCCGACGATGTTCGGGTCCGATCCGAAGCGGCGCTGCCACAGAGCGTGGCTCAGCACGACCACCCGTTTGGCTCCCGGCTGCCCTTCTTCCGGCAGAAAAGTTCGCCCCAGTTTTGCCTGCGCGCCCAGCAGCGTAAACAGATTGCTGGTAACTTGCAGACCCGCGATCTGCTCGGCTTCGCCGCGGCCCGTCAGGTTCACGCCCCAGGAAAAGGCCGCGGAGATGGGATCGAATACGCGATTCTGCTCTCGCCAGTCGAGGAAATTTGCAGGGGAAACGTTGCCGACTTCGGGGCCAGTGAGATGCCTTTCGTCGACCACCACCAGGCGGCCGGCATCGCGATAGGGCAGCGGCCGCAGCAGCACGGCATTCACCACGCTGAAAATCGCCGTATTCGCGCCAATCCCGAGCGCGAGCGCAATTACCGCGACGGCTGTAAAGCCCGGACTGCGGCGCAGGCCGCGCAAGGCATAGCGCACGTCTTCCCTCAGGGTTCGCATGAAGATTAGACTGGCGCCGCGGGGTGCGGTTAGCCGGGATTGTTTGACAGATTTAGTGATTCGAGCGTGAAATGAAGAGCAGAGTGATGGGCGAGATGCTTCTAGCGGGCGTAGCTGTGGTCGTTGCCGCCGTGATCTGCACGATAGTCATTGTCGTTTCGCTGGGTTACTTGGTAGGCAGAAGCCGGGACCCTTGCCCGTCGTGTCAGACGCGGGCTCTCAAGATGGTCAACCTCATCAAGGCGCAGGTCTTTGTGATGGGCATTGGCGTCGTTCCCGACCACTGGTCTTACCACCAATGTGAAAACTGCGGTGCAAAATACAAAAGGCACGATGAACGATGGATCCCGCTGGCTGCCCACGAATCGGAAGGTTTCGATACGGCCTGGGCGGTTACGCCAGCGCGTTCAGCAGCTTGTCGATATCCTGCTGGTCGTTGAACACGGACGGCGAAATGCGCAGCTGATGATGCACTACTTTCGCGGTGACGTTGGCTTTCTTCAGTTTGGCGATCGTCGCATCCGGATCCTTCACGATAAAAGCCACGATGGGCGTTGGGTTATCCGGCGGAGTCATCGGGGCGTAGCCCATGGCGGGCAGTTCCTTCTGCAAACGATCCGTCAGCGGCTTGGTGTGGGCGCGGATATTTTCCACGCCCAGTTTTTGGATGATCTGCAGCGACACCCACAGCCCCGCCGTAATGCTGTTGGCGATCGTGCCTAATTCGTAATAGCCGGCGGCTTCGGGCAGGCGCTGGTAGGTGAAGGGCGCCGCGGCGGGCGGGTCGCCGGGAAACATGTGGTACTCGAAATCGCGATACTGCTTCCAGCCGTGCTGGGTGGACTTCACAATCTTCCCCTGCAAATCCTCACGCACGTAGAGGAATCCCAGGCCCATATCGCCCATCAGCCATTTGTACGATCCGCAGGCAGCGCAATCGACGCCTGTCTCGTGCAAGTTGACGGGGATGCAGCCGGCGGCCTGAATGATATCGGCATACGCGTAGGCGCCATGGGCGTGGGCGAGATCGCTAACGGCTTTGATGTCCTGCTTAAAGCCGTTGATGAAAGAAACCAGCGAGACCGCCACCAGTCGCGTCTTTTTGTCGACCAGCTTTTCCATATCGCGAATCTCGACGCGCCCGTCGCGCGGCTGGGCGATGCGGACTTCGACGCCCTGCTTCTCGAGTTCCCGGTAAGCGTAGAGCGAGCCTTCAAAATGCAGGGCGTCGGTAACCACGTTGCCGCCCCCGCGCGGCAGGCCTAGACCTTCGATGACCACGCTTTCCCCGGCCATCGTGCTCTGCGCATAGGCAATCTCAGTGGGCTTGGCGTTCACCAGTTTGGCAAACAGCTCTTTGACTTCCTTGGACCTGGTCACGCGGGCAAACATTTCCGGCACCGGCGTGCTGGAATCGGTATTCCTGCCGTCGATTTGGCCGGTGTTCTTGAAATCCACGTAGGCCTTCATCGCCCGCGCCGAAGCCGCCGGCGTAGGATGCCAGCCCGCGCAGTTCAGATAGGTCTGGGATTCGGCGATGGGGAAATCGGACTTCGCCAGAATGCTGGAGCTGCCCTTGGCCGGTGCAGCGGCAGAGGCCCATTTTGCCGTGGCCGCCAATAAGCCTGTCTGAGCCAAAAGCTCGCGCCGGTTCAGTTTCATCGTGTGCCCTCCATTCCTGCCTAAATATACTCCATCGGGCCGCCGGGCTGCCCGCCCATTCCCACCCTTTTCCGCCGTGTAGTAGACTGTAGGTGCTTTTTTACCAACTAGCGCCGGACTGACGGCGGCGAGCTCCATTGTTGATAGTACCGCCGCTGGTTCGACAGGGCCCCTTGGCATTATCGCCGCGTTTTTTTTCGCGGCAACGCAAGGAGGTTTGGGATGAAGCACACCTTCGCCGTCTCCATCGGAGGCGCGGCGGGACAAGGTGTTGCCACACCGGGCAACATCTTCGCGAAAATTTTTGGCCGGCGCGGTTTGCACCTGCAGGCCTACAACGCCTATCAATCCATCATCCGGGGCGGTCATACGTTTCTGACTATCCGCACCGGTCCCGACAAAATCAACAGCTTCGGCGATCATATCGATCTCATGATTCCTCTGAACCAGGACACCATGAACCGGCACCTGGGCCTGCTACGCGCCGGCGCCGCCGTGGTCTATAACGGAGATTCGATCAAGCCCGCCTCCCCGGCTGCGGGCGTCCGCTTGTGTCCCCTTCCCGTTACCGAGCTGAGCCAGAACAGCCGCAATAAGCTGGAGCAAAATACCCTGGCCGTGGCCGCCGGTTTAAGCATGATGGGCATCGGCTTTCAGGCGCTCGAAGAAGTTCTCACCCAGCAATTCAAGAAAAAGGGCGACGCGGTCATCAAGGAGAACGTGACCGTTGCGCGCGCGGCATACGACTACGCCACGGCTCATTTCGAGGCATTTCCGCGCCCGCTGCCCATGACCGACAACAAGATCGCCGTGCTCACCGGCAACATGGCGCTGGCCATGGGCGGGGCGGCCGCCGGCGTGAAGTTCTACTGCGCTTATCCGATGAGTCCTTCGACCGGCGTGCTGCACTGGATGGCGGCGCACGCGCGCAAGGCCGGCATCATGGTGCGCCAGGTGGAAGACGAAATTGGCGTAATCAATATGGCCATCGGCGCGGCGCATGCCGGATGCCGGGCCATGTGCGCCACCTCAGGCGGCGGCTTTGCGCTCATGACCGAAGGCCTCGGCATGTCGGCCATGATCGAGACACCTGTGGTCGTGATCGATGTTCAGCGCGCCGGACCCTCTACCGGCGTTCCCACCAAAACCGAGCAGGGCGATCTCTGGCAGATGCTGGGCGCCGGGCACGGCGATTATCCCCGCGTCATCGGTACCCCGCTCGATATCGGCGACTGCTTCAAAATGATTCCGGAGATTTTCAATCTCGCCGACAAGTACCAGTGCCCGGGCATCGTGCTTACCGATTTGCTGCTCTCGGAAGGCACCGGCAGCGTGGATCCCAAAGATTTGAGCTTCGATGTCCCCATCGACCGCGGCGAGCTGATTGCGTCCGTCAATGGTTCGAACGGAAAGTACAATCGCTATCAAATTACTGAAAGCGGCATCTCGCCACGGGCCATTCCGGGCGTGCCCGGCCATGCTCACGTCGCCGCTACCGATGAACACGACGAAGACGGCGTGCTCATCAGCGACGAATTCACCAACCCCGTCAAACGGCGCAATATGATGGAAAAGCGCCAGCGCAAAATAGCGGGCATAGAAGCGGCCGTTCCGCCGCCGGTGCTGGCCGGGCCGCGCGACGCCGACGTAACACTGATCGGCTGGGGCTCAACCGACGGCGTCATCAAGGAAGCCATCGAGAACCTGGCCGACGACGGCATCATCGCCAATCACCTGCAGATTCGCTGGATGTTACCGCTGCACGCCGACGCCATTATGGACCTGCTGCGCGGCGCCAAGCACACCATCATCATCGAGAACAATTACAGCGGGCAGTTCGCGCGCTACCTGCGCAGCGAAACCAGCTTCGTCCCGAATGGCCACATCCGCAAATACGATGGCGAGCCGTTCATGCCGCACCACATCGTGGAGTCGGTGAAAGAGCAACTGGCCGGCAAGACGAAACTATCCGTGCCCATGCACGAAATCATGGTCTAGGAGAACCAGATGGCAACCACCGAACAAGCGATCAAGCCGTTCACACTCACGGAACTGAAGGGCAAGGCGGATCCCGACTGGTGCCCGGGCTGCGGCGATTTCGGAGTGCTCGCAGCCATGCAGAAAGCCATCGTCGATCTGCAGATCCAGCCGCACAACGCGGTGACCATCAGCGGCATCGGCTGCTCCTCCAACCTCCCCGGCTATATCAGTACCTACGGCATGCACACCCTGCATGGCCGCGCGCTGGCGGTGGCGACCGGCGTCAAGCTGGCCAACCACGAGCTGACGGTGTTCGTCACCGGCGGCGATGGCGACGGCTTCGGCATCGGCGGCAATCATTTCATGCACACCATGCGCCGCAACGTGGATCTGGTGTATCTCGCGATGGACAACCAGATTTACGGCCTCACCACCGGGCAGGTATCGCCCACCAGCCGGATCGGCATGAAGAAACTGGAAGAAGATTCCACCTACGATTCGACCAACCTGCACCAGGCCTTCGAGCGGGCGCAGCTTTGGGGCGAGGAGATCCCCATCGGGAAGTTCTTCCAGCGAAATGACTTGCCGTCGCTGCACCAAGCCGAGCCGGTGCTGGACCAGGGCGGCCCGCTGGCGCTTCGCAAATTGGGCGTGCCGCCGGAAGTTGCAGCGGAGTTCATCAAGGAACTGATGTAAGGCGCAGTGGGGCAGGTCTCCGACCTGCCCAATTCCGAAACGGCAGGTCGGGGACCTACCCCACTTGACTCTCACATCTTGACAATCAAGATGTGATCGAATATCATCGTCCCCATGGACGAACCCAGCACCGACGTCATTCAGGGCACGCTCGACATGCTCATCCTCAAGACCCTGAGCCTCGAGCCTATGCATGGTTTCGGCATCGCGCGCCGCATTGAGCAAATCTCGCGCGGCGTCTTCAAGGTGAACCCGGGATCGCTGCTCACCGCTTTTCAGCGCCTGGAGCGCGCCGGCTGGCTGGACTCCGAGTGGCGGCAAACAGACAATGCGCGCCGCGCCAAGTTCTACACGCTGACGCGTGCCGGCCACAAACAACTAGAGTACGAAACCAACGACTGGGCGCGAAGAGCATCGGCCATCGCGCGATTGTTAAAGGCGGAGGGTTAACGCCATGTCACTCTGGCGTCAACTGACACACGGCATGCGCGTGCTCACCAATCGGTCGGCGGCCGATCAAGAGGTCACCGACGAAGCCCAGCACTATCTCGAACAAGCCACCGCTGCTCATGTCGCGCGCGGCCTCTCACCGGAAGACGCGTTGCGCGCCGCGCGCATCGAACTGGGCAACACCGCCGCCGTCCGCGAACAAGTGCGCGATTATGGCTGGGAAAATGTGATCGCGGCTTTCTTCACCGATCTGCGCTACGCCGCGCGCCGGCTCCGCAGCAATCCCGGCTTTGCGGCCGTCAGCGTGATTACGCTGGCGCTGGGCATCGGCGCCAGCACGGCGATTTTCAGCGCGGTGAACCCGATACTGTTCGAGCCGCTGCCGTACCCCAATCCCAAGCAAGTCATCATGATCTGGGATACATTTCAGGGCGCGCGCAGCGACTTGACTTTCCACACGTATCGCGAAGTGGCCGAGCGCAGCCATTCCTTTGAAGCTCTTTCCGTGTTCGAAACCTGGCAGCCGACGATGACCGGAACCGCCGAGCCGGAGCGGCTGGATGGCCAGACCGTGACCCCTGGTTACTTCCGCGCACTGGGCATTTCCCCGGTAATAGGCCGCGATTTCCAGGGATCCGACGATCAGTTTCGCGGCCCCAAAGTGGCAATCCTGAGCGATGGCTTGTGGCGGCGACACTTCGGCGGCGACAGGGCCATCGTGGGCCGCCAGATCAGGCTCGACGACAGCAGCTACACCGTCATCGGCGTGATGCCGCGGTCGCTGGAAAATGTCCTGGCGCCAACGGCTGAAATCTGGTCGCCTCTGCAATACGACCCCGGCCACATCACCGATATGAACACCGGCGAGTGGGGCCATCACCTTAAGATGGTGGCGCGGCTGAAGCAGGGTCTTGGCGTGGAGCAGGCCAGACTGGAGCTCAACGGAATTGCGCGTACGCGGGTGGCGGAATTTCCCCGCGTGCCCTGGGCATCTCTAAAGAACGGGTTCATCGTCGATTCGCTGCAAGATCAAGTCACGCGTGGCATCAAGCCGGCGCTGCTCGCGGTGATTGGCGCAGTGATTCTGGTGCTGCTGATCGCCTGCGTGAATGTGACCAACCTGCTGCTGGCGCGCGGCGCACAGCGGCGCGGCGAATTCGCCATGCGCGTCGCGCTGGGCGCGGGACGGACGCGGTTGATGCGGCAACTACTCACTGAGAGTCTGCTACTGGCAGTCCTCGGCGGCGCGCTTGGCATGGTGGTCGCCGAATTGGGCGTAAGCGGGTTGGTCGCGCTCAGCCCGCCGGAATTGCCGAGAGTGGACGCGATCACCGTCAATGGCGCCGCCTTCGCCTTTGCGTTCGGCATCGCCACGCTGGTGGGCCTGGTGGTCGGACTGATCCCGGCGCTGCATGCCTCGCGAATCGACCCGCACACTGGACTGCACGAAGGCTCGCGCCGTACCGCGGGCAGTCATCAATGGACACGCCGGACGCTGGTAGTGGCGGAAGTCGCGCTGGCTCTGGTGCTGCTGGTGAGTGCTGGCTTGCTGCTGCGCAGTCTGGAGCGCTTGTTCGCCGTGGCGCCCGGGTTCGAGCCGGCGCATTTGCTGACAATGCAAGTGCACGTATCGGGTCAGCGCTTCCGCGACGGAGGCAGCGAGGAGGGTTTTCGTGCCCGGCGCCAGTTCTTTGATCAAGCGCTTGCAGCCGTGCGCAATGTTCCCGGCGTCGCGTCCGCGGCGTTCACCAGCCTGCTGCCGATGAGCGGCGATCAATCCGGCGAATACGGCGCGTTCTTCGAGAATGACCCTCCCAAGGGTGGTTCCAACGTGTTTCGTTACGTGGTGAGCCCGGGCTACAGCGAGACGATGGGCATCGCCCTCCGCCACGGCCGCCTGCTCGACGAGCACGACACCGGCGGAGCGGCGCCTGCCGTGCTCATCAGCCAATCCTTGGCACGGCGGCAGTTCCCCCGTCAGGATCCGCTTGGCAAGCGGGTTCACGTCGGCCCCATGGACCGGCCGTGGTATACCGTGGTCGGCGTGGTGGATGACCTGAAGCAAACCTCGCTCGCGGAAAGCCAACCGGACGCGGTATACCTCACGCCGGCGCAGTCGTGGTTCGCCGACCAGACATTGTCCCTTGTGGTTCGCGCCCGTGGCGATGCGGCTGCGCTGGCGCCGGCCGTTCGCAGCGCCATATGGTCGGTGGATAAGGATCAGGCGGTGGTACGCGTGGCCACCATGGAGCACCTGTTGGCGGGCACGGCGGCGGCGCGCCGTTTTTCGTTAATCCTGTTCGAGGCATTTGCGTTGGTGGCGCTGGTGCTGGCGGCGACCGGCATTTACGGCGTGCTCTCCGGGAGCGTGAATGAGCGAACGCGCGAGATCGGCGTGCGCTCGGCGCTCGGTGCGACACGCGGCAATATCGTCGGCCTGGTGGTACGCCAGGGCATGACGCTCGCCGGTGTCGGCATCGTCATCGGATTGACGGGAGCGGCGGTGGCGACCCAAGCCCTGGTCACGCTGCTGTTCGGAGTCTCGCGGCTGGACCCGGTGACCTATCTCGGTGTGATTGCGCTGCTGGCGGGCGTGGCGGGGATTGCCTGCTGGGTACCGGCGTGGCGCGCGGCGCGGGTCGATCCGGCGGTTACGCTGCGGGCGGAATGAAAAACTTTTTCTCGCAGAGGCGCAGAGAACGCAGAGAAAACCTAAGAAAATAGGTTCTCGTATTTCTCTGTGAAC
>JACPNO010000028.1 GCA_016185465.1 Candidatus Solibacter usitatus
CTGCCCCACTTAGATACCAGCCAGCAGTTTGGCCAGCAGCGCCGTGCGGTCCGCAATGCGATCTACTAGAATGCTTTCGTTCACGGCGTGCGCGCCTTCGCCCACCGCGCCCAGCCCGTCGAGCGTCGGAATGCCCAGGGCAGCCGTAAAGTTTCCGTCCGACCCCCCGCCGGTGTGCGATTCGTCAATTTCGACGCCCAACTCGCGTCCCAACCGCTGTGCCGTACGAAAAAGCTGCACGATGCCGACCGAGCGTTCCATCGGCGGCCGGTTCAAGCCGCCGGTCACGGTCAATTTGCAGCGTTTGTCTATGGGCTTGAGCGCGTGAAATTTGCGGTCAAGCACTTCGGCATCCTTCAGCCGCGCGATGCGCATGTCCACTTCGACGCTGGCTTCGGCCGCAATCACGTTGGATCGCGTGCCGCCGGTAATCACGCCGGGATTCACGGTGATGCCGCGCTTGAGATTGACGAAGCCGGCGATTTTATCGATCTGGCGGGCGATCTCGCAAATCGCACTGGCGCCGGCGGAAAAATCCACCCCGGCGTGCGACGCCACCCCGCGCACAGTAACGTTGTATACGCCCACGCCCTTGCGCGCGGTCTTCAGTTTGCCGGCAAGCCCGGTGCCCGGCTCAAGCACCAGCACGGCCGCGGCCCGGCGCGCGGTTTCCTGCGTCAACGTACGCGAGGAATCGCTGCCCACTTCTTCATCCGAATTCACCAGCAGACGTACCTTGCGGCGCACGGGAATATCCAGATCGCGCAGCGTTTTTGCAGCAAAAATGAAGAACGCGATGCCGGCCTTCATGTCCAGCACACCCGGTCCCCACAGCCGCCCATCGGCCTCGCGGAAGGGCAAGCCGGCCAATGTTCCCAAGGGCCAGACGGTATCGGAATGGCCCAGCGCGAGGATTTCACCCTGCTTCTTTTTTCCCGGCAGCGCGAACTCGCACAGCAGGTGCCGGCCGAAGCGCCCGCCACCGGGAAACGTCTTCACCGCAGCCAGCGGCGCCACTTCGGCGGCTAGCAAATCGACGAACCGGTCCACGGCGCGCGCGTCGTCGCTGGGCGATTCGCACTCCACCATCCGCCGAATCAGGGCGATAGTTTCTTTCTGCCGGGCGCGCGTGTGGGACAGTATCGGATCCACCGCTGCTATAATAGCGACATTCCATGCCCAGTTTGGACGTCAACGAAATTCGCCGCATACTGCCCCACCGCTATCCCATGCTGATGGTGGACCGCATCGTCGAAATGGATGCGCAGCACATCGTCGGGATCAAGAATGTCACCGCCAATGAGCCGTTTTTTGCGGGGCATTTTCCCAACTTTCCGGTGATGCCCGGCGTGCTCATCGCCGAAGCCATGGCGCAGACCGCCGGGGTTCTGGTGCTCAGCAGTATTCCCGACCGCGAAGACAAACTGGTGCTGCTGGTTTCTATCGAATTCGCCAAGTTCCGCAAGCCCGTGGTCCCCGGCGATCAGCTGCGGATCGAGATGCAGCTGTTGAAGCGCAAAGCCACCGTCGCCAAAATGTCCGGCAAAGCCACCGTGGATGGCGTCATTGTGGCGGAGGCGGAAATGATGTGCAAGCTGGCCGATAAATCGGAAATCGCGCCGACGCTCTAAACGATGTCCGTCCATCCCACCGCGATTGTGGCCGCTAGCGCGCGCGTCGCGGAGTCGGCGGAAATCGGCCCGTATTCGGTGATCGGCGAGGATGTCGAGATCGGCGCCGCCACCCGCCTGATGGCCCACGTGTATATCGAAGGGCCAACCCATATCGGCCCGGACAATCTTTTTTACCCTTACACGACGGTCGGCGTGCCATCGCAGGATTTGAAATACAAGGGCGAGTTTGCCGAGACCCGCATCGGCAGCCGCAATACGATTCGCGAATTTGTCACCATTCATCGCGGCACCGAAGGCGGCGGCCGCCTCACTCGCATCGGCGACGACAACCTGCTGATGACCTACACGCACATTGCCCACGACGTCATCCTCGGCGATCACGCCGTGCTGGCCAACGGCGTCACGCTGGGCGGACACGTGCTCATCGGCGATTGGGCGGTGATTGGCGCTTTTACCGGCGTGCACCAGTTCTGCCGCGTCGGACGGCATGCGTTTATCGGCGGCTATAGCGTCGTCACCCAGGACATTCTGCCGTTTTCAAGCACGGTGAGCGAGCGCGAAATTCGCGTGTTTGGCGCCAATCGCACGGGCCTGGAACGCCGCAATTTTTCCACCGCGGCCATCGAAGGACTGCAAACCGCGTTCCGCCTGCTCACCCGCGCCGGCCTCAACACGACGCAGGCGATCGAGCGAATCCGTGCCGAAGTAGCCCCATCCACCGAGCTTGAGGAACTGCTTGAGTTCATTCGCACCTCCGCGCGCGGTTTCGTGAAATGACGCGCTACGGTTTGATCGCCGGCAGCGGGCGCTTCCCGATCCTGGCCTTGGAAGCCGCGCGCAAGCTGGGACACGAAGTGGTGGCGGTGGGAATTCAGGAGGAAGCTTCGCCTGAAATCGAGGCGCTCGCCACGCGCTGCCACTGGATATCATTGGGCGAGCTGAGCCGGCTGATCGAAATACTCAAGCAGGAATCCCTCACCGAAGTGGTGATGGCCGGGCAGGTGAAGCATGTCAACATTTTTTCCGCGATTCGTCCCGATTGGCGCCTGTTGAAGCTGCTGACCTCGCTCAAACGCAAGAATACCGATGCCCTGATCGGCGGCGTTGCCAAAATTCTCGCCGATGAAGGCATTCATCTGGCCGATTCCACCGGGCTGCTTAAGCCGCTGCTCGCGACCGCAGGCGTGCTGACGCGCCGCAAGCCCACCCAGGAAGAAGAATCCGAAATCGAATACGGCCGGCGCATTGCCCACGCGCTCGCCGGTTTCGACATCGGGCAGAGCGTGGCCATCTCCAGCCGGGCGTGCGTGGCGGTGGAAGCGATGGAGGGCACCGACGCCATGCTGCGGCGCGCCGCCGGGCTGGTGAACGGCTCGCCCATCACGTTGGTGAAAGCAGGAACCCGCCGCAAACATATGCTGTTCGACGTGCCGGTAGCCGGTCCGGCGACGATTTCAGCGATGAAGGAAACTGGCGCGACGGCGCTGGCGGTCGATGCCGGGCGCACCCTGCTGCTAGATCGCGAACAGATGCTGGCGAAAGCCGACGCGGCGCGGATTGCGATCGCCGGCTATGAGCCATTAGAGAGCCATGAGTAAGATCCGCGTGGCCGTGGTGGGCGTGGGGCAATTCGGGCAGAACCATGTGCGCGTAGTTGGCCAATCGCCGCGCGCTGAGCTGGTGGCTGTCGTCGATACCGACGCCGCCCGCGCCGCCGATACCGCCGCGCGCGCTGGCTGCCTGGCCTTGGACGACTGTCGCGCGCTCGCCGGAAAAGTGGATGCCGCTATCGTCGCCGTGCCGACTTCACAGCATGCCGGCGTCGGCTGCGCGCTGCTCGAAGCCGGAATCGACGTCCTGATCGAGAAGCCAATCGCCCCCGATCTTGCCTCCGCCGACCGCCTGATCGCTGCCGCCGAAGCTCACCGCCGCATTCTGCAAGTCGGCCATCTGGAACGCTTCAACCCCGCCGTGCAGGCGCTCGAAAAGGTAGCCAACCATCCGCTGTTTTTCGAAATCCACCGCCTCAGCGTCTTTAGCGCGCGCAGTCTCGATGTCGATGTGGTGCTGGATTTGATGATCCACGACCTCGACATCCTGCTGAGCCTGGTGCCGTACGAAGTGGAAGAGATTCGCGCCGCCGGCATTTCGATCTTGTCGGCCAAAGTCGATATCGCCAATGTGCGCATGCAATTCCAGGGCGGCTGCGTCGCCAATCTTACCGCCAGCCGGGTTTCGACCGAGCGCGTGCGCAAGCTGCGCCTGTTTCAGCCGCGGCAATACATTTCGGTCGACTACGGGCGCCAGGATGCGATGGTCTTTTCGGTGGACGCCAACCGCCAAATCGGTTTCGAGCAGCTGAAGGTAGAAAAAGCCGAGCCGCTGGCTACGCAATTTAACGCGTTTCTAGACGCCGTTGAAACCCGCCAACCGCCGAAACTGGACGGGCGAAGTGCGCGCCGGACTCTAGAGGCTGCGCTGGCTATTCTTGCTAAAATTGAAGAGCATTCAGGGGTTGTTGCACGTGCGTTGGTGCCCGGATGGAAACCGTAGTCCAGCCGCAGGATGAAACCGAGCTGCGGCTGTTATTGGAACGTGACCCGGCGGCTGACCGGCAGTGGTGGCGCAAGGCCGTCCCGCTCTCGGTCGCCACGCACGGGCTGATTATCGCCGGACTGCTTTTCATGCCGAAAGACGCCGCTCCGGTTGCGCCAGTGGCTCGCGCGGTGCGCGTCACGCCGCTGGTTGCACCGCCCACCGAGCTAACCCAGAAGCTCCCCAACAAGGGCAAAGTCAGCAAAGAATTCAACGTGGAAGCGCTGCGAGCGATCCGATGGGAGTGGATTTCCGGCCCTACCTGCTGCAAATTCTTTCCACGGTCCGCCGCAATTGGTTCGCGGTAATGCCGGAAAGCGCTAACCTGGGACGCCGCGGAAAAGTGGCGCTGCAATTTGCCATCAGCCGCGACGGCAGCGTAGTCAAGATCGTGTTCGCGTCCAATTCCGGCGCCGAATCGCTCGACCGCGCCGCCGTGGCGAGCATCAGCATGTCCCACCCGTTTCCGCCTCTGCCCGCCGAATATCGCGGCGATACCATTCGCCTTCAGTTCACGTTCCAGTACAATATGCCGCCGGCGAACTGAGCTACCGGTGGCGGGCGTTGTGTTTGTCCCGGTAAATCTGGCGGCTGAGCCGGTTCTGCTGGCGGTTGATTTGCCGCTTTTCTTTGTTGGTCAGATAGCCGCCATTCTGCCTGCGATCGCGGCGGATTTCACGGTTCAACCGGGCTTCTTTGGCTTCCAAACGGGCAGTTTCCCCAGCCGTTAACTGGCCGGATTTCACGCCCTGCGCGATGCGATCCTGCTGATTTTCCTGGCGTTCCTTGATCTCCTGCGCGGTAAGCCCCGTTGCTGCCAGCCCCGCCGCCATCACCGTCATAAAGGCAAAACGCTTCATGTGTTTGAACCCTCCTGCGATGTCTAAAGGCGGGACGGCGCCTGGAGTTGCGGTCGAAACATTAAATTCGGGTGAAGAAGCGATACACTCTTGGAAACAGGAGCCAAACATGGAAAACCAGAACCACCAACCGAAGCAGTCCGGCGATATCGCCAGGCGGGACTTTGCCGCGCTCTCCGTCGCCGCGGGCCTTGCCGCTACCGCAGGCTCGGCCGCGGCCGCGATGGACGTCGTCGAAACTGACGTCGTGATCAAGATGCCAGACGGCACTTGCGACGCCGCCTTCATTCGCCCGAAATCCGGTTCTCACCCGGGCGTGTTGATCTGGCCTGACGCGTTCGGCTTACGGCCCGCGATGCGCGACATCGCCAAGCGCCTGGCCGCTGATGGATATTCCGTACTGGTGCCCAATCCCTTTTATCGCGTCTCCAAAGCGCCTTTCACGGATGCCTCCAAATTTGATTTCGGGAATCCGGAAAACCGGGCCAAGCTGCAGCCATTGATGGCGTCGGTGAACGCCGCCGGCAACCCTGAAAAAGATGCCGCCGCGTACGTGGCTTTCCTCGATGCGCAAAAGGAAGTCGACAAGTCGAAGAAGATCGGAACCCAGGGATACTGCATGGGCGGCGCGCTGGTGATGCGGACTGCCGCGTCGTTGCCCAATCGCATCGGCGCCGGCGCATCGTTCCATGGCGGCGGTCTGGCTACCGACAAACCGGAAAGCCCGCATCTGCTCGCGCCGAAAATCAAGGCGCGGATGTACATCGGTATCGCGGCCAATGACGACAAGGCGCAGCCGGACGCAAAAGACAAACTCAAAGAAGCCTTCGCCGCCGCCAAAGTGCCAGCCGAGATCGAAGTCTATACCGAAGCTCTGCATGGCTGGTGCGTTCCCGATATGCCGGTGCAGAATGGCAAGCCGCTCTACAGCAAGCCGGATGCCGAGCGCGCCTGGGCAAAACTGCTGGCCTTGTACAGAGCCGGGCTAGCCTGAACGTTTCTCTCTGCGTTCTCCGCGCCTGTGCGAGAAATTCTTGTGCTCCAAATCCCACAAGGGAACGAGCCGTTCCAAATCACTGTCCCGCTTTGAATCAAATCGCCTGCATTGAAGTAACCCTCACCTGAAACTAAGTGGTTTCCCTGCATTCCGCGAGTGGTCCTCAGGGTGCACTACACGGGTTGCCGGCAGACATACCCGGCATTTCCAAGTGCCCAGGCGTCGGCCTCGGGCGATTCAACCCAAAAGGACCAGAGCATGCCAGTGCAAAGTGTAGCGCCACGCCGCAAAGCCAAGATCTCGCTCGCCGTGCGGGACCGTATCGTTCTGGATCACCTTTCGCTGGTGAAAGCCATCGCGGTGCGTGTGCACGAGAATCTTCCGGTGCACGTCGACCTGGACGACCTGGTGCATGCCGGCGTGCTCGGCTTGTTCGATGCCGCCAGCAAATACAATCCGGCCAAGAAAGTCGTCTTCCACAGTTACGCCAAGTACCGGATCAAGGGCGCCATCCTGGACAGCCTGCGGCAGCTCGACTGGGCCTCGCGCGATTTGCGCAAACGCCAGAAGCTGGTGGAGGCCATCACGCGTGACCTCTCCACCAAGTTGGAACGGACGCCCACCGAGGCTGAAATCGCCGAAAAAATGGGAGTCGGCATGGATCGCTGGCGCCGCATGGCGATGGAGTTGCGGACAGTGGGATTGGTATCGGCCTCCGGCTATGCTTCAGACGCCGAAGGCGCCACTGCCCCCGAATTTCCCGCCAAGCAAGATAGCCAGCCCGACAATATGTGCGCCCACGAGCAGCTGCGCCAGGTGTTGTCGGAAGCGATGCAAACCCTGCCCGAGCGTTATCGCAAAGTGGTGGTGCTGTACTACACCCGTGAACTCACTATGAAAGAGATCGGCGGCTTGATGGGAATCAACGAGAGCCGGGTTTCACAAATTCATAAGACGGCGCTGGAGAAAATGGCGGTGGCGCTGCACTCGGTGGGAATTCATTCGACTGAGGCGTTGGTGTAGCCGGCGGAAACCGCTCCCTTTGGTCGCGGCTCTGTACTGGCGTTACATGATTCACGAGATCGCGTGAAACGTCGCCATTGCTTAAAGAGCCGTGACCAAAGGGAGCGGTTTCGCCTCAATCCGACAGCGTAAACAAATACGAGCAAATGCTTTCCATTTCGCTCGGTGAAAATCGGTAGGGCGGCATTACCGTTCCCGGCGACGAGGCCTGCGGATTGCGGAAATGCCGTTCCACCCAAGCTCGATCACGGCGCCGCCGCAGGCCATTAAGCGGCGGCCCCAGCTTCATCCCCGACCCGTTCACCACGTGGCAGCTTCCGCACTGGCGGGTTTGGTAAATCAATGCGCCCTGCACCGCGAAATCCGGCGCCGATTGCAGCGCCTCGGCGTTCTGCGGATTCAGCTTGAGTAGAAATGCCGCCAGCGTGTTGAGTTGCGCATCATTCAACATGATGGGCGGCATGGAACTGCCGGGCACCATGGCTGAGGGGCGTTTGAAATGCTGAATCATCCAAGCCGCCGATTTGTGAATGTTGCCCGCCAAATCCGGCCCTTCCTTGGCCTTGCCCGAGCCCACCGTGTGGCAATTCACGCAGTTTTCCTGGCGGAAATAGCCGATTCCAGCCAACTCGACCGGGGTGAGCTGAATCCATTCGGTGGGCTGCGAGAAGTCGATGATAGCGGCCAGGTCGGGCTTGGGAGTGGAGCGCACCGCCGCGGCCGTGAGGCCCGCCCAGCCGATCGCGAGCAACATCAGCGCCGCCACTGCCCCGGTACGCTCCGTCACCCGCCGGGCTTTGCCGCGATCCACAAATGGCAGCAGGAGCAGAGCGGCAATCGCCAGGGTAGGCAGTACCACGCTTCCCAGGATTTCAAGCGGACCCTCGAAGTACTTGAGGGTTTGAAATAAAAACAGAAAATACCATTCCGGCCGCGGAACGTACGTGGTGTCGGTGGGATCGGCCAGGCGCTCAAGCGGCACCCGCGCCACAATCGCCAGAACGAACAGCACCACGAACGCCGTGAAAATGGCGACGGTGTCCTTGAAAACCTGTTCGGGAAAAAACTTCTTCGACGGACGCGCTTCGTCGCCCGGCTGCGGCGCCACGCCGTGTTTGCGCACCAGATAGATATGCAGGGCAATCAGAATGGTAGTCGCCGGCGGCAGCAACAGCACGTGCAGGCCGTAGAAACGGGCGAAGGTCACGACGCCGACCTCTCCCCCGAAGCTGCCCAGCAGGCGGCTGAGATAAGGGCCCAACAGCGGCGCCTGGGCGGCGATGCGCGTCGCCACCACGGTGCCCCAGTACGCGCGATTGTCCCACGGCAGCAGATATCCGGTCAGTCCGTAGGCCAGAGTCAACAGAAGCAGCATCACGCCCACCATCCAGGTGGCTTCCCGCGGCTTCTTGTACGCGCCGTAAAGGACAACCTGCACCATATGCAGCACCACGATCACGATCATCATGCTGGCGCCCCAGTGATGCAGACCCCGCATGAGCGGTCCGCCGGTGAGCTCGGTCAGAATATAGCGCAGGCTGTTGTAGGCGTCCCCAGGCGTGGGCGCGTAGTTGAATGCCAGCAGCGCTCCGGTGAAAGCTTGCACCAAAAACAGGAAAACGGCCACACTGCCAAAGATTTGATGCCAGCCGCTCGAAGCGGGGATGTCTTCCAGGAGAAAATTGCGAATAGCGCTCTCGAGGCCCGTGCGATGATCCAGCCAGTTGAGTAAACGCCGCCGCCAGTCCTTCACGACGTTGGCTCCGATTCTTTCAATGCCCGCACCCAGAGCTTGCCGTTTTCGGTGCGGCTCTCATAGCGGTCGAGCGGCCGCGGGGCAGGCCCTGAAATCACCCGGCCGTCGGGGCCAAAAACCGACGAATGGCAGGGACAGAGGAATTCCCCCTTGGGCTCCCAATGGTAGGCGCAGCCCAGGTGCGTGCACTGCGGTCCGAAGGCAACCACCTGCGAGCCCAGCTTTACCACCCAGGCCGTGCGCTGTTCGCTCGATAGCTTCCAGCCGTCGCGGCGTGTCTGCCGGAACGTCAGCTCGAGGGGAACATGATCGGCGAGCTTGTCGATGTCGCCCGCTTCCACCCAGTCCTCCCGGTTGCGCAGCTTGGGCGGCAGCAGCAGGTAAACCAGCGCCGGCGCCGTTAGAGCGGCGCTCAGCAGAGCCCACAAGCCGTAAATGAAGCTCAAGTAAAATCTGCGCCGGCCGGTTTGAGATGATTCGCTCATCGGATTTGAAAGTGGAAAGCCGTCTTACACTTTGCGGAACGCTAACACGGCGTTGAGTCCGCCAAAAGCAAAGGAATTGGACAGCGCGTATTCGACCTCGGCCCGCCGGGCCACGTTGGGCACCACATCCAGATCGCATGCCGGGTCGGGCGCGCTGTAGTTGGCGGTGGGCGGGAGGATGCCGTCGCGCAGCGCCAGCACCGTGGCTAGCGCCTCGAGGGCGCCGGCCGCTCCCAGAGCATGTCCGTGCATGGATTTCGTTGAACTTACCGCCAGGCGATTGGCGTGCTCGCCGAACACCATGCGGATGGCGCGCGTTTCGGTCGGGTCGTTGGCCTGGGTCGCGGTGCCGTGGGCGTTGATGTATCCGATCTGCTCGGGCGCAAGTTGGGCATCGTCCATAGCCCAGCGCATCGCGCGGGCAGCGCCTTCGGCTGAAGGCTGGGTGATGTGTGAAGCATCCGACGACATGCCCACGCCGCAAATTTCCGCGTGCACGCGCGCCCCGCGAGCCCTGGCGGCTTCGAGCGGCTCCAGCACAAACATGGCGCCGCCCTCGCCCAACACCATCCCGGTGCGGTCCTTGGAAAACGGCCGGCAAGTTTCGGGCGACACCACCCGCATGGCTTCCCAAGCCTTCAGAATGCCGAAGCTAAACGGAGCTTCACTGCCGCCGGTAAGAGCCATATCGGCGGCGCCGGAGCGCACCATCTGGAATGCCTGTCCGATGGCGTGGCTGGCGGAAGAGCACGCGGTCGAAATGGTATAGCTGGGACCGGTGATGCCGAACTCCATGGAAATATGGCTGGCGCCGGCGTTGGCCATGGTCTTGGGAATGGTCAGCGGATGCACGCGGCCCTGCCCCAGTTTGTACACTTCCCAAAAACCCGCGTCCTCAGTGGATTGTCCGCCCACGCAGGAGCCGGTGATGATGGCCGTACGCTCTTGCAATCGCGGCGTCCAAACGATGCCCGCATCCGCCACGGCCTCGCGCGCCGCAATCACGGCGAACTGCGCGAAGCGGTCCATGAAATCGGCGCGCTTGTCGTCGAAGTAGGGCTGATGGCTGTAGCCGGCCACTTCGGCCCCGTTGGCGAAACGCAGCGCGCCGCAGTTGGCGGCCTGAATAGGTCCAATCGCGGACCGGCCCGCTGCCAGGGACCGGGCGGCTTCCTCCACCGTGCGGCCCAGCGCACAAATCGCGCCCATGCCGGTGATGGCCACCCGACGCATGTCTTAAGTAGTAGCCGTGGAGGGATCGGCCTGGCGTGCCGCCAACAATTTCTCCACGCCTTCCATCATTTCGCGGACATTGCGGATTTGTTTGGCCGCCTCGTCCGGAATGGTGATGTCGAATTCGTTCTCCAGCGCGAACAAGATGTTGACCCCGTCCATCGAATCAATACCCAATTCCTCGAATGAACTGTTGATCGTGACTTTCTCAATCGGCAGACGCTGGGCGTTGGCGATTATATGTCGGATTTTATGAATTAATTCCTCGGACATAGCAGTTGGCTGACGGTCTCCAGGCGATACCCTCTCGCCTTGAGTAATGGAATCAGGCGCCCCACCGCCTGAAGTGTTTCCCCGATTTCCGGTTTCGTCTGAAGCTTGCGGCCGTCGTGCAGACAAACAATCGCGCCATTGCAAATATGGCGCATCACCCGGGCGACAATGGCGTCGGCGGACAGCTTCCAATCGCGGCCGATCACCGTCCACATCACGCCCAACAGACCAAGCTTGCGTTGCGCGCTGGCGAGGCCGGGCCAGCGGGCGCCGAACGGGGCTCGAAACAGGGTCGGCTTGACGCGGGCGATCTTGACGATGCTTTCTTGCGCGCGCGTTACTTCGTTCTCGATGAATCCGGAGGAATGCAAATAGAGCGGCCGGTGGCTGTAAGTGTGGTTTCCGATTTCGTGGCCGCCGCGGGCGACCGCGCGCGCCACTTCGCCCAACCGCTCCACATTGGCTCCGCATTGAAAAAAAGTGGCTTGCGCCTGGTGTTCATCCAAAATTTTCAGCAGTGCCGGCGTCGATTCGCTGGGGCCGTCGTCGAAAGTGAGCGCGACCGCATTGCGCGCCGGTGAGCCGTGATAAACCGACGGTCCGAACAGCGTGGACGAGCGCGCGCGTACGCCGTACGCCATGATGGCGCCGGCTCCGCACAACGCCGCGACCAAGCCCTCCGCAACCACTTCGGACATGCTCCGCATGGTAGCACAGGATGGCCTACTGATTGCCTGAGATATTGTCGTTTATCTCCTTGATGCGCCGTACATCGAATTTTGGCTTGCGGTCATAGGTGAACAAGCCGTTCACCTCCTGCTCGACATCCGTCAATTGGGTGTAGCAAATGCCGGCGAAGGCGGGAATTCTTGCAATAGCCCGGTACAGACCCGCCAGCCGTTCGAGCGCCGCGTCCGCCGACTTTTCTACGCCCGCATATCCCCAGGATTCCTCCGGCACCTGATGCCCGGCCGGAATAAACGCAATGCCGCCGAACTCTGAAAGCAGGAACGGCGAGCCGTTGTACGCATAGCCGGGCGCCAGCGCCGCCCGGTGATTGTTCGGAACCGGCGCATTGGGGCGGCCCAGTTCTTTGTAGCGCTCGTAGAGCAGCTCGCCGGTGCGCGTGTAGTCGTGCAGCGCGAACAGGTCGGTCATGTTGGTATGCTCCCAGCCTTCGTTATCGATCACCAGGCGGGTCGCATCCAGCGAATGCGTCAGCGTATAAAGTGCTTTCAGGTGGTTCTGCTGGCGCCGGTCGGCCAGATCGGGCGTGCCCCAGCTTTCATTGATCGGTACCCAGATGACGATGGATGGGTGATTGTAGTCGCGATCCACCGTCTCCATCCATTCGCGCGTGAAGCGCTCGGCGTAGGCGTCGTCGAAGAGCCAGGCGTTGGCCATCTCGCTCGAAACCAGAAAGCCCATTTTGTCGGCCCAGTACAGGAAACGCGGGTCTTCCAGCTTCTGATGTTTGCGGGCGCCGTTGAAGCCCATATCCTTGGCAATCCGGATGTCGAATTGCAGGGCTTCATCCGATGGCGGCGTCAGAATGGTTTCCGGCCAATAGCCCTGATCCAGAATCATCTTTAGGTACGTGGGCCGGCCGTTGAGTGTCACGCGGCCGTTGGCGATTCCTACCGAGCGAAAACCAAAATACGACGTGACTTTATCCAGCACAGCGCCGCCGCGGCGGAGTTCAAATGTGACATCGTAAAGCTGCGGATTTTCCAGAGACCACAGCTTAGGGTCGGCGACCACAGCCGAGATCGCGGCGCGCTCGGCGCCGCCCGGGCCGCTGGCGGTAGCCACGGTCTTGCCGCCGGCGCTTACCGCGGCGTGAAATTCGAGATCGGTCGACCCGCGGGCCAGGCGGGCGTCGAATCGAACGTTGCCGTCCATGCCGGGGGTAATGCGCACGCCGCGCAGATAGCTGTCGCCTGCGGCTTCGAGCCACACGGTTTGCCAGATACCTGAGGTCCGCGTGTAGAAAATGCTGCGCGATTTCGGCTCCCAATATTGCTTGCCGCGTGGAATATAACGGTCGGTGGGCGGATCTTCGGCGCGCACGGTCAGCGCGTTCGATCCCGCCTTCAGCAAGGGAGTGATGTCGAACTGGAACGGCGTGTTGCCGCCTTCGTGGCGTCCCGCGAGGCGGCCGTTCACCCACACCGTGGCCCGGTAATCGACCGCGCCGAAATGCAGCAGCACTCGGCGGCCTTTCCAGTTTTCCGGCACACTGATGCTGCGCCGGTACCAGACCCAGGGATGAAACGAAGTGTCGCCGATTCCGCTGCGCCGGCTCTCGAAGCAAAACGGCACTGTGATTTTGCGGGAAAACTTGGTGGCGCCGGCCGCCCAGTCCTGATCGAGTCCCTTGTTGGCGTCGTCGAATTCAAATTCCCAATTGCCATTGAGATTAAGCCAATCGGCGCGCTGGAATTGCGGCTGAGGATATTCGGGGCGGGGAATTTCCTGGGCGGCCGCCAGCGACAGCGCGGCCAGCGTAAGCAATACCTGAAATCGCATGGTTAAATCTTACCGAAACCGCTCCCTATGGTCGCGGCTCTGTTGGGCGGATTACGTAATCCGGGGTTACGTCCCGCCCGCTTTACGATCACTCCCGCTTACGATCTGCCCGCCAACGATCACGCCCGCTTTCGATTTCGCCGCGAACGATCACGCCCGCTAAACGGATCGTGCCTGAAAGAGCCGTGACCGAAGGGAGCGGTTGCCCTTAGGTGACGAATATCCGCGCCGCCGTGCGAAATGTATTCGCATGCGCTTCGACCGTCAACGCGATCGGCTCCGCATAACCGCCGCCCAGCGTGGCCACCAACGGAATCGCCTGCGCGCGGCAGGCGTCCATCACCAAGTTGTCGCGAGCCATGAGTCCCTCGTGCGTCAATGCCAGCCTCCCCAGCCGGTCGCCCGCCAATCCATCCACGCCGGCTTGATAAAACACAACGTCCGGCCGAAACGCGAACACCCGCGGCAGCACACTCTCGACGGCGCTCAAATACGCCGCGTCTCCCGCGCCATCCGCCAGATCGACGTCCAGGCAGCTCTGCTGCTTGCGGAACGGAAAATTATTGCGCCCGTGCACGGAAATTGTGAGCACCGCGGGATCGTCCTGGAAAATAGCGGCGGTGCCATCGCCTTGATGCACGTCGAGATCGACTACCGCGGCCCTGGCGGCGCGTCCCGCCCGGCGCAGCGCCAGGATCGCCACCGCAATATCGTTGAACACGCAAAACCCGGCGCCTTCGCTGCGAAACGCATGATGCGTGCCGCCGGCCAGATTGCCACCGAAGCCGCGAGCGAGCGCATCGCCGGCCGCTGCCAGCGTCCCGCCGAGCGAGGCCAGCGTGCGGCGGGTCAGTTCTTCCGACCACGGAAATCCAATGCGCCGCATGGCGAGGGGATCGAGCGCGCCTACCAAAAAACGCCGCGCAAATTCCGGATCGTGGGCCAGCGTGATGGCTTCAAACTCCGCGAGCGGCGCTGCTTCCATCTGGAACTGGCCTTCGCCGGCCAGCAATTCCCGCAGCAGCCGGTATTTCGCGGCGGGAAATTTATGTCCGGCGGGCAGGGGAATCGTATAGTGATCGCAGTAAAAGAGGCGCAGCACTGCTCAGCGGCGCGTCAGATCGCGAATGTAAATATCCTTGAAGCGCATGTTGCCTTGGCCGCCCGAGTGCAGCTGCAGTGCGATCGCGCCGTCAAAAGATTTCGGGTTTGGATCGGTAAAGTCCACCACCACCACGCCATTCAACATCGCCACGTAGCGATTGTTCTCGACCTTCAGCAGATAATCGTTCCAATCGTTGTGGCGCAGCACCATTTCGTACTCCGGAGCCGGCCAGACGATCCACTGGCGGCCATCGCCGTAGATACCGCCGGTGTGGCCAATCAACTGGTCGATCTCAAATTGCAGCCCTTGAGACACGTCGGCCGTGCCCGGCTTGAAATCCACGTGGAAAAAAACTCCGCTATTGCCGTCGCCTTCGCAGCGGAAGCGCAGCGAAAGATGAAAGTCCACATAGTTCTTTTCGGTTTTCAGGTAGCCGTAGTCCTTGGTGACGCCCTGCCCGTGAATGGTTCCGTCCTCGACGGTCCACTGTTCGTTGCCCACTTTGACCCAGCCGGTGAAATCCTTGCCGTTGAAAAGCTGGACCCACAGTTCGTTGGGCAATTTGGCGCGCTTTGCCTGGGCGAAAACGGAAACCGCGGCCAGAAGCGTAAGCATGACGATGCGCATGTGCATGTTCCTCAAGATGTCAGTTATACCGCACCTAACTCGCGCTCGATAGCGCTGGCGATGCGGTTGCAAAACTCTTTGACGCGCGGCAGGTCCGGGCCCTCCACCATCACGCGCGCTAGCGGCTCAGTCCCGGAGAACCGGACCAGCGTTCTCCCGGATGCCCCAAAAGCATCTTCGCAGGCGCGAATCTCGCGTGCCACGGCGGGCAGGTCGGCCATCGGCTTGCGTTCCCGGATGCGCACGTTCACCAGGCACTGCGGATAAATCTCCAGTTCGCTCGCCAGCTCGTCCAGTCCAACTCCTGCGCGGTCTGCGATTTCGATCACCCGCAGGGCAGTAAGCAGCCCGTCGCCGGTAGTCGAATATTCCCGGAAAATAATGTGGCCCGATTGCTCCCCGCCCAACACCGCGCCCGCCCGTATCATTTCCTCCAGCACGTACTTATCGCCCACCGGCGTGCGCAGCAGCTTAATGCCGTGCTTTTCCAGAGCCCGCTCCAATCCCAGGTTGGACATCACCGTCGCGACAACCAGGTCGCCCGGCAAGTGGCCGGCGGATTTCAGCGCGCGCGCCGCCATCAGCAGCACGGCATCGCCGTCCACGGTTTTCCCGCTGGACGAAACAAAGATCGCGCGATCGGCATCGCCGTCGAAGGCAACACCCAAAAGAGCGCCGTTCGCAAGAACAGCCTCGCGCAGCGGCCCCACGTGCAGCGCGCCGCAGTTGAGATTGATATTGCGGCCGTTGGGCTCGCAGTTGATGGTGGTGACGATGGCGCCGGCGCGGCGAAACAGCTCTGGCGCGAGCGCGGAGGCGGCGCCATTGCCGCAATCGAGGACAATGCGCGGATTGTGAAGTTTAGCCGGTGCCGTGGCCAGCAACGAATCGATGTAGCGCTGGTCGAGCGTGGGATCGGCGCGCAAAGGCGCGGCCGCCGGCGCGGCGGGCTCTTCCAACAATGCGAAAATTTCCTGCTCCATTTCGTGCTCTTGCTCGTCGGGCAGCTTGTAGGCGGAATGGCTGAAAACTTTCAGCCCGTTGTCCTGGTAAGGATTGTGCGATGCCGAAATCATGACGCCGGCGGCGAAAGTATCCGAGCGCGTGAGCGAAGCCACGCCCGGCGTGGTCAGCACTCCGGCAAACCGCGTGCGCACGCCGCGCCGCGCCAGCCCGCCGGCTACGTGTTCGGCAATCCATTGCCCGGATTCGCGCGTGTCCATGCCGATGAGTACTTCGGGATCGGGATCGATGTGGCGCAGCGTGTCGGCCAGCGCGGTGCCGAAGGCGTAAACCGTTGCCGGGTCAAGCGGATATTCGCCGGCAACTCCGCGAATGCCATCGGTTCCGAATAATTGTTTGGCCATTATTTCGTTTTGGAAACCAGATGAAACTGCAGCCGCCCCGGAATAGCCCGCACCAGACGGATGCCGCGCGGCAGGGAGACGTTGCGCTCATCGATGGCAAAAGTCCGGTCGCCGGCTTTGCTCACCCCGGAAAAATCCAGGACCACCGCCAGTTTGGCGTCGCGCAGGTCGCGCAGCCGTCCGGAGGGCCCTCGCAACTCCAGGCGCACGGTCTCGTCCACGCTAGAGCCGATCTCCATATCTTCCGGCATCTGCTTGTACTCAACCGGCACCGATTGGAATGTCGAGAGCTCCGGTTCGTTCGACACCGAAATCCAGAGCAGCGTCGCGATCACCAGCGAGCCCAGCTTCCAGCCCAGGTTTTGGGTGAACCAGCCAGTCACGGGCGCCCCACTTTCTGCCCACCGGCCACACCGCCGTCCACCACCGCGTCGCCCCGGCTCTGCGGCACGCGCGGCGTGAGCGTCTTGCTGACTCCGAAATGCGCGTTAATGCGCTCGTCTACCTCTTTGATGCTGAGACCGCGCTCGATTTCGCCGAATGTGGCGATGGAAATGTCTCCGGTTTCCTCTGAAGCCACCAGCGAAAGGCAGTCGCTCTCCTCGGTGATGCCGATCGCGGCGCGATGCCGCGTACCCAGATTCGCCGGCAGCGCCGGAGCCGTAGTGAGCGGCAGGAAGCAAGCCGCCGCCGCGATGCGCCCTTTCTGCACGATGACGGCGCCGTCGTGGAGCGCGCTGCCCGAGCGAAAAATCGACAGCAGCAAGTCGGCGGAAACTTCCGAATCCAGACGCACGCCGCTTTCGACGAACGTGCGCAGCCCAATATCCCGCTCCAGCACGATGAGCGCGCCCACGCGGTCGGTCGACAAGCGGTTGAGCGCCAGTAGAATCTCGTCGATCGATTCCGGACGGCGGAATCCGCGTCCGAACCAGCGCTTGCGTCCAATGCGCGCCAGCGTGCGCCGAATTTCCGACTGGAAAAGAATGATCACCGCAATCGCTGTGTAAGGAACGATGTAGGAGAGCACGGAGCGCAGCGCTTCCAGGCCCGCCCAGATGGAGATGGCATACACCGCGAAGACGGTCAGAATGCCTACCAGAATGTGCCCGGCGCGCGTGCCGCGCACGATCAGCAGCAGTTGGTAAATGAGGAAGGCCACCGCCAGGATGTCGATGACGGCTGTCAGGCTGAGCTTCGGTAGCGACGATAACATCCTGTGTGCCCTACACTTATCTTAGTCGATTGACGCCTTTGCTACCATGAAAACGTGCCTAAGCCCAGCCTTGCCCATAAGGGACGGCAATTTGTCCGCCACGTGGTTCCGGAAGTGCTCCGGCCGGCGCGTACGCTCTGGCATGAAGTGATCGGCTTCCTGTTTCTGGCACTGGCAGTGTTTCCCATACCTTCGGGAATCCGCCAGGCGCGGGAGTTCGACGGCCAGCCGGGCACCATCTTCCGCCTGGTAATTACAGTGGTTTTTGTGCTGATTATGGCCGCCTACGGCATATCGTCTTTCCGGCGGGCGCGTAAATATCCCGCTCATGAGCGAACTCGGCAAACCCGGCGAATTCCCCTTTACGCGGGGCGTGTATCCCGATATGTATCGCGGCCGGCTCTGGACCATGCGCCAGTACGCCGGGTTCGGCACAGCCGAGGAAAGCAACCGGCGCTATCACTATCTGATTTCCCAGGGAACTACCGGCCTCTCGGTAGCATTCGACCTGCCCACGCAAATGGGAATGGACAGCGATCACGCGCTCGCAGCCGGCGAAGTGGGGCGTGTTGGCGTGGCCATCTCGTCGCTGGCCGATATGGAACTGCTGTTTCACGGCATTCCGCTCGACAAAGTTTCGACCTCGATGACCATCAATTCGACGGCCGCCATTCTGCTGGCGCTCTACGTCCTGGTCGCCCGCCGTCAAGGCGCGGATGCACGCAAGCTTTCCGGCACCGTGCAAAACGACATTCTCAAGGAATACATCGCCCGCGGGACTTATATCTATCCGCCCCGCCAGGCTATGCGCATCATCACTGATTTATTCGCCTGGGCGGGCCGCGAACTGCCTGAGTGGAACACCATTTCGATTAGCGGCTATCACATTCGCGAGGCCGGCTCGACGGCCATACAGGAAGTCGCTTTCACTTTTGCCAACGCCATCGCCTACATCGAAGCTGCCGTGGCGGCGGGCCTGGACGTAGACGCATTGGCCCCCCGGCTGTCATTCTTCTTCAACGCGCATATCGATTTTCTGGAAGAGATTGCCAAATTCCGTGCGGCGCGGCGTCTCTATGCGCACTTGATGAAAGAGCGTTTCGGCGCGCGCAACCCGCGGTCGCTGGCGCTGCGTTTTCACGCGCAGACCGCTGGATCGTCGCTCACCGCGCAGCAGCCGGATGTGAATGTGGTGCGCACATCGATCGAAGCACTGGCCGCCGTCCTGGGCGGCGCGCAATCGCTGCACACCAATTCGCGCGACGAAGCTCTCTCGCTGCCCACCGAGGAATCGGCGCGCCTGGCCCTGCGCACTCAGCAAGTGATCGCGTATGAAAGCGGCGTCGTCAACACCGCCGATCCGGTGGGCGGCAGCGTCTACATTGAAGAGTTGACGGACAAAATCGAACAAGGCGCGCGTGATTATCTGGCGCGCATCGACGCCATGGGCGGAACCTTAAAAGCGATTGAGGCAGGATTCATTCAGGGCGAGATTCAAAACGCGGCTTTCGAATACCAACAAGCTGTCGAACGCGGGGATAATGTCGTGGTTGGCGTGAATCGCTTCCGCATGGAAGAGAACCGCCCGCTGGCCACGTTTCGCGTGGACCCGGCCACCGAGCGCGCGCAGGTCGAGCGCCTGCGCCAGGTGCGCGCCAGCCGCGACGCCGCCAGTGTAAAAAGCAGCCTGGACCGGTTGGAGCAGGCCGCCCGCGGAACGGACAACCTGCTCCCACTGATCCTGGAAGCGGCTTCGGTTTACGCCACTCTGGGGGAAATGTCGGACCGGCTTAAGTCGGTATTCGGCGAGTATCGCGAAGCCGCGTAAGACGGCGCCACTGGAATCATCTGCTTGGCGCGCGGCTTGCGCTCACGCAATCCCAGCTTATAAATCAGACGGCCGACGTGGTCGCGATCGTAGCGCACGCCGAACTGGCTTTCGATGACCACTGCCAGGCGCGCCGTTGTCCAGCGCTCGTCCGCATAACCGTGGGCCGCGGGCGGCTCACGATAAATCTGCGCCAGACGGTTCAATTGATCGGTGGTCAGGCGGCTGGGCCTGCCCGTGGCTTTGCGCCGTTTGAGCGACTCGACGCCCTTTCCCGCTAGCGACCGGTACCAGCGCGATGCCGTGGTGCGGCTGACCCCAAACTTGCGGGCGACTTTAGATTGGGAGAGTCCGTTCAGCAGTTCACGCGCTGCTTCCAGACGCCTCCCTTCCATCTCCTCACGGGTGAGAGAGATCTGAGCGGCTATGTCCATGCTTAAGCGGCGAGGCTGATATCCAGAGCAATGTTAGGATACATTAAAACAATTCGTCTGTAAATTGTTTTTTGTGTTTTTCTTCGGTTGCAATTGCAACGCGACAAATCTCTGTTTGAGTGCCGGCTAGCGTTCGATAATCGGCCGCAGCGGACGCACATAAATATTGCGATAGGCCACCGGACCGTGATCGCCTTGCAGCATGATCGGATTCAGCGACGCCTCGGGAATCTCCATGCCGGCGCGAGTCGCGCCATCCACTTCCACGTTGTCCTGCACCGATAGCCCGTTGAACAGCACGCGAATGAATTTCGCGTTGGCCGTTTTTTTGCCGGCGGCATCGAAGCGCGGCGCGCGGAACCAAATCTGATACGACTGCCATTCTCCGGGCCGCCGGCTGGCATTCCGGCTAGGCGCCGAGCCGCCCACGCCCTGCTCATTGATCCAGCGATGATAGATGCCGCCGCCGTCGGAAGATCTCATCGGTTCCGTCGATCCCCAGCTATCGAAAACCTGAACCTCATACAGCCCGCCCAGGTAAACGCCGGAATTCGAGCCTTTCGAAATCATGAATTCCAGATACAGCTCGATATCGCCGAATTTGCCGTCCGTCACCAGGTTCACGGTTCGCCCTTCCGGACCGTTCAGGATCACCCCGCCGGGTTCGGGCCGCGCGAACAGATGAGTCGGCGCCAGCAGCCGTTCCCAGAGAATGCCGTTGGTGGTGAACCAGGCATTCGGCTTTCCGCTGTCCATGCCGTGCCAGCCGCCGACATCTTTCCCGTTGAGCAGCGGCTTCCAGCCGTCTTCGAGCAGGTAAGGCGCGTCGCCGTGAGCATCGCCATCGTTCAATTCCCGGCGCTGCTGGGCGGTAGCGGTCAGGCAGATTGTCAATACGAGAAGAGCGGCAGTTCGCATAGAGACTGAGTGTAGCTAATCTTCGCGGGCCTTAGTGCCGATAGAACAAAGGTAAGGTAGGTGACCTAATGTTCGCTCCCGCGATGGTTCTTTTCTCGCTTCTCCAGTTTACAAATCATAACGCCAGGGCAGCCGACCGGATGCCGCCTGCGATACTGCTGCCCGCCGAGACGCAGCAAGCAGACGCCGGACGCCGGCTGGCTGCGTACCAGGAGCAGCAGTTTGCGGGATCGATGAACCGGTTTGTCATCAAGCTGCGCGATTTTGTCCAGCAATACAATAAGGACCACGGCATAAACGTCAAGAAGATCAAGGCCCTCAAGAAAGCCTGGCGTGACGTGGAGCAGTCTGAATCCTGGCTGCGGCCGCTGCCCAAGGAATAGGCCCGGCTCGCCCCAGTGCTCGCCAGTTTTACGAATTTTAATGGCCGGTTCATCTGCCCGCCGGCAAGCTGCTCCCCAGCGATGCTTCAGCGGATTGGAGATAGCCGTGGTCTGGTGGTTTTGCACCGGTTGTATAGCGTAAGGAACCCAGAGAACAGTTTCCGAATCCAATGTAGTAGCTGAAGCAAGAGCGGAGGCGTTATGGAAAGGTTAAAAAGAGCACTCGACCCCACGCAAGTAGGCACCGAAGCCGGAAAGTTGGCGGGCGGCCTGCATCAGAGGATCGTCGGCCAGGATCAGGCCATCGATGCGGTCGTGAGCGCCTACCAAACGTACATTGCCGGCATGAATAGCCCCGGCCGCCCAGTGGGCAATTTCTTGTTCCTGGGGCCCACCGGCTCGGGCAAAACCCGGCTGGTCGAAGCTCTGGCTGAGAGTCTGCTCGGGGATTCCAGCGCGGTGGTCAAAATCGACTGCGCCGAATTCCAACACAGCCACGAAATCGCCAAGCTGATCGGCTCGCCTCCCGGATATCTGGGCCATCGCGAGACGCGCCCGCTGTTGAGCCAGGAATCGCTCGACCAGTTTACGACCGAGAAGGTCAAGCTCAGCTTCGTTCTGTTCGACGAGATCGAGAAGGCTAGCGACGCGGTGTGGAATCTGTTGCTGGGAATACTCGACAAAGCCACGCTGACCCTGGGCGACAACCGCCACGTGGATTTTTCGCGCTCCATGATCTTTCTCACCAGCAACCTGGGCGTGGGCGAGATGACGTCCATCCTGCGTCCCAAGCTGGGTTTCGCCGCCGGCGAGACGGAGCGGCAACGTAAAGTGGTCGGCATCGATGAGCGGGCCGCCGAGAAAGTTTCCCGCGCCGGCCTCGAAGCCGCGCGCCGCAAGTTCAGCCCGGAGTTCATGAACCGGTTGGACAAGATCGTGGTCTTCAAGGCCTTGGGTGATAGCGAGCTGCGCCAGATTCTGGATCTGGAGCTGAATCAATTGCAGACCCGCATCCTCACGTCGGCTCAGGCCGTGCCTTTTGCGTTTTCGCTGAGCGTCGAAGCCAAGGAGTTTCTGATTCGCGAAGGCACCGACGCCAAGTACGGCGCGCGCCATCTCAAACGCGCCATCGATCGCGCTTTGGTGCAGCCGCTTTCGAACCTCATCGCCACCGGCCAGGTGCGCGGCGGGGATTCGATCCGCGTGGATTTCGATCGCGCGCTAGGCTGTCTTGCCTTCTACAAGGGCGAGGACGATCTGCCGGCCGAAGTCGCCGATGCCATCGCCGATCCGGTGGCCTCTGCGCCGGTTGCCGAAATGACGCAAGGCGCCGTGGTCGAGCTGCCGCGCGTCGCACGAGCGCGTTACAGCCGCCGCTAAAGCGGTTCAAGTACAATAGCGGCAGTCCATGAGCCGCGTTGCGCTGATTCATTGGAATGCCGCGGAGGCCGAGGAGCGCGCCGCGCGCCTGCGCAAGGCAGGCCACCGGACTCAGTTGCCGGACAATCACAGCGGCGCCGCCATTCGCGCTTTGCGGGATAGTCCGCCCGACGCATTCGTAATCGATTTGAGCCGGCTACCAGCACAGGGCGTGGCGGTGGCCACCTCCTTTCGCCAGCAAAAGACCACGCGCCCGGTTCCCATTGTCTTCGTGGATGGCGATCGCGACCGCGTTGCGCGCGCCCGGCAACTGCTGCCCGACGCAGAGTACACCACCTGGGACCAAATTCGCGAAACACTCGAGCGGGCGCTGAGCAATCCGCCTGACAATCCCGTCGTGCCTGGAACGATGGACGGCTATTCCGGCACTCCGCTGGCCAAAAAGCTGGGCATCCGCGCGGGCGCAAGCGTGCTGTTGCTCGGCTCACCGGCCGGATTCGAGCGCCAGATCGGAGCCCTGCCCGAGGGCGTCAAGCTGGGAAAGCGGGCGGCGGGCAAAGGCAATTTGATCCTCTTGTTTGCCGCTTCGCAGGCGGATTTGAGCCGCCGCTTTCCCGCGGCGCGCCGGGCGATGGCGGATCGCGCCAGCATGTGGATCGCCTGGCAGAAACAGGCATCCGGCGTGGAGACCGACCTGCGGGAGCCGCATGTCCGCGCCTTTGGACTGAAAGCCGGGCTGGTCGACTACAAAATCTGCTCGATCGACGCCACCTGGTCGGGGCTGCTGTTTACGGAGCGCAAAAAGGCGAAATGAGCGTTCGCCTGGATCACGCCATTTGCAGTTCGCTCGCCGACGCCCTACAGCGGGAGTGGCTGGAAACCAATGGCTTGGGAGGCTACGCGTCCTCGACCGTAGCCGGCGCTCACACCCGCCGTTATCACGGCCTGCTCATGGCCGCCACACAGCCGCCGGCCGGCCGCGTGCTTCTGCTCTCCAAGCTGGAGGAAACGCTGGTCATCGGCGGCCACCGCTTTGAGCTCTCCGCCAACAACTATCCGGGCGCAGTTCATCCCCGCGGTTTTGAGTATCTGCAGGGGTTTCGCCTCGATCCCTTTCCGGTATTCACGTTCCGGGCGGGCGGCGTGGAACTCGAAAAACGCGTGTTTATGGTGCACGGCGAAAACACCACCGTGGTCGAGTATGAGCTGCGCGGCCTGGTCCCGTCCGATTGCCGGATCGAGCTGCGGCCGCTGATTGCTTTCCGCGATTTCCATGCCACCACCCACCGCAACGATGCCCTCGACCCGGCCTTCGTGCGCGGCCCGGGCATCGTCAGCGTCGCGCCTTATCCCGGTCTGCCCCGGCTGTACCTCGCCCATAACGCGGAGTTGATCGAAGACAGCGGCGTCTGGTACGAAAATTTCGAATTCGATCGCGAACGCGAGCGCGGTCTGGACTATCGCGAAGACCTGTTCAATCCTTTCATCGCTACTTTTCCGTTGCCGGCCGGCGGCAGAGCCGTCGTCATTGCCTCCACGCAAGTGCATGACGTGAGCGATGCCCCGCGCCTTCGCCAAATGGAAATCCAGCGCCGGGCGGCCGTCCGTACGGCAGTGCCGACTGCCGATCCGCTGGTGAAGACGCTGGTAGCCGCAGCGGACCAGTTTCTGGTCGAGCGTGGCAATTTGCAATCCATCATCGCCGGCTACCATTGGTTCGCCGATTGGGGCCGCGATACCATGATCGCCCTGCCCGGCTTGACGCTGGTCACTGGCCGCGCGAAAGTCGCTAAAAATATCCTGCTCGCCTTCGCCCGCAGCGCCGACCAGGGAATGCTGCCCAATCGCTTCCCCGACGCCGGCGAGACACCTGAATACAACACCGTCGACGCCAGCCTGTGGTTTTTCGAAGCCGTGCGCGCGCTGCTGAAACATACCGGCGACTCCGTCTTCGTCCGCGAGAATCTCTACGAAACGCTGCGCGAGATCCTGGCCTGGCACCTGCGCGGCACCCGCTACGGCATTCGCGTGGATGACGATTGCCTGCTGCTCTCCGGCGAGCCCGGCGTCCAGCTCACGTGGATGGATGCCAAGACCGACGGTCACGTAGTGACTCCGCGGCAAGGCAAGCCGGTTGAAATCCAGGCTCTCTGGTACAACGCCGTGCGCGTGATGCAAGAGCTGGCGCGCGAGTTCGGCGATACCCAGATGCACGGGCTCTGTATGGAGCTCAGCGCGCGCGCCCGCGACAGTTTCAATCGCCTTTTCTGGAACGAGGCGGCCGGCTGCCTGTTCGACGTGATCGATGGCGGCGCGCGCGACCCCTCCATCCGGCCCAATCAAGTGTTCGCGGTGAGCCTTCCCTATTCAATGCTGCCGGCGGAGAAGGCGCGGCGCGTGCTGAATGTCGTCGAGCGCGAGCTGATCACTCCCTACGGCCTGCGGACGCTTTCGCCGCGCGATCGCCGTTACCTCGGCCGCTACGAAGGCGGCCCGCGCAGCCGTGATTCGGCCTATCATCAAGGCACTGTTTGGCCCTGGCTGCTGGGGCCGTTCATCACCGCCTATTTGACCGTTCATGGCCGCACCCCTTCGGCCCAGCGGCAGGCAGCGCGATGGATCGAACCCTTTCGCAGCCATGTGAATTCCGCCGGTCTGGGGCAGATTTCAGAAATTTTCGACGGCGACCCGCCCCATCAAGCGCGCGGCTGTATCGCCCAGGCATGGAGCGTGGCCGAGTTGTTGCGAGTGCTGGTGGAAGAGATAAAATCAATACCATTGGAGGGCGTATGAAAAAAGCTTTGCTTCTACTGCTGTGCGCCGGTTTTGCCTCCGCGCAACATGAGCACGCAGCCGCAACCGCGAAACCCGCTGTCTTGATGGAAGGTTATGGCCGCCATCAACATCCCATTGCTACCACGTCGGAAGAGGCTCAGAAATTCTTCAACCAGGGCATGGAACTGGTGTTCGGATTCAACCATGACGAAGCCGTGCGCTCCTTTGCGCGCGCCGCCCAACTGGATCCAAAAGCCGCCATGCCGCATTGGGGAATGGCCTTCGCGCTAGGCCCGAACTACAATCTGCCGCCCGTGCCCGAGCGCGAGAAAGCCGCCTGGGAAGCCATGCAGCAGGCGCTCGCGCGCAAGGCCGGCGCCCCCCAGCCTGAACAGGACTACATCGACGCCATGGCCACGCGTTATTCAGCCGACCCCAATGTCGACCGCATGGGGCTGGCCCGCGCGTTCAAGGACGCCATGGGCGAGCTGGCGCGCAAGTATCCCGACGATCTGGACGCCGCCACCCTCTACGCCGAATCCGCCATGGACCTAAAACCGTGGGCCCTCTACAAAGCCGATGGCACGCCCAACGAAGGCACCGACGAAATCGTAGCCGTGCTCGAAAGCGTGATGCGACGCAACCCCAATCATCCCGGCGCCAATCACTATTACATTCACGCCGTGGAAGCTTCCAACCGCCCCGAGCGCGCCCTCGATAGCGCCAACCGGCTGCCGGCACTGGTTCCCGCCGCCGGACACCTGGTACACATGCCGTCGCACATTTACGCCCGCACCGGAGATTGGGAAGCATCCGCCATCAGCAACGTACGCGCCGCCGAGGCCGATCGCAAATATATTCAGGACACCGGTGTGCAAGGCATTTATCCCATGATGTATTACAGCCATAACCTGCACTTCATCGCCATTTCCCGCGCCATGCAGGGCCGGTTCGATGAAGCGCTGGCGGCGTCCAAACAGCTCTCCGCCAACGTGGCGCCGGGCGCGATCGAAATGCCGATGATCCAAGCTTTTCTCACCATCGAATGGGAAACGCTGGTGCGTTTCCGCAAGTGGGATGATGTGCTGCGCATCGCCCGTCCCGATGATCGCCTGGCGGTGGTAATTCCGCTGTATCATTTCTCGCGCGCCGCGGCCCTGGCCGGCAAAATGCAAGCCAAGGAAGCCGAAACCGAGCGCGGATTGTTCGCCGCAGCCGTAGCCAAAGTACCGGCGGACGCCAAATTCGGCATGGAGGACGCCCAGAAAGTGATGGTCGTGGCGGCTGCTGAGCTGGACGCGCGTTTAGCCCGCGCACGTGGCGATTTGGACGCTGAAATCGGCCACTGGCGCAGAGCCGTTGAGGCGCAGGATACATTGATGTATTCCGAGCCGCCCACCTGGTACTACCCGCTGCGCGAATCTTTGGGCGGAGCGCTGCTCCGCAAGGGCGATGCCGCCGGCGCCGAAGCGGTCTTCCGCGCCGATCTCGCCAAAAACCCGCGCAACGGCCGCTCGCTGCTGGGCCTTCACGAATCGCTGAAGCGCCAGGGGCGAGACGCCGCGGCATCCTGGGTGAAGCTGGAATTCGGGGCAGCGTGGCCGCCCGAAGGGGAGAAGCTCACCGCGGACTTGCTGTGAGTTTTTAAAGACAGAAAAAGCCGTTTATTCAAGGAGGAAAAATGGGCAAACTTCACGCGGCTGCGATCGCGGCTGGCTTGCTTTTGTTTCTCGTTTCGGGTCTTCAGGCTGCCACAACGATCGTCGCGACGACCGGCCTTGGTCCGATCAAAAGCACCGATGGGGGCGTCACCTGGTCCGTGATCCCGGTGAACGTAAGCAACGGAATCCTTTCCGGCCAACCGACATTGCGGGTCATCGGCTACGATCCCACAGCGCCTTCTACCACCTGGTACGCCCATGGCGACGCTGGAGGAACCTATGGCTTTTATCGAACTACCGACGGCGGCCTGACCTGGACCGGCACGCCGATCCTGAACTTTATTCCGGCTGCGATTCCCGGATCGATTGTGGTGGATCCTGTGGCTACAAATGTCATTTACATGATCGTCTACACCAGCATCGTCGGCAAGAACTATATCGCGAAAAGTACCGACCATGGTCTCACGTGGAACAAAGTTAAACTGCCCTCGACGGTAAGTTATCCGGCGGCGAATAACCCCGATGGAACTCCGTCGTTTTGGATCGCCACGGACCCGAGGCAAACCGGCGTGCTTTACGCGGTCGGCGGCCACTACGTCTTCAAGACCATAGATTTCGGAGCGACGTGGACCACGCTCTCCACCGGCGTCGACACGCCCGAAAAGAACGGCCTGGCAGCGGGAGCGTTCCCGTCCCTCCTCCGGATCAATGTCGATCCCCGGGTCAGCACCACTTTATATGTGAGCGCAGGCGCGTCCTTCGTCGCACCGAAGTGCCAGGGCACTCCGGCCGGCGGGCAGTGCGGAATGTACAAGAGTGTCGATGGAGGAGCGACGTGGACCCAGTTGGGATTGCAGTCCTACACCTCCCTGGGCGTTTCGATCGATACCGTCTCCGGGGCGATGTATGCCGGGGGAATCATTTCTAGCGGCTCGGGTACGGTTTACAGGAGCACCGATGGAGGCACGAATTGGACACCCGTCAAGAACGGCCTCGACCACGCCACCCCGCGGGTATTGGTCGATCCCAATACGCCCAGTACGGTGTATGCGCAGCAGAACGGCTCAACCAATGGCTTCTACTACGTCTCGACCGACTCCGGCGCGACCTGGAATCCGCGGCCCCTGCCGGCGCTATGCGAAGTCACCAAGCCGAATTGCTCGACGGCGCCGACGACCAACTTCAGCGACCTGATCCTGGTTCCGGGGGCGGCGTCCCCCCCGCCGCCAGTGACCGGCCCCACCCGCACCATTTCGCACATAGCCAACGGCGACGGCTGGAGAACCACCACCATCCTCATCAACACGGGCACCCAACTCGAGAGCTTTGAGCTGAAATTCTGGGATGAGAATGGCAATCCCCTACCCCTCGATCTCGGAGCCGATGGCGTGACTGCCGATTTGATCGATGCCATACAACCCGGCGTCGCGCGCTTCATCCGAACCGCTGGTACGGGCACCCTCAAGCCAGGATGGGCCGAACTAAGATCTTCCCTGGACATCGATGGCCTTTCGATCTTTGGTCTGCAATCGCCCGGCCATGGCGATTCCGAAGCCGCCGTGCCCCTCAGCCCGAGCGGCGGCACCGAGCTGTTCATACCGTTTGATTACTCGACAGGCTACTCGACCGGCGTCGCTTTCGCCGATCCCGGCCAGCAATTGGCCAACGTCACGGCCACGATTCTGGATGATGTCGGAGCCAATGTCCCCGCCGCTGGAACGATCATGGTACCTGACCGCGGCCACTATGCGAACGTTCTCGCCGCTAAGTTTCCCGGTGTCGTAGGCAAACGCGGCGTAGCCCACTTCACATCCACGGCGAATATTTTTGGCCTCGGCATTCGCGCCAACGGCAAGGCGTTTACATCGATCGACGCGCTCGCCGGCGTGACCGCCGCCACCAAGACTATCCCGCATATCGCCAACGGTGGCGGCTGGAAAACTACATTCCTGATCGTTTGCGCCGACACCCATGCCGCAAACTTCACGCTGAAATTCTGGCACGACGATGGCACCCCGCTCCCGCTTCCTCTGGTGGCCGCGGGGATCGTTACCAGCATCACCGGCACGCTGCAGCCGGGCGAGATTCGCATTGTCGAAACCGTGAACGCCGGCCCGCTGGTCACCGGATGGGCCGAGCTCTCCGGGCTGACCGGAGGCATCGGCGGCACCGCGATCTTCGCTTTGCAATCGCCGGTACAAGCAGATGCCGAAGCCGCCGTGCCCTTCAGCACCGCCGCCAGCACTCACTTGTTCATGCCATACGATTATTCGCCCGGTTATTCCACCGCCATCGCCTTCACCAACACCGGCGGCACCGCGGCGCATGTCACGGCCACGTTCACCGATGATGCCGGCAACGACCTGGGTTCCGGACCGTCCATCACCGTCCCGGCGCACGGCCACAACTCGGCGGTGTTAGTCCTTCTGAAACCGGCCATTGCCGGAACTCGTGGAACGGTTTTGTTCACTTCCGACGTGCCGGTCTTTGGGTTGGGACTTCGCGCTAACGGCGTGGCATTTACTTCGTTGAAGGTCATCGCCAAATAAGACGGGCAGCCACGTTCCTAAAACGTATGCCAGTTTAGCGGAACAAATCGCGACGTTCCTACGTCTGCTAATCAAGGCGCCGTGGCTCAGAAACGACAGTTCCGTCCCAGCGCCTCCTTTTGGGAGGCCACCCGTATCGCATTGGATTCGCTGCGCAAAAACAAGCTGCGCAGCTTCCTCACCCTGCTCGGGATTATTCTCGCCACTACCACGCTCATCTCCGTTACGGCCCTGATTCACGGCATGAATGTCTATATCGCCGAAAAAGTATCGAATATGGGCGCCGACGGATTCCGCATTGTCCGCATGGCCTTTTTCGGCAACTGGGATCCCAAGAAATTCCTCGAGATGCAAAAGAGGAATCCGCAAATCAAGCGCGAGGAGTACGAGTTCATCAAAGAGAAAGCCAATCTGCTGAAAGGCATCGGCATGATGGCCTCCCGCCAAACGCGCGTGTCCTACCAGGGCATTTCCACCCCCGACGTCAACGTGCAGGGCATCACCGAGAACATCACCGCGATCAACAACGTGCAAGTGTCCGACGCCGGCCACAGCATTTCACCGGAAGAAGCCATGCGGCATGCGCGGGTGGCTTTCATCGGCAACGATCTCCGAACCCGATTCTTTGAAGGCCGCGATCCTATCGGCAAGACCATCCAGATTGAAGGCGTTCCCTACGAGGTGATTGGCGTGGCGAAGGCGCTGGGCAGCGTGTTCGGGCAATCCCAGGACAACTTCGTCATGATCCCCATCGAGAGTTATTTCAAAACCTACGGCGCGCAGAGCGGGATTCGCCTGGTGGCCAAAGCCGTCGACCAGGCGCATCTGATCGAGGCGCAGGACGAAACCCGCATGCTGCTGCGCTCCTACCGCCACTTGCGGCCGGGGCAGGAGGACAATTTCTCGCTGTTTGCGTCGGAGACAATTGTCGACCTCTGGGAGCGGCTCACTTCCACCATCGCCTCCATGGCCATCGGCATCGTTTCCGTGTTCATGGTGGTGGGCGGCATCGTGATCATGAACATCATGCTCGCCGTCGTCACCGAGCGTACGCACGAGATTGGCATCCGCAAGTCGCTCGGAGCCAGGCGGCGCGATATTCTGAATCAATACCTCGTTGAATCTTCCGTGCTCGCCGGAACCGGCGGCCTGATTGGCGTGGGGGTGGCCTGGCTGCTGGCGCTTGTAGTGCGCAATCTGACGCCGGTCCCGATGGTTCTGCCGTATTCTTCCATTCTGATCGGGGTGGGGCTTTCGGCGGTGGTTGGCCTGTTTTTTGGGATCTATCCCGCGCGCCAGGCCGCGCGCCTCGATCCGATTGAAGCGCTGCGGGCTGAAAAATGATCGCAGAAAAATAATCCATGACCAAGCTGGCATTCACCAACGGCCTTACGCTCGCGTTTCAAACCATTCGCACCCATAAACTGCGCGCGTTTCTCACCGTGCTGGGCGTGATCATGGGCACCGGGACCATCATCGGCATCAGCGCGATTCTCACCGGCTTCGACGCCACCGTGACCGGCGTGCTGCGGAGTTTCGGCCCCAATTCGATCATCGTTTTCAAATTTCCCGTGGGATTTCGCGTCTCCAACCTGAGCGCCGAGGAGCGCACCCGCAAGAATCTCACCTACGAGAACAGCCTGCACATCAAGGAGAGATGTCCGTCGGTGCGGGACGTTTCGGCGATGCTGTTCGCCAACCGCAACATCGTCAACGTCCGCTACCAGGGCAACGAGATGTATGACATCAACTTGTTCGGCGTGGATGAGTCCTACGCCAACAACGGGCAGGTGGACATGCACCTGGGGCGATTCTTTGCCGAGGAGGAAAGCCGCCGCAAGATGCCTGTCGCGGTGATCGGCGCCGACATTGAGAAGGCGCTATTCGCCAACGTCGATCCGCTCGGCAAGACCATCGTCGTGGATGGCCATCAGTTTCTGGTGGTCGGGACCATGCTGCGGCCAGCGGCGTCTTTCTTTGGCGACCAGGATCAGCGAGTCCTGCTGCCCTACGGAACCATGCAGAAGATGTACCCCAACGCGCGCGAGAACGCCATCGTGGTGACGGCAGTGGACGGCAAACTCGGCAAGGCCATGGATGAAGTTCGCACCGTGCTGCGTATCGACCGGCGCGTGCCCTACAACAAGCCCGACGATTTCTCGCTCTCGACCGCCGAGCAAATGGTTGGCGATTTCCGCCAGATCACGGCCATGACATTCCTGGTGATGGCTGTGCTCAGCTCGGTTGGGCTGCTGGTAGGCGGCATCGGCGTGATGAATATCATGCTGGTGTCGGTGACGGAGCGCACCCACGAGATCGGCTTGCGCAAAGCGGTGGGTGCGAGAAAAAGCGATATCGTGATTCAGTTTTTGCTTGAAGCCTCCGCGCTCACCGGACTCGGCGGCCTCATCGGGATTCTATTCGGCTGGCTCATCTCATTGATCGCCCGATTGGTGTTTGAGTCCCTGCCGGCGTCGGTTCCCTTGTGGGCCGCGGTGCTGGGCATCGTCATGTCGGTGGGCGTCGGCCTGTTCTTTGGCATCTGGCCGGCGAACAAAGCGGCGCGCCTCGACCCGGTGGTAGCGCTGCGCTACGAATAATCAGAACAGATCCGAATGAGTGCCGGAGCGGACGAGGTGCAGGTCCGCGCCGTCGATCTTGTCGATCAGCAGCCAATCCGGCTCGATGTGGCAATCGCCAAAGTGCCTCCAGTCGCCACCCAACGGATGATCCTTGAAGCGCTCCGGCACGGGACTGCCCGCAAGAAGCAGCAGGATCACTCCTCGCAACTTCGCCATGTCCTTGCCGCGCCTCTGTGCGAGTTTTACGTCGCGGCGAATCGGCCCCCGCTTACCGGGTACCGCACCGGATCAGATTCCCAGGTCCTTGAACAGCGCGCCCGCGGAATTCAGACGCTTGCCGTTGCCTTTGTCGGCGGCGCGCATCGCTTTCACAGTGGTCGGGTTAGGGACCTTCACTGCGAATGGCAGGGCTTGCTCCGCAGCCACGCGAACCAATAACATCCGCACGGCGTAGGACACGGAGATCCCCATCGCCGACAGTGTTTTTGCGGCTCTCTGCTTCGTCTTCTCATCCACGCGAACGTGAACCATCGTAGTTGGCAATGAGTAACCTCGCTGAGATACCTTGTATCTCACGCCAAGTGTCCTAGCGAGTGCTGCCGGCGGGCATCGCCTTCCTGTTGGTTGGGCGTTACGCCGCGTTTTGCCTCGAAACGATTCTCGCCTCTCAGCCATTCCGACAGCGGCCGCGAGCCAATGCGTATCTGTGCGCGCCTCAGCATCGAGCTGAGGAAGCGGACTTCGGCCAAAAGGTTCCTCTCCGGATATCCCCGCGCCTCGCGCATGACAACTACCTCTCGTTGGGTGACCCACAGTAATCCCCACTTTGCAGGAAGGTCCTTCACCTGAATCACGTCGGGTGGACACAGGTAGTAGCGCCGATGGCCCATTCCGGTGCGCGGATTTCTCCGGACGGACTTTTTTCCGTCTCTCAAGAAATCCAAACGTGTTGCCTTACATTCGATCAGGACAGAGCCCGCTCCGGAGGCCCAGCCGATTACGTCGGGGTTCTCATCGGCTGCCGTGGCGAACTCATACAGCACCACGGAGCATTGTCTGGCAAGCCAGCGGACCCCCATCGCAACTAGTGTGGAATGCTGCACGTTCACATGGACCGAGGATACTGAAACATTGTAGCGCCTGAATGTTCTGGGGTTGGAGCGCGTTATTTGTGAACGAAACTGGCGGAGAGGGGGGGATTCGAACCCCCGGTAGAGCTTGTGACCCTACGACGGTTTAGCAAACCGCTGCTTTCGACCACTCAGCCACCTCTCCGTGAGATGCGGTTTTGGCCGTGCCTACCTGCAATCCTAGCATATCCCCGAGGCGCTGCTGGGCATTTCACGCAACCTTTACGCCGTGTTCACGGAGCGCTAATTTTCAGCCGCTATGCTTGCTTGGGTAGAGCAGTTTTTCGGAGGAAAGGCGCGGAGCGCGTGGAAAAATCGAGCGCTCCGCTACCCTTATCGCGCCGCGTACGATTTCGTGTACTTGTTGCGGCTATTCATCACCGTAAAGCTGCCATCCACCGCCGCCGACACTTTGATCCAGTGCGCGCTGCCGGTCTCATCCACGTTGGCGATCATGGCGTCAGGCGAGTTGTTGTCCTTGCCGCCTTCGATGGCGAAGTGCACCTGCCAGATATCTTCCAGTCCCGGCGATTGGTGAATTGTCTGCCACGCGGCAGGCGACCCGCCTTTGCGCGCGCCATTGTTCATCACCGCCACGCGCGGGTGAAGCGCATTGACGATGGCCGGTGAGTTCGAAATATCCATGCCGTGGTGGGTGGTGATGTACATGTCCACGGTGCCAATTTTATTGTTGGGGCACACCAGCTCGTTCTCCTTGTTCCAGGTGAGATCGCCCAGATCGATCGTTCGGAACTTGCCGTAAGTGATCAGCGCTCCCACCGAACGCGCATTTTCCGTCGGATCGGCATCCATCTTTTTGGTAGTAGCGCAAGCCGGATTAGGTTGCCCCGCGCCGGCCAGCGCGAGCGGGATTGCGTCGCCGCCCGCCGCGACGATGATCACGTCCAGCCCGTTGATCGGCAGCTTGTCGCCCGGCTTCACTTGGATATGCGTCCCGCCCTCTCTGGCCTTCAGATAATTGTTGTACAGCTTTTGCCCGTCGGCATCGGTTTCGACTGACGGCCCGTGGTCCACGAAATTCTTGATCGGCAGCTTAGCGGCCAGCTGCGCCGCGCCGCCCACGTGATCGCTGTGATAATGCGTCACCAGCAAGTAGTCGATCTGCTTGACGCCGGCCAGCTTGGCCACCGCTGCGATGCGGTCGGCGTCGCGGCTGTTTAAGCCGGGCCACCCCGTATCCACCATCAGGGATTGCCCCGAAGGCGCCACGAAAAGCGTGGCTTGACCGCCTTCCACATCGACAAAGTAGATATCCAGGTTCTTGGCAGCCAGGCCGTGCGCGCCTAGCGCCAGAAGCAATGCCAGCAGGGGAACTCGCATGGTCGAAATCGTATCATATTGGAGGCCGCCGGCTTGCCGGAACATTCGCCGTTGACGTAACGTATTGTGTGATAGATGCCCTTTTGCATCAGTTGCGGAAACCAGGTGGACAACGCGCATGTGTTCTGCGCGAAGTGCGGCGCGCGCCAGCCTGTCGCGGCGCCCCCTCCGGCCGACCCGTTAGCCGGCATTACGCCGCGCACGGCAGCCATTCTTTGCTATATCCCGTGGATCGGCTGGATCGGCTCGGTGATCGTGCTTGCGTCGACGAAATTCCGCAATGACCGCAAGGTCCGCTTTCACGCATTTCAAGGTCTCTATTTATTTGTCGCGCTGTTGCTGGTCGAGTGGGTGCTGACGCCCATGTTCAAGGTGATTCACGAACCCATGTTTCGCGTGGACAAGCTGCTCCAGGCGCTTATCCTGTTCGTCTGCGTCTTCATGATCGTGAAAGCCAGCCAGGAAGAGACGTACTCGCTGCCGATTATTGGCGAGCTGGCGGAGCGCTCGGCGGCGGAGCACTAGAGATAGCCCCCCAAACACCAAGTATTTCAAAAATGCAATAATAAAAAAGTAGCTGTATGACGTGGATCGTTGAGGTGCTCGACGGCCCCGTTCGAGAGGAGCTGGAAGCTCTACCTGACGACATGAAGGCGCGTTTTCGCCGGATTGTTGAGTTGATTCAAAACCATGGTCTCGAACAGATGCGCGAGACCCATGTGAGGCATCTTGAAGTCCGTTGTGGGAAATGCGCATTAAAGGCAAAGATGGAATTTCCCGCGCGATCTACGTCACCGCAAGAGGCCGGCGGGTGGTTGTGGTGCGGGTGTTCGTCAAGAAAGCTCAAAAAACGCCGCGGCGCGAGATTGATCTGGCGCTGCAGCGGGCAAAGGAGGTGCTGCAGTGAGCCGAATTCGTCTTGATGATCTGCACAAGAAATGGCTGAAGGATCCTAAGTACCGGCGCGAGTACGCAGCGCTTGGTGAGGAGTTCTCTCTAGTCGCCGCTCTGATCGAAGCCCGAACGCGCGCCGGCTTGACCCAGCAACAAGTGGCTCGCAGGATGAAAACCACCCAGGCCGTAATTGCCCGCCTTGAAGGCGGCGGCAGCAAGCCCTCCACCCGAACTCTCGAGCGTTACGCGCAGGCTACCGGTTCACGTTTGCGCATCACACTTGAAGCATAGTATAATTATTCATGCGGATGAATATTTAATCATATGGCCCAACGTGTCGGGATCATTGGCTATCGGGGATACAGCGGGGCGGAGCTGGTCCAAATCCTGCAGCGTCATCCGCACGCCGAGCCCGTGCTCATGGAGCAACGCGCCGATGTCGCCGATACGGGCGGACTTCCTTCCAAACTGGCTTCCATTCCTGCAACGCCTGAAGCCGCCCGCGCGGAGAAAATCGAAATCGTGTTCCTCGCCACGCCGCACGAAGTTTCGATGGAGCTGGCTCCGGCCATGCTCGCCGCCGGCGCGCGCGTCGTCGATCTCAGCGGCGCCTTTCGCCTGCGCACGCCGGAGCGCTATCTCACCTCGTACGGCCACGCCCACACTCAGCCGGCGCTGCTGGCCGAAGCTGCCTACGGCCTTCCGGAATTCTGCCGCGAACGGATTCCCGGCGCGCGCCTGGTTGCCAATCCCGGCTGCTATCCCACTGCCGCCAATCTCGCCATTCGCCCGCTGATTGAAGCGGGCGTCATTCGCCGCGAAGCGGGCATTGTGTGCGACGCGAAAAGCGGTGTGAGCGGCGCGGGCCGCAAGCCATCGCTTAAGACCAGTTTCTGCGAAGTCACGGAAAATTTTTCCGCCTACGCCGTGCTGACGCACCGCCATGTTCCCGAGATTCTGCAAGTCTCCGGCCTCGAAGCGGCCGAGCTGAGCTTTACCGCTCAACTGCTGCCCATCCATCGCGGGATTCTGGAAACCATTTACTTCCGCGCGGCCAACGGCGCCGCCGCCGAAGACATCGCCGCTATTTACCGGAAACGCTACGCCAGTGAGCCCTTCGTCCGGGTGTACGATGCCGGCCGCGTGCCCGATCTGCGCGCCGTCGCGCACACCAATTTCTGCGACCTGGGTGTCACTGTGGACGCTGCCACCGGTCGAGGCGTGGTGGTCAGCGCGATCGACAACCTGGTAAAAGGCGCGGCCGGCCAGGCCGTTCAGAACATGAACCTGCTGCTGGGATTCGCGGAAACCACGGGTCTGCTGTGAGAACGCTCATCAAGCTCGGCGGCACCTTGCTCGACACGCCGGAAGTGCGCGACCGTCTGGCCTGCGAAATTGCCAGGCTCGCGGCTAGCGGCCGGGAGGTCGTCGTCGTCCATGGCGGCGGGCGGCAAATGACGCAATATCTCGCCGAGCGCGGTGTTGAAAGCCAATTCGTGAACGGCTTGCGCGTCACTGGTCCCGAAACGCTGGATGCCGTGGTGAAGGTGCTGGCTGGGTCGGTGAATCGGGAGCTGGTGGCGGCGCTGGTGCGGGCCGGGGCGCGGGCCGTCGGGCTTTCCGGAATCGACGCCAATATGGTGGAAGCCGAGCAGATGGATCCCTCGCTCGGCGCGGTGGGCCGCGTGGTCAGCGCCCATCCGGAGCTGGTCGATCTGCTGCTTGCCAACGGCTATCTGCCGGTGGTCGCGTGCGTGGCCGGCGACCGACAGGGGCGCATGTACAACGTCAATGCCGACCAGATGGCGGTAGCTTGCGCCACCGGGTTCGGCGCCCGCCAATTGCTTTTCCTGACCGATGTGGATGGCGTGCTCGACGCCACTGGCAGCGTGCGCCCGGTCTTGTCACTGGCTGAAAGCGAGCGCCTCATCGCTGATGGCGTGGCCAAGGGCGGCATGCGCGCCAAGCTCGATGCCGCCGGCCGGGCGCTGCGCGATGGCGTGCGCGAAATCCGGATCGCGCCCGGAGCGCAGGCGGGGATTATCGAGCGCCTCATCGCCGGGGAATCGGTGGGAACCGTACTTCAATGATCAGCAGCCTCACCTACGAATCGGTGGGCGAGCCAGTAGGCGGCGCCATTCCGCTCGAGCTGCGCAAGGCGCAAATGACCGACATCGCCCCGCTGCTTACCCTCATTAACGGCTACGCGGGAAAAGGGATCATGCTGCCGCGCACCGAATTCGAGATTTCGGAGAATATCCGCGACTTTTCCGTGGCGTATGCCGGCGAAAAACTGGCTGGCTGCGGCGCTCTGCATTTCTATACGCCGATTCTGGGCGAAGTGCGATCGCTCGCGGTGGACGAAAGTCTCAAAGCCCATGGCGTCGGCCGCCGCATCGTTGAAATGTTGGTTGCAGAGGCCCAGGCGTATGAGTTGGACGCGGTCTTCGCCTTCACTTACGTGGCCGAATTCTTCCGCCGCATGGGGTTTGAAGAAGTGGAGCGCGGCGAATTGCCGCTCAAAGCCTGGAAGGATTGTTTGCGCTGTCCCAAGTTTCAATGTTGCGATGAAATCGCCATGGTGCGGGTTCTACGCCCTCAACATTGGGAGCAGGCGCGCCCTGGACTCGGGGACAACCCACTACCCCCATTTGAGGGAGACGGTCACATCTTATTGCCGATTATCGGGAAATTGTAACTACTTTTCGGAACATTCTCCCCTGATCGCAGGCCTCCAGCACCTCCCAATTGGGTTTAGAAATTACCTGAGAAGTCACCGTTAATCCTCTACTATTACCCTGTATAATCCTGGACAACGAACAAGCGAGTGCGGACGGAGCATGGCTTGTAAACGAGGGACCGATGAAGGCGCAGACGGTTGACGTCAAGGTAGCAACGGGAAGGATCCTCTGCTGCACGGTCTTTCGTTCCGGCGGCAAGAAGCTGCTGGCCAAGGGCCACATGATCAGCGACGAAGATATCCGCGTCCTGGAATCGGAGGGCATGGAACAGGTCTGGGTCACTGAGCTTGAAGAAGGCGAGGTGAGCGAAGACGAAGCCGTTTGCACGGTTGCGAGCGAAATGGGCTGCGGCGCTTATGAAGTGCGCCTGGCCGCTGGCGGCCGCGCCAATTTGCATGCTACCGAAGACTGTTGCGTGTTGGTGGATGACGAGTTGCTGAAGCAGATCAACTGCACGGCGAGCGTGGTGATCGCCAGCGCCTTGAACTTCAGCTTCGCCTCGGCCGGGCAGCGCATCGCCACGGTGAAGAGCGCGCCCTTTGCGGTCGCTCGAGACCAGCTGGAAGCCATAAGCTCGATCCTCCGCGAGCGAGGCCCAATGATGCAGGCCCGGCCGGTGCGAAATCCCGTGATTGGTGTGCTCTATTCCGATCCGGCCAGCGGCGACCGCGCCCGCCAGTTGTTCGAGAACATTATGAAGCAGCGCCTGGAGCGATTTGGCGTGGCGTCCAGTTTCGTTCTGGCCTGCGTGGAGGAAGACGCCGCGGTGGGGCGCGCCTTGCAGCATCTGCTGCGATCCAAACCATCGCTGATTCTGGTGGCGTCGACCACGGCGCCGGCGGGTCCGGAAGACGTGATCGGCCGCGCCCTGACCCGTGCCGGCGGGCAATTGGAGCGGTTCCTGGCGCCGGTTGAGCCGGGCAACCTGCTTATGCTGGCCTATAAGGATGATATTCCCATCGTCTCCGCGCCCGGCTGCTTCCGCTCCGCCAAGCCCAACGTGGTCGATCTGGTGTTGCCGCCGCTGCTAGCGCGTTATCGCGTCTCGACGTGGGAAGTGGCGTGCCTGGGCCACGGCGGCCTGCTGGCATAGTGGGGCAGGTCCCCGACCTGCCTAAGCATTCTTGAACAAGTGGCAGGTCGGGGATGTCAAGAGCCAAGACATGGTGGACACTGACTGCCAGGACATCCTTGACACTTTTGGGAGCGGGATAGGGTAGAGGGAAAGGGCCGGCGTTTGAGGCCCTTTCCCTCTCAGC
>JACPNO010000069.1:0-1807 GCA_016185465.1 Candidatus Solibacter usitatus
CCGGCCAGCCGATGGTGGCCCGCGGAGGACCGGCAACTCGCAGCGCGCCCGGTATGCGTCCCGGCGGCGGACCGCGTCCGATGCATCCGACGTCGCGCGGCTTGGTTGCGCCGGGTCTGGCGCCGCCGCCCACCGAACAGCAGCGCCGTCCCATGGACAAGCGCGGCGGCCGCGCCCAGCGCGATCGCATTCAAGAGCAGGAAGAGAAAATGCTGCGCCCCACCGTGCGCCGCGATTCTCCCTCCGGCCCGCCGCCGGTGAATCGCGAGATCACGGTGTCGGAAGGCATCACGGTAAAAGAGCTTTCCGAGAAACTGGATGTGAAAGCCAGCCTGGTTATCAAGAAGCTGGTGGACCGCAATATTTTCGCCACCATCAACCAGACTCTCGACGCCAAGCTCGCGACCGACCTGGCGCGCGAATTCGGCGCCTCCACCGCAACCGTCAGCTTCGAACAGGAAGCCATGCAGGAGGTCGAGACCGCGCAGATCGACACCGACCAGATCAAGCGCGCGCCGGTGGTCACTATCATGGGCCACGTAGATCACGGCAAGACCTCGCTGCTGGACGCCATCCGCATGGCGACGGTCGCCGAGCACGAGGCCGGCGGCATAACCCAGCACATCGGCGCGTATCACGTCGAAAGAAATGGCCGCAAGATCGTGTTTATCGACACGCCGGGCCATGAAGCCTTTACCCGCATGCGATCGCGCGGCGCCAAAGTAACCGACATCGTGGTGCTGGTAGTTGCGGCCGACGATGGCGTGATGCCGCAGACGCTTGAAGCCATTGACCACGCCCGCGCCGCGAAAGTTCCGATCATTGTCGCGATCAATAAAATTGACAAACCCGACGCCCAGCCCGAGCGCATCAAACAGCAGCTAGCCGACCGCGGCCTGCAGGCCGAAGATTGGGGCGGCGACACGGTGATGGTGCCGGTTTCGGCCAGGCAGAAGACGGGCCTGGACCTGCTGCTGGAAATGATTCTGCTGGTCGCCGATTTGCAGGATCTCAAGGCGAATCCGTCGCGGCCGGCCATGGGCACGGTGATCGAGGCCAAACTCGACCGCGGCCGCGGACCGGTGGCCACGGTGCTGGTTCGCAACGGCACGCTGCGCGTGGGCGATTTCTTTGTTTGCGGCGCGGTCTTCGGCAAAGTGCGGGCCATGCTGGACGATATGGGCGCGCAGGTGCGTGAAGCCGAGCCCTCGACGCCAGTCGAAGTGCTGGGCCTCGAATCGATGCCCGACGCCGGTGATTCCTTCCAAGTGGTCACCGATACCGCCAAGGCCAAGCAGATCGTGATGTATCGCGAAGGCAAGGCGCGGGAAACGGTGCTGGCAAAATCCGGCCGCCTGACGCTTGAACAACTGCATAAACAAATGCGGGAGGGCGAGGTCAAGGAGCTGCCCATCATCCTGAAAGCGGATGTGGGCGGTTCGGCCGAAGTGCTCACCGACACGCTGGAGAAGCTCTCCAACGACAAGGTCAAAATCCGCGTGCTGCACGCCGGCGTGGGCGCGATCACCGAATCCGACGTTCTGCTGGCTACTACCTCCAACGCCATCGTGATCGGCTTCAACGTGCGTCCGGAGCGCAACGCGGCGGCGATTGCGGAGCAGGAAAAGGTGGATATCCGCCTGCACACCATCATTTACAACCTAACTGACGAGATCAAACTGGCCATGACCGGCTTACTGGCGCCGGTGTTCCGCGAAATTTACCGCGGCAAGGCCGAAGTGCGCGAAGTATTCCGCATCAGCAAGGTCGGCATGGTGGCCGGCTGCCAGGTGTCGGATGGCATCCT
>JACPNO010000069.1:1832-19467 GCA_016185465.1 Candidatus Solibacter usitatus
GCGGCGCGCAGGTGCGCGTGCTGCGCGACAACGTGGTGGTGCACACCGGCAAGATTTCGTCGCTGCGCAGATTTAAGGATGACGTGAGCGAAGTGCGCAGCGGCATGGAGTGCGGGGTAACGCTGGAGAACTTTGGGGACGTCAAGCAAGGGGACGTCATCGAGGCGTTCGTAACGGAAAAAGTAGCAGTAGAAGTCTTCGCGTAAAGAAAAACAAAAAAATTCTCGCAGAGACGCAGAGTACACAGAGAAAACCGGAAAAATAAAATATTGTTGGGGTTGGTTTTCTCTGCGTTCTCTGCGCCTCTGCGAGAAAATGAAGTTGGGTTTGTTGTTATGCCTGAGATCGGCGTGATGACCCTCGAGCTTCGCCTCGAAAACTCGCACTCGTTGAAAGAAAAGCGTCACGTAGTCAAAGGCCTGACCGAGCGTCTGCGCAATAAATTCAACGTGTCGATTGCGGAAATCGATCACCAGGATTTGTGGCAGCGGGCTGTACTGGCCGCGGTCACGGTGTCGAACGATCGCGTACACGCGACCCAGGTGCTGCAAGCGGTAGAGAAAGAGGCAGCCTCGCTGCTAGGCCCGGCTTTGACCTCAACCACCGTGGATTGGATGTAAGGGCCCACGATCATGGATGAACGGCGCGCAGAGCAGATTGGCGAAATCATTCGTGAAGAGCTCATGGAAATCATCGGCTTCGAGATGGCGGACCCGCGTCTGGCCCCGGTCGACGTCACCGCGGTCGTGATGTCGCCCGACATGCGGCAGGCCCGGGTGCTGGTGGCCCTGCACGGCATCGAGCGTGAACAGGTGGAGGGGATGAACGCCCTGGAACACGCCCGGCAATACTTGCGGCACGAGCTCGCCCGGCGTCTTAACTTACGGAAAATGCCGGAGTTACACTTCGAGATCGACCCCTGGCAGGAGACCGCCAGCCGGGTGGAAGTCCTGCTGCGGCGCGCTAAAAAAACACGCGGCAAAGCGGAAAATCAGCCCTAACAGGAAACAGATTGTGCTAGTTTTGTTTTTGCTGCCCCTGCTGTGGGCGGCGCCGACCGAAACGCTGCGTCTGGAATCCAGCGTGGACGCCATGGGGTCAACGTACTCCATCGCGGTATACGGCGAGGACCGTACGCGCATGGAAGCGGCTGTGGAGGCGGCGTTCGAGGAGGTACGGCGGCTGGATCGCATGCTATCCAATTACCGGCCGGCGAGCGAGTTGAGCGTCATAAACCGGGAAGCGGGCGCGCATCCGGTCAAGGTCACTTCGGAGATGTTCCAGTTGCTGGCGGCTTGCAAGGAATACAGCCGGGCGGGCGATGGGGCCTTCGATATCACGGTGGGTCCGTTGATGAAAGTCTGGGGGTTTTATAAGGGCACGGGCCGCCTGCCGCACCGGGCGGAGATTCGGACGGCGCTGGCGAAAGTGGGCTACCGGCACATGCAATTGGACGCAGCCGCCGGCACGGTAGCTTTCGACACTCCAGGGGTGGAATTGGATCCGGGCGGCATCGGCAAGGGCTACGCGGTGGATAAGATGGCCGCGGTTCTGAGAGAGTACGGCGTCAAGGTGGGTTTGGTTTCGGCCGCGGGCTCGAGCATCTACGCGCTGGGCGCGCCACCGGACGAGAAGGGCTGGAGAGTGCAGATTCGCGATCCGAAAGACGCCGGCAAGAACGTGGCGGAAGTTTATTTGAAAGACGAATCGATGTCGACGTCCGGAGATTACGAAAAGTTCTTTCGCGCCGAGGGCAAGATCTATAGCCACATCATGGATCCGCGCACCGGCTATCCCGCCGAGGGTACGGCCTGTCTGGTTCATGCGCCAGGCCGGCCGGTACTTGCGGCAATACCGCGAGATCCGCGCCAAGCACGGCTTGCTCGAAATGTGCAAGCGGCCCGATCTGGCGGCTACCGTCACGCTGCAGCCGGTCGAGATTCTGGACGTGGACGCGGCCATCATTTTTGCCGACCTGCTACTGCCGGTCGAGCCCATGGGACTCAAGCTGCGCTACGCATCGGGCGTCGGCCCGATCATCGACAATCCCGTGCGCAATGCCGCCGACATCGACACGCTCTCGACGGCCAATGGCGACGATCTCGGCTATGTGGGGGAAGCCATTCAACTGGTTTCACGCGCGCTCGGCACCAAAGTGCCGGTGGTTGGATTCGTGGGCGCGCCCTTCACCATGGCGAGCTACATGATCGAAGGCGGCGCTTCGCGCAATTTCATCCGCACCAAGCGCATGATGTACGGCGAAGAAACGCTGTGGCGCCGTTTGATGGGCAAGATCGTGGACGTGCTGGCGCCCTTCGCTTCGAGCCAGGTGGCCGCCGGCGCGCGCGCCATACAGGTTTTCGATAGCTGGGTAGGCGCGCTCGGCCCCGACGATTACGTGCGCTTCGCCGCGCCCTATTCACGCGCGCTGATTGAGCGCATTCGCGGCACCGGCGTTCCGGTGATCCACTTCGGCACCGGCGCCAGCGGCTTCTTCCGCGAATTGCATGCCGCCGGCGGCGACGTCATGGGCGTCGATTGGCGCATCAACATCGACCAGGCCTGGATGGACATCAGCTACCGCTCGGCGATTCAGGGCAACCTGGATCCGGTGGCGCTATTCGCGCCGCTGCCCGAGCTTAAAATGCGCGTGACCGAATTGCTGAAGCGCACCGGCGCGCGGCCCGGCCATATCTTCAACCTGGGACATGGCATTCTGCCGGAGACGCCGGTAGACAACGTCAAAGCCCTGGTGCAGATGGTCCGCGAGTTCAAGCCGTAAACGGCAAAATCGGCCAATGCCATCGGTAGCTATTGTGGGCGGCGGCATTTCCGGCCTCGCCACCGCTCACTATCTCGCCAAAGCCGGCATCGCCTCACACCTGTTCGAAGCGCGGCCGCGGCTGGGGGGCGTCATTCAGACCGAGCGCGTAGATGGCTGCGTGGTCGAAGGCGGCCCGGATAGCTTTCTTTCCGCTAAACCCTGGGCCATGGAGCTGATCGCCGAGCTAGGGCTTGCCGGGGAGGTCATCGGCTCGAACGATCACCTGCGCGCCACGTTCATCTGGAAAGGCGGCAAGCTCATCCCGCTGCCCGATGGCGTGCAATTCCTGGTTCCCACCCAACTGAGGCCGATCGCCGCGACGCCGCTGCTGCACTGGCGCACCAAGCTGCGCATGGGGCTGGAATATTTCCACCGGCGCGGGCGCGCCGGCGCGGATGATCGCACGGTGGCCGATTTTGTAGCCGGGCACTATGGCCAGGAAGTGGTCGATTATCTGGCCGAGCCGCTGCTTTCTGGAATTTACGGCGGCGATCCGGCGGAGCTGAGCGCGGCCAGCGTGCTGCCGAATCTGGTGGAGCTGGAAAGAGAATACGGCAGCCTGACGCGGGGCGTGCTGGCGCGGCGCAAGGCGGCGGCTCACGAAGAGAAATTGCCCCTGTTTCGCACGCTGCGCGGCGGCATGGCGCAGTTGATCGCGGGTCTTTCCTCGGCTGTGGCTGGCAAAGCCACGGTAGTTCACGCCGCCGTCGAACGCATTGAGCGCACAGCGAACGGCTTCCGGCTGTGCGCGGGCGGTGACTGGCTGGAGGCTCAGCGTGTGGTGCTGGCGTGCGAGGCACATCAGGTAGCGGGCCTGACGCGGCCCATCGACACCGAGCTTTCCGCGCTCACCGGCTGGATTCCGTACCGTTCGTCGATGACGGTGGCGCTGGGGTATAACCGCAGCGACTTGCAGCATCCGCTCAACGGCTTCGGGTTCCTGGTTCCCAAAAAAGAGCGCAACCGCCTGGTGGCCTGTACGTGGGTGGGCACGAAGTTCTCCGATCGCGCGCCCGATGGCATGGCGCTGCTGCGCTGCTTTCTGGGAGAGGCGCTCGACGAACGCGACGAGCAGATTATTGCGGCGGTGCTGATCGAGCTGCGCGAGATGATGGGTGTGCGCGCGCGGCCCCGGTTCACACGCATTTTCCGCTGGCCGCGCTCGATGGCGCAATACACCGTGGGGCACGCGCAGCGGGTCGCTCGAATCGAAGAACGCCTGGCCGCGATTCCGGGCCTGCATGTGGTGGGAAACGGCTATCGGGGAATCGGCATTCCGGATTGCGTGCGCATGGCCAAGCAAGTGGCGGAGCGGATCGCGAGGGGATGACGCTCCGGTTGGACATCACATCACCACATCGGAACGCACGTTACAGCGCCGTGACCAAACGGAGCGGCCCCTACTGCTTCTCGAACACCGCAGTTGCCGTGACGGGCTTGCCTTGAGCGTCAGTGCCCCTGATGGTCTGTGTCAGCGTCTTGCCATCCTTGGAAATGACGGTTTGTCCCTTCATATGGTACTTGCCGCCCGCCTTTTTGGTTTCAAAACTGTAGGTGTTGGCATCGATTCGCTTGACGGAAACCGAGTCGTACGGCGCTCCGGTGGCTGGATATTCCTTGCCGTCATACTTGAAGCTGACGCTGTAGCTGGCAGTCGTACCGTCGGTATATTGGGTGGTCCTGGTCAGTTTCGCTCCGCCGTCCGGCGTTGCCTCCCGCACATCGGTTTGGCTCTTGATTGGATTGGCGCTGGTAGATTTGGATTTGGCCGCATTGTACTTCCAGGTTCCAACGGTATTGTCAGCCGCAAACATCGCAACGGATGCAAGGGCTACCCAGATTACTAGCCTGGCCACATTATTCTTCATGGCGGTGGATGATAGCACAGACTAATGGGAACTTAGAGGGTCCAGGCCGCTTCCGTACGCGGTGCCGGTGAGGATCAGAATGCCAGTGACGGCGCGAGCCAGGGACATCGGTTTTGTCATGACGTTTGACTCCTGGTGACTTTGGCTTCCAGGCGGCCGCTCGCCAGACGCACGTGGATGTCCGTTCCCGCCGGAGCGAGTGTGCTGGCATTCACAATTTGCCCGTTTTCGTTGGTGACGATGGCGTAGCCGCGGTCCAAAATGCGCAGCGGGCTCAATTGGGAAAGCTTGGCGGTGAGCGAATCGACGCGCCCCGCGCGCCGCAGCAGTTGCATGCGCAGGGCCTGCTCCAACGACTGGCCCGCCGATTCCAGACGCCGCCGGTCGCGCGCCAGCTTGGGCCGCAAATCGAAATGGCGCAGCCGCGCTTCGAGCCCGCGGCACGCTTTGTGGCGGGCCTCCACTTGCTCACGCATCGTGTCGCGAAGACGCCGCGAGGATTCGTCTATTCTCTGCAACCTTCGTCCGATAGCCCTGTGAAAAACCGTTGCCGCGCGGTCAATGCCCTGTTGATGCAGCCAGCGCGAGGCCATGGCCAGTCGATAGCGCGCCGCCTGCGCCAGCTTGCCGCGCGAGCCTTCAATGCGGTCGAACAATTCCTGGCGCGTACAGACGATCAGCTCGGCGGCGGCCGACGGTGTGGGCGCGCGCAAATCGGCGACGAACTCCGCGATGGTAGTGTCGGTTTCATGGCCAATCGCTGAAACCACCGGCACCGGGCACGCGGCGATGGCGCGCGCGACGGCTTCTTCATTGAAGGTCCACAAATCTTCGAGCGAGCCGCCGCCGCGCGCCACAATCAGCACGTCCGCCCAGCCGGTTCGGCCAAAGTACTCGAGGCCGCGGCAAACTTCTTCCACCGCGTTTTCGCCTTGCACCTGGGCGGGAAACAGGCGGATATGCAGCCCCGGAAAACGGCGCTCGAGAATTCCGATCATGTCCGAAATCACGGCGCCGCGCGGCGAAGTCACCAGACCGATGCGCCGCGGAAACCGGGGCAGGGCACGCTTGCGCCCGGCATCGAACAGGCCCTCGGCCGCCAGTTTCTTCTTGAGCTGCTCGAAAGCAAATTGCAGCGCGCCGTGGCCTTGCGGCTCCAACAGCTCGACCAGCAGTTGATACTCGCCGCGCGCTTCGAAGACGTCGATCCGCCCGCGCGCCACCACCGCCACGCCGTCTTGCGGCTTGAATTTCAGAAAGCGGACGGTCGAACGGAAGCACACGCAGCGCAATTGCGATTCGCGTTCTTTCAGCGTGAAATAGTAATGCCCGCTCGCGGCCAGCTTGACGCCGGAGATTTCACCCGATACCCAGATGTCCTGAAACTCGCGGTCCAACAGGCCGCGAATGGCCGCGTTCAGCTCGGTGACGGTGTAGACGCGGCGTTGGGGCAGAAATTCCAGGGCGAACTGTTCCATGCGCGATTCTTACAGGGTACCTTGATATGCTGTCCGCATGGATCTCACTGGGAAGGCAATGTTAGGGATGTGCCTGGTTAGTTTGCTGACCGCCGCGGCCCGCCCGAAGCAGGACGCCGGCCGAAAAGAAATTGACGCCTTCAATCAACGCTACCTCGGGCTGCATCAGAAAATGGATACGGCCGGGATCTTTTCCTTATGGGCGGAAGACGGGGTCGATCTGATGCCCGGAGACGCGCCGTTGATCGGCAAAAAGAAAATTGTCGCGTGGGTGGAAGACGTTCTGGCCAAGATGCCGGGCTACCAAGTGATCAAGCAGGAAATGGAATTTCACGACATTCACGTGAGCGGGAATTGGGCTTCCGAATGGGTGACCGAGCATCAAGTGGTTCAGCCGCCCGATGGCAGGCCGCCGATCGAGACCTACGGCAAGATGGCGCTCGTGCTCCATCGCGAGGCCAACGGCACGTGGAAAGTACAGCAGGAAATGTGGAACGCGGGGGTGAAGCCATGACGCCCGATGCGCTTTCCACCGCGAGTCCGGTAGCCCGGGAATTGTACAAGGAACTGCTGCGCGCGCTCAAGCCGCTCGGGTCTTTCAAGACAGAGGTCAAGAAAACTTCCATCCACCTGGCGCGTAAATCGGCTTTCGCCGGCGTGCATCCACGCAAAGAGCATTTGCTTCTGACCATCAAGGCAGCCAAGCCGATTCGCAATAAAAGAATCGTCAAGAGCGAGCAGGTGTCTAAGAGCCGCTGGCACGAGGAAGTGAAGGTGGCGGCAGCAGGTGACATCGATGCGGAGCTGTTAGGCTGGCTGCGCGACGCCTACGAACTTTGCGCGTGAAAAACCGCTCCCTCCGGTTACGGCTCGCTTCCGGCGACATCGCTAAACAGGAATTCCTAGCGCGCGTTGCGAGCCGTGATCGGAGGGAGCGGTGTTTAATAGAACAGATATTTCCGCCACTGCGCATCGCTCTTGCCGAGCAGGCGCATCAAATGCCGGCTGGTATGCAGGCTGAACGGACGTGGCTGGCGCGCCAATTTCATGCCCGCCTCTTCCGGCGTGCGGCTGCCCTTGCGGTTATTGCAGTAATGGCAGCAGGCCACCAGATTTTCCCAGGCGGATTCACCGGCCCGTGCCCGCGGAATCACGTGATCGAGCGTCAGCTCAGACGACGGCATGGTGCGATGGCAGTACTGGCACGTATAGCGATCGCGCATCAGAATGTTCTTGCGCGATAGCGCGCGCGTCTGGTGCGGGATGCGGCGATACTCCAGCAGCCGGATCACCGACGGCAAGCGCATCGTCCGCCGCGTCGAGTGCACGGCCATCTGCGATTCTTCTTCCGCCGACGCCACGCCCTTCAGCACCAGCACCAGCGCCCGCCGCGCCGCGCACACGTGGATAGGCTCGTAACTGGCGTTCAGCACCAGCACGGGTTTTTGCAATCTGTTTGTGCCGGTCATGTTATGCATCTCGCACATCCGTCAGGCGCCGGTCGACGCGCGCCAGCGTCAGCACGGCTACGGATTTGGCTCCAGCGCGTTTCAAAGCGCGCGCGCAGGCGCTGGCGGTCGCGCCCGTAGTCATTACGTCGTCGACCAGCAATACGTGCTGACCCGCGACGGCGTCCGGCTTGGCGATGACGAAAGCTCCGGAGACATTGCCGCGGCGCTTGGCGTTGCTCAAGCCGGCCTGGTTCCGTGTGGCGCGCAGGCGTCGCGCGGCGGCGATCATGGGAATCCCGCAGCGCCGCGCCGTAAACCGGGCCAGCAATTCGGACTGATTGAAGCCGCGCTGCCACCGCTGTCTCCAATGCAGCGGCATGGGCACGACGACGTCAAACTGCTGGTCACGCGGCAGCGCCGCCGCCAGTTGCGCGCCCAGCGGTTTAGCCAGCGCTTTCATTCCGGCGTATTTGAAAAGGTGAATCAGCTCCCGCAGCGGACCTTCGAACGATCCGAAACAATAGACGGCGTCGAAACCCAGCGCGCCCGACCGGCATAGCCGGCACTGACCGGCGTCATCCAGCGGAAAGCGATTCTGGAACGGCATCCGGCAGCTTACACAGAAGAATTCGGCAGCCAGCGGCTCCGGCCCGCGCATGCAGGCGGCGCACACCGGAATGCGCGTAAATCCGCCTAAACTCCGCTGACAAATGCGGCATTCATCGGGAAACAATAGCGAAAAAAGAGCGTAAGGAGTCTTGCGAAGGATTACGGGAAAGGATAGCGAAACGTCTGCGACCGGGCTACTACTCGAGAAGACCCACCTCCCAAGCTCAGCAAAGCTACTAAGATCGATTTTAGGGAGGCGGTAGCAGCGTTGTCAACCTATGCTACGTGTCGCGAAGCATCTACTCAGTGTCTTTCGGCGCATTGGCTTTGGAATTTCTGTGAGTTCGCTAGGCGACGAAAGGAGTAATGGGCTTGCGATGATCCCAGGTATCCCGATAATTAGCCTGAGCGCGCGCGGCCCTCTGAGAGGATCGGTCGGCGTGTGAAGCGAGGTTATGAATATCATCAGCGCGGCGACAACTTAGAGGCGTACCCGGTTAACCGGACTCACGTTGTTTTCCCCTACCCGCGCTACGCGTTGATGCGTTCCACCGTAACATCAGGCCGCGCGAAGACTTGCGGCGTAAGTTCGACGCCTAATCCAGGTCCTTCCGGCAGCGGAACAACGCCGTTCGCAACCGGCAGCGTCGTGGTCACCAGGCCGCGGTATTCATCCAGATAGTGCCGGCGCACGGATTCGAGAATGCACAGATTGGTCAGATTCGCCGCCAGGTGCGCCGACGCCACATGCAGCACCGGCCCGCCGCAGTTGTGGGGCGCCACCGGCAGGTAATGCGCCTCGGCCATGGATGCGATTTTCTTGGCTTCGGAAATCCCGCCGCACCAGCAAATATCGGGCATGATGATGCGCGCCGCGCGATTTTCCAACAGCTCGCGAAAGCCCCAGCGCGTCATCAGGCGCTCGCTCAGGCATAGCGGCAGCGGCGTCGCCGAAGCCAGCTCGCGATAGGCGGCGAGATTATCCTGCGGCAGCATTTCCTCCAGCCACATAGGTTTGTACGGCTCAAGCGCCTGAGCAATTTTTATCGCGCAGGGCAGGTTCCAATAGCCGTGAAACTCCATGGCTACGTCCATCGTGTCGCCGAATTCTTCCTTGATGAGCCGCAGCGGCTCCATGCCACGGCGCATCTGGTCGGCGGTAATGTATTGGCCGCCGGTCTCTTTGGCGATGCCGTCGAAGGGCCAGATTTTCATGGCATACACGCCGGAATTGGCTAGCTCGCGCGCCAGGCGCACCGGCTCGGTGAGGAAATCGATATGGTCGTAGCAGGTGTTGTAGGTGCGTATGGAATCGCGCGACGCGCCGCCCAGCAGCTGATAAACCGGCATGCCGGCGGCTTTTCCGGCCAAATCCCAGAGCGCCATGTCGACGGCGCTGATGGCGCGCATCTCGGCTCCGGCCCAGCCGCTGTAGGCGATGGTCTGAAACATATCGGCCCACAAGCGGTCGATCTGCAGCGGATCGCGGCCCAGCAAAACGGGCGCTAGCGATCGCTGCACTACGGCCTTCTCGGCTTCAGGATGTGGATAGGTTTCGCCCAGGCCCACCAGGCCGGAGTCGGTATGAATTCGTACCCACAGCCACTGCACCGGGCCCGCGTGCACCGTGATCCCGCGGGCCAGATGTATGGTTTCGATCGATGTGATGCGCAAGCCTAGTGAGCTTTCTTGACCGGCGACTTGTACCCGGCGGCGGCCGCTTTCTTCATCGCAGAGAGCCCCTCTTCCATGGTCAGCAGCGATGTGGTCTTGATGGATCGCACTGCGCCTCCCGCCGAAGCAGCCAGCGAAAATGCCGCGGCGTCGACGTTGCTGGGCATCTGCACGATGGCGACTAGATCGTAATCCCCAAAGGCCAGCCAGCCGCTTTCAATTTTTCCGCCGAGCTTTTCGATGACGGGCCTGACGGCGTCGAGGCGATTCTGCTGGGTGGCGATGATCGACGCCCAAGCCTCAGCCGTATATCCCACCTGCAATAAATAGTGAGCCATTAACTTCTCCTCTCCGGGAAAACAATGCTAGCCCAGCGGCGCGGATGCATGCAAGCGCCGGCGCAAGCGAGTATACTTTTGGCGATTATGCGCCTACTATTGCCGCTCGCCCTGATCGCCGTGACTTGCGCGCTGGCCGACGAAGTTCCCGGCTTCGTCGAATGGAAAGCCGCGCAATTTAACGAGGCCGCCGACCTTCTCGAGAAAAAGATCGGGAAAGAGAAGATGATTTTTGAAACTATCGGCAATTGGAAAGGGCACTCGGTCTACCTGGTGCTGCGCGGCGCGACCAGCCCTCCGGAATTTCACGAAACCGAAAAGGACGTGTATATCATCCAGCGCGGGAAGGCCACGTTCGTGATCGGCGGTGAGCTTGTGGATGAGGAGAAGAGGCCGCGCAAGCAGCGGCGCGGGTCATCGATTCGCGGCGGAATAAAGCGCGAGCTTGCGCCCGGCGACATCATCCACATTCCGGAGATGACGCCACATCAGCTACTCATCAATGCCGGCGAGCCCTTCATGTACATCCTGATCCACTTCGATGAAGAGCCGCTGTTGAAGAAGTAAGAAACACATTTTCTCGCAGAGGCGCAGAGAACGCGGAGAAGAATGCTTAGGTAGTTCTCTGTGTACTCTGCGTCTCTGCGAGAAATGTCTTAAGAAATCTCAACCAACCACGACTGCCGTATTACTCAGCTCACCGATTTCCGGAACGCGTATGCTCACCACGTCGCCGGCCGCCAGCGCCGATTCCGCGGTCACGATGATGCCGGTTCCGGTCAATAACACCGAGCCCGTCGGCACAGGGTTCGCCCGCAGCAGGTATTCGATCAGCGTCTCGATCTTGCGATGCAGCCGCGCAGTCGAGGTCTGGCCTTCAAACGTGCTCTTGCCCCCGCGCGTGATGGTGCAGCTCATCGAAAGCTTGTACGGATCCAGCATTTCGTCCGCGGTCACGATGACCGGCCCGAGCGCGCAGCAGGCCGTGTAGACTTTCGACTGCGGAAGATACAGCGCATTCTCGCGCTCAATATCCCACGCCGAAACGTCGTTGGCCAGTGTATAGCCCAGCACGCGGCCCTTACTGCCCAGGATCACCGCCAGCTCCGGCTCCGGAGCCGTAAATTTCGAATCCGCGCGCAGACCGATCGGCTGGCCAGGACCGACGCACACGCGTGACGTTCCCTTGAAAAAAATCTCGGGCCGCGCCTCGCGATAGACATATGCGTACATGCCTTCGCGGGTGCCATGCTCGGCGTCGCGGAAGCTGGCGCTCATTTCATACGTGCAGCCGCAAGCCCAGACTTCCACCGGAAAGATCGGAATGATGGGCGCCGCTTCGACGCCGTGACGGCTGGCGATTCTGCCCGCCAGATCCCACAACGCAATCTGCTCGGCCTCGGCGTGCGCAATCAAATCGGTGAGCGTGTGATTCGGAACCGGCCTGGCTAAGCCATCTTCAAAAATCGCGGCTACCGCGCGGCCTTCCTGTCTGATTTGTCCCAGTCGCATGATTTAGTATTTGAGGTAAATCGTTTTGTAATCGCTGTAGAACTCGAGGGCGGCGGGTCCCTGTTCTTTGGGACCAAAACTGGAATCCTTACTGCCGCCAAAAGGCAACTGATATTCTACACCGGCGCTGGGCAGATTCACCGTGAGCAGGCCCGCATCGGCGCGATACACGTATTCGAACACGCGCGAAAGATTGGTGGTTTGAATCGATGACGAAAGCCCGAAGGGGATGTCATTGGCCAGGCGCATGGCGTCGTCAAAATCCTTGGCGCGCAACACGGCCAGCACCGGTCCAAAAATTTCTTCCCTGGCGATGGTCATCTTTTCCGTGACGCCGCCGAAGATGGTCGGCTCGACAAAATAGCCCTTGTCGAATCCCGCGCCGGTCAGCCGATTACCGCCGATTTTCGGCGCGCCGGCCTCTTTGCGGCCGATCTCGATATAGCGCAGGACCGTGTCGAGTTGGCCCTGATCCACCAGCGGGCCGATGTCGATGCCCGCCTGCATGCCGTCGCCGACTTTAAGCTTGCGCGTGCGCTCCACCAGCGCGTCTAGAAATTTGTCGTAGATTGCGTCTTCGACGATGGCCCGGCTGGTGGCCGTGCATTTCTGGCCGGTCGAGAAAAACGCCGCGTTCACTACATTTTCGACAGCCGAATTGAAATCGGCATCGGCCAATACGATGGTCGGATTTTTCCCGCCCATTTCGAGCTGAATCCGTAACAGCGCCGTTCCCAATTCGCCGCCGGGGCCGGCAACAAAATTCACCACCCCGCGCGGCAGCCCGGATTCATGCAGCGCTTCGACGATCCGCCAGGCGCTCAAAGGCGCGGCCGAGGCCGGCTTGAGCACCACGGTGTTGCCGCAAATCAGCGCCGGCGCGAGTTTCCAGGCCGGAATCGCGATGGGAAAATTCCAGGGCGTGATCAGGCCCACCACGCCGATGGCTTTGCGCACGGCGAACATATGCACGCGGTCGCGCTCGGAAGGAACCAGAATGCCGGGCATGCGCGAGCCTTCGCCCGCAAAGTATCGGAAAATGTTGATGGCGCGGCGCACTTCGCCCTTGGCTTCGGGCAGCGTCTTGCCTTCCTCGCGGGTCATTTCGGCGGCGATGGATTCGAAGCGCCGGTCGAGCAGATCGGCCGTTTTGTACAAAATGGCCCCGCGCGCCGGCGCCGCCATGCTGGACCAGGCGGGGAAAGCCGCGTGCGCCGCCGCGGCCGCGCCGCGGATGTCGTCGGCTGTGCCCTGAACGAACCGGCCTACGATTTCATCCGTGTTCGCCGGGTTGCGATCCTCAAAAGTACGGGCGCTTTCAACCCACTCTCCATTGATGTAATTCGCGAATATGGGAACGCTCATGGGCTTTAGAAAGCCACCTTGGGCGCGTTGCGGGCTCCGGCGTCGGTCTTGAAGTAGGCATCCTCGCGCGTGAATCCGGACATCGACGCCACGATGTTGTCGGGAAACAATTGGATCTTCGTGTTGTAAGCCTGGACAACTTCGTTGTACTTCCGGCGCTCGATGGCGATGCGGTTTTCCGTGCCGGCCAACTCATCCTGGAGGCGCAGAAAGTTCTGATCGGCCTTGAGATTGGGATAGTTTTCCACCACCACCAGCAATCTGCCCAGGGCGCCATCCAGCTGAGAATTGGCGTTGATCTTCTCTTGCGGCGTGCGCGCGCCCCCCAACTGCGCGCGTGCGTTGGCTACATCGGCGATGGCTTTTTCCTCGTGGGCGGCAAAGCCTTTGACAGTTGCCACCAGGTTCGGAATCAGGTCCGCGCGGCGCTGCAGCGCTACGTCCACTTGGCTCCAGGCTGTAGCGACCGACTCTTTCTTGGTGACCAAATCGTTGCGAATGCCAACGTATTTTCCACCGAAGATCAAGCCGACAACCAGCAGCACAGCCAGAACAATAATCAGGATTTTCATAGTTACGTTCTACCTTTCCAGGCGATCGACAGCGTCGATCACGACTGTTATCTGTTTCAAATACGAATCCAACAAGGGCTCGGGTTCCAATTCCCGTGCCTTCATGCGCTCCTCGCGAACATCCAGCAATTTCAGAAAGGGCTGGGGATCGATGCCAAACGCTTTTTGCGCTTCCGCCACTACATCGCGTTTTTTGGTCGAACCTTCCACGCCGTGCAGCCGCAGGGCGTGGCGGAACAGCACGCTGAATGTGGAGATCGAATCCAGCAGCAGGCGGCGCAGGACGTCCTTATCGGCCAGCGCGCTCGAAGCCTTCTGGCGCAGCCGCAGCATTTTGGCGCGTAGCTCGTGCTCCACTTGCGCGCGGTAGAACGCGTCGTCCACCACCAGATCGGAAATGACGTCCTTGCCGTGCAGCAGGCGATGCTGGGCCTTGATGTCGTGGAATTCGATGGCGAAACAATCGGTCGAAGTGCGCACTTCATGTTCGCTCAACAGCATGGGCGCCGGGTTGTCTTGCTCGCGCCACCAGCGGAAAACCGGTTCCGATGCGGCCAGCTCCCGGGTCGTCACTTCCTGCAGCACGCACAAAACATTGAGATCGGAAAAGCCCTCGTGATGTTCGCCGGACGCAGCGGAGCCGTAAAGCACCACGGAGACCAGGCGGTCGCCGAAGGCCTTGTTGAGCCGTTCCAGTAGCTGCTTCAGTGCGCTTTCCATGCAGTTATCGATCTTACCAGTCGCTGGAGGCTCCGCCGCCGCCGGAATCGCCTCCGCCAAATCCACCGAATCCGCCGCCCCCACCGCCTCCGCCAAATCCACCGCCGCCGCCACCCCATCCCGAGCCGCGGCCGCCGTTCATCATATTGCCCAGCATCATGCCGGTCAGGAATCCGCCGAATCCTCCGCCGCCACCGGCGCCCCCGCCCGCGCGCATGAGCCACAACAAAATAACCAGCCCGCCAATCAGCAGCGGCCAGGGAATCGAATCGCGCGGCCGCGACGTCACGCGCCGCGGTAGTTCCACATCGAGCGAAACATTTTTGGATTTCGCAATAATCGAGCCGATATGCTGCGCCGCCGCAATCATGGCCGTGCCGTACTGGTTCTGGCGCAGAGCCGGGCGCATTTCGCGCAGTATGTCGCCCGAAAGGCCGTCGGGCAGAATCGGCTCCAGGCCGTACCCGATCTCTAAACGGCTGCGCCGGTCGCGCACCACCAGCAGCAGCATGATGCCTTCGTTTTTGCCCTTTTGGCCGACACCCCAGGCCCGATAAATCGTATTGGTGACATCTTCGATCGGCTCGCCATCGAGGGTTGAGATCGTCACCAGCGCCATCTGCGCCTGGGTAAGCTGCTCGACGCGAGCGCAATAGCGTTCGAGGGCAGCGCGGCTGCGGGCATCCACTACATTGGCGAAATCGCTGACATAACCCTGCGGCTTCAGCGCTTTCCAATCGACCGCGCACGCCGCGCTCACGTAGCAGAGCGTGGCCAGGGCCAGCCGTCGTAGTGTTTTCATCCGAGGTCTGATTCTATCAGCAGACCAGATCTTCCCGGCCGATGTGGAACCCATCCAGGTTCCCAAGCACCGTGAGGGCGATCTGTTTCTGCTCAAAGAACGTCTGGGCGATTCTTTGCACACCGCTGGCCGTTACCCGCTCGATGCTCTCGGTGAGCTCATCGAGGGTGAAGAAGCGCCCAAAGTACATTTCCTGCCGGGCCAGGTTGGACATACGGCTGGAGGTGGATTCCAGGCTCAGCATGAGCGAGCCCTTCAAATGGTCTTTGGCGCGGCGCAGTTCTTCATCGGTGATCAGTTCCTGCTTAAGCTGCTTGAACTCATTCAGGATAGACTCAACCACCTGGCGCGCCGATTCGAGCGAAGTGCCGGCATAGATGGAGAGCAGGCCGGTGTCGCGATAAGGATTTAGCTCGGAAAATACGGCGTAGGCCAGTCCCTGCCGCTCGCGAATGTTCTGGAACAGGCGCGAGCTCATGCCGCCGCCCAGCACCGTGTTCAGCACGTAGCAGGCGAAGCGGTCTTCATGCGGAGCCGGGTAAGAGGGTACGCCCAGGCAGAGGTGCACCTGCTCGAGCGCTTTCTTGTTGCGCAGGGCCACTCTGGCATGAGTGGCCGGGACCACTTCTCCCGGCGCCGAGCCGTTCTTGTGCATGGTATTGAACTGCTCGCCTGCCAGATCCACCAGCGCTTTGTGCGTCAAATTGCCGGCGGCTGTGATCACCAGGCTCGATGGCGTGTACACCTGATGGTAATAGCTCTCGAGCGCCGCGCGATCGAATCCGTTTACGGTGGCCTTGGTGCCGATAATCGGCTTGCCCAGGGGATGGTCTTTCCAGAAATTGGCGGAGAAGATCTCATGCACCAGGTAATCGGGCTGATCTTCGTCCATTTTCAGCTCTTCCAGGATCACGCCCTTTTCTTTGGCGATGTCCTCTTCGCGGAACAGGGGGCGCAGCACCAGGTCGGCCAGGACGTCGAAGGCCAGCGGCAGGTGCTGATCCATGACCTTGGTGTTGTAGCAGACCAGCTCCTTGGCGGTGAAGGCGTCCAAATTGCCGCCGATGGAATCGACCGAACGCGCGATTTCTTCCGCCGAGCGGTTAGTCGTGCCCTTAAACAGCATGTGCTCAATGAAATGCGAGATGCCGTTCTGCTCGGGCGTTTCCCGCCGGGAGCCGGCCTTGACCCACAATCCCACCGAAACGGAGCGGACGTGGGGCATGGTTTCCGTAATCACGCGCACGCCGCTTGGGAGCGTGGTCGTCTCGATCTCGCGAACGCCTGTAGAAGGGGTCTTCATGGCAGAAGGAGGGAGCTGCCTCACTTACTTATACCATTTCAGGGCAGTTTCCCGCCACCGGGGTCGGGGTTCGGCGCCGTGCTAAACTGGAGGCAAGTGGCGCAACCTATTCTAGGAATGGAACTTACGGAAATCCGAGAAGCCCTGGGCCCGGGCCAGCCTGCCTACCGGGCGAGCCAGGTTTATAACGCGATTTATCACCAGCGGGTGGCCGATCTGGTGCAGATTTCGACCCTTCCCGCAGCTCTCCGCCAGACCCTAGCCGAGGGGCACAGGCTGGGGCTTCCGGAGCTCGACAGGCGCTTCGACTCGACCGACGGCACCCGGCGCTACCTGCTGCGCCTGGACGACGGCCGGACGGTGGAAACGGTCTGGATGCCGGAGGAAAGCCGCGACACCATCTGCATTTCTAGCCAGGTGGGCTGCCCGGTCGACTGTAAGTTCTGCATGACCGCGCTGATGGGCCTGGAGCGGAATCTCACCGCCGGCGAAATTGTGGGGCAGGTGCTCTACGCGGCTCGCGACAACGGCTGGCTGGGCGAAAAGTCGCGTCTCAACATCGTCCTGATGGGCATGGGCGAGCCGCTGCTGAAAACTGGCGGTGTCGTTGAATGCCTCGACGGAGGAAATGCGGCAGGAGCTCATGCCGATCACGCGCAAATATCACTTAAAAGACTTGCTGGCGGCGTGCAAGGCATATCCGCTGCGCCCGTGGGAGAAGCTGACGTTCGAATATGTGCTGTTAGGCGGCGTCAACGATACCGATGCCGATGCGCGCCGCGTGGTCAAGCTGCTGGCCAATTTGAACGCTAAAGTGAATCTGATTGCGTTGAATCAAGGGCCGGGGATTCCGTTCGAGACGCCGGCGCCGGCGAGAGTAGCGGCGTTTCAGGAATTGGTGCGCAGGGCGATGCCGTGCTTCGTGAGGAAACCGCGCGGGCTGGATATCTTCGCGGCGTGCGGGCAATTGAAGCGGAATTCTTAAGACATTTCTCGCAGAGCGGCGAGACGGTCGGTGACCGTCAAACTGGCGGTGAACGTGATATGTTGCTGGGGTTCGCAGGGCGGCAGCAATAGACCGAAGCGAAACTGGAGCGAGAAGCCCGGCGCAGAGCGAGG
>JACPNO010000070.1 GCA_016185465.1 Candidatus Solibacter usitatus
CCAGCACCACGAACCGCAATCGCTCTTCGATCACACTCGACTCTCGCCATGGCATCCTGTTGCCCTCTCTGCAAAGGGTCAGGGATGTCCTGTCCTAAAGTGTCAAGTATGTCCTGGCATTGAACATCCCCGACCTGCCTGCTGTTGCTCAAATGGCAGGTCGGGGACCTGCCCCACTCCCTGCGCTATCCTAGAATTGTGAAGCCCCGCATTGTTGCCGTGGTTCTTGCGCTCGCCGCGGTGGCCTCCGCACAGACTGCGCTGATGCCGTTGCAATCGGTCAAGGCCGGGATGCGCGGTGTCGGCAAAACCGTCTTTTCCGGCAACAACATCGAGGAATTCCAGGTGGAAATTCTCGGTGTGCTGGAGAATATCGGCCCCAAACAGTCGCTGATTCTGGCCCGGCTTTCAGGCGGACCGCTGGCCAAAACCGGAGTGCTGCAGGGCATGAGCGGCAGCCCCGTTTACATCGATGGCAAGCTGGCGGGCGCCGTAGCCATGGCCTTCCCGTTCTCGACTGAGCCCATCGCCGGCATTCGCCCCATCGAAGAAATGCTGCGCGTGGGCAGCGCGCCGGGCCCTGCTTTGCAGCGCGCCGCGCTCTCTCCGGCCGGCGCGGATCTGAGCCGCCTGTTTCCGCAGCGTGAGGAAGTGCTCGCCGGCGATGCGCGCATGATCGACATCGCAACGCCCGTCTCGTTCGGCGGATTTACGCGCGCCGCCATCGAGCGTTTCGCGCCGCAGTTGCGCTCGCTCGGTCTGGAGCCGCGGCAGGGAGTTTCGGGCGGCGGCCGCGTAAGCCCGCGCATGGGAGATCGCGCGGCATTGAAGCCGGGGTCCATGATCAGCGTGCAGCTCATGACCGGCGATATGTCGATTGGCGCCGATGGCACGGTCACCGCGATCGAAGGCGATATGGTCTATGCCTTTGGCCATCGCTTCCTCGCGATTGGCCCGACCGGCCTTCCCTTCGCGCGTTCGGAAGTCATGACGCTGCTTCCGAATCTGAATAGCTCGTTCAAGATCTCCTCGCCCCGCGAGCTGATGGGAGTGATTCGCCAGGACCGCAACACGGCTATTGCCGGCGAGTTGGGCAAGCGAGCCGAGCTCTCGCCTGTCAACATCACCGTGGCGCGCGCCGGGCGCAAGGTCGACGGCTACCAGATGGAAATCGTGAACGACCGCTACCTCACGCCGTTCCTGATGCAAATGGCGCTCTACTCCGCCATCGATTCGACCGAACGCACGCTGGGCGCGGCCAGTTACGCGGTGCGCGGCCAGATTGAATTTCAGGGCTCGGTCGCGCCGCTCAAATTGAACAATGTGTTCGCCGGCGACGCCAACGCCGCCATACAGGTTTCGCTCTCTGCCGCGATTCCGCTGGCTTATGTTCTGCAAAGCGGATTTCAGGCGCTGGACGTCAAGCGCGTCGATCTGCAGATCGATTCATTCGACGAAAAGAAGCTCATGCAAATCGACCAGGTCATCGTGTCGCCGCGCGAAGTGCGCCCCGGCGGCAAAGTGGAAGTGACGGCGGTGCTGGCCGGTGAGAATGGCGCCGAGCTCACGCGCAAGGTGACTTACACGGTCCCGGTAGGCGCTGAAGCCGGGCCGCTGTATTTCACGGTGGCCGACGGCATGTCCACCAACGTCGCCGAATTCCGGCAAATCGCTCTCGGGTCGCCGAAATCGCCCGAGCAATTGGTGACGGCCGTCAACAAGCTGCGGACCAATAATAAAGCCTACGTGCGCGTGTGGCGGGCCGAGCCGGATTTCCAAATGGATGCCGACGATCTGCCCGATCCGCCGCCTTCGGCCGCGTTGATTCTGGCCACATCGCCCGGGGCATTGCAGACCCGCAACTCCAAAGTGACCGAGCTCGAAATCACCGCCGGCGACATCGTCATCAGCGGCTCAAAGACGGTGCAAGTGGACGTCAAAGAATGAAAAATCTGAGATATTTTGCGATCTTGGCGCTCGCGGCCGCGGCCTATGCCTCGGGCACGGCGGCGTGGGAAGTCAGCACGTATCAGGATTTCATTCGCGGCCGGTTTCAGGGCGTCTCGCTCAGCCGCGACGGCCGGCTCACGCTCGCCCCCAAGATCGACGCCGTATTTTCCTCCGATCAGCCGGTGGTCTGGAGCGTGGCGCAAGCGGCGGACGGCACGATCTACGCCGCCACCGGGCATCGCGGCCGTTTGTATCGCGTGGACCGCGGCGGGCAATCGTCGGTGGTCTGGACCGCGGAGCAGTCGGAAATTTTCGCGCTGGCGGTGGATGCGGCCGGTGCCGTCTATGCGGCGACTTCGCCCGATGGCAAAGTCTATCGCATCGAAAACGGCAAAGCGGCGGAGTATTTCGCGCCGAAATCCAAATACATATGGTCGCTGGCATTTGCCCCCGATGGCGCGCTCTATGTCGGCACGGGCGATGAAGGCAAAGTTTTTCGCGTCACCGCCGCCGGTAAAGGCGAATTGTATTATGCAACCGGGCAAGCGCATGTTACCGGTCTGGCGGTCGATCGCGATGGGCGTCTGCTGGCCGGAACCGAGCCCAACGGCATCCTCTACCGAGTGACGGCGCAAGACAAAGCCTTCGTGTTGTACGATGCCAACCTTCCCGAGATCCGATCGATTTTGCCCCAGGCGGATGGCAGCATTTACGCGGTAGCAATGGGCGGATCGCTTGCCAAACGCATGCAGGGGGCGCAGCCCGGCACGCAGACGCCGGCGGCCGGACAGGCGGTGGCAGTCAGCTCGACCTCTATCAGCGTCACCGCGGAAGCGACGCAAGCCGGCCCTGAAATCAAGCCGCCGGAGCAGCCCAAGCAGCCGCAGGCCGGTGCCGCCGCGCCCGCTCCGCAGGCTCAGCAATCGACGCCATTGGTCGACATGACGGGGGTGGAAAAATCGGCGGTGTACAAAATCAACGCGGACAATACCGTCGAGACGCTGTGGAGTTCCAAGGAAGAGAATGTTTACGACGTCCTGCCGCTGGCGGGGCAATTGCTGTTTTCGACCGATAACAACGGCCGCATCTATCACCTGTCGCCTGACCACAAGCTGACGCTGGTCGTCCAGACCAATGAAGGCGAGGCTACACGTCTGCTACGCTCCGGCGCATCCGTGCTGGCCGCCACCGCCAACATGGGGCGGATCTATCGCATGGGCGATGAAGCCGGGTTGAGCGGCGTTTACGAATCGCAGGTGCACGATGCCGGAACGGTGGCGCAATGGGGCAGGCTGAGCTGGCGCGGCCAGACTGCGGCGGGCGCGACGCTGGTGTTTCGCACGCGCTCCGGCAATTCGCAGCGGCCGGACAAAACGTGGAGCGATTGGTCCGAGCCCATCACCGAGGCGGCCGGCGCGCGCATTCCCAGTCCCAACGCCCGCTATATTCAGTGGAAAGCCGAATTCGCCGGCGCGCGCGGCGCCGCGCCCATCCTGGACAGCGCCACCGTCGCGTACTTGCCGCAGAACACCGCGCCTATCGTAAAGAGCATCACGGTGGCCGCGCTGATGGCCGCGACCGCGGCGGGAAGGCAGCCGCCACAGCAATCGACGGCGGTGTACAGCATCACGGTCACCGATTCCGGCGACGCCTTGCCGGCAGTTTCAGCGGGCACGCCCACGCAGACGCTTTCTCGCGCCGCCGCCCAGCAGATTCAGATCGCCTGGCAGGCCGAGGACGCCGATGGCGATCGCCTGGCCTACAATCTTTCCTTCCGCGGCGAAGGTGAGCAGGAGTGGAAGCTGCTCAAAGCCAACACCCACGACACCACGTTTGCGGTGGATGGCGATGCGCTGGCGGACGGCAAATATTTTTTCAAAGTGACGGCGTCGGACCGCGAAGCCAACCCGCCGGCGTCGGCGCGTGAAGCCGAGCTGGTGAGCGCGCCGGTGTGGATCGATACCACGCCGCCGGTGATCACGGTGGCGGCTTCGCGCCGCGCTGGAGCGGGCATCGAGGTGGAATTCACCGCCGCTGATACGGCTTCACCACTGCGGCGCTGCGAATATTCGCTTGATGCCGGCAACTGGACGCCGGTCGAAGCCGCCGACGGCGTAATCGATTCGCTGCAGGAAAAATTCGTGCTGCGTCTGGCCAGCGTGCCGCCCGGCGAACACGTGCTGGTGCTGCGCACGGTGGATAGCGCGAATAATGCCGGGTTGGCGAAAGTCGTGCTGCGGTAAGCTGATTGGCGCGGCATTCGTTTGCACTCGATACCAAGATGTCCAGTAGGCTCGTTCGAGAAATGCTGCAATTCACTGTCGCCGTTGGCATTGGCGTGGGCGGCGCAATCTTCGTCTTGAAACGGCGACGCTCTCGTAAACCATCAGCGCGGCAGCGCGAGTTCATATCAAAGCAGCAGGGGACTATGATTCCGCTTTCTGGGTACCTCGTGGAATCTGCCTGTTATCTCTTGAGCAACTCTCTGGACGAAAGAAAACAAGATGTCTGGCGGTTTAGTGACAACCACCCTGCCCGGTTCGCACCGGCTGTGATTTCAACCATCGTGACGGCGTTCGACGCTTGGTTGAATAAGCTGGTCGGGTATTCGCGGTCGACGATCTCAGAGGATGCAATTGCTAACCTGATTAGTCGAGAAATTCCTGAGAAGTATCGCGAGATAGGTCGGGAGATAGCGGGCACCTCAATCTCTGTGCCGAGTGATTTGAAGCTTTTGCACAAACTACGACACGAAATAGTCCATTTCTTGCCCTATGTTCAGGATATCTCGTCAGGGAAAACGCTCCCAGATTGGCTTGGAGAACTGAAGAAGAAGCGATTGTTGATCACAAGTGGCAACCCGGTAGCCGAATTTCATTTCACTCAACGCCTGCAATCATACGCCCTCGCTTACTGGGCGTGTGAGACCGCCGGTAATGCGGCCCGAACGCTTGCGACGGCGATGGGCGGTAAAGGAGCCGCTGGCCACGCGGCCAAGATGGGCGCCGATAATTTTGAGTTGTACCGCCAACTAACCTCGCCCACCGGCCTCGGCGAGTTTGATGAGCGGTTTGGATTAATACTGTCCCGCTGAGAGTGTGGGTAGGCGCTGGAACCTAGCCTCTGCTCTTCGCACTGAAACCAGAACCTTTTTTGGAATTCCAGAATTCCTAGCCCGGCGAAACCGCGCTGCGCGAAGCGGAAGGCTCGGGCGCCGGATGCACTTCACCCAGGGTTGAGAACTGGAATTCCGACATCAGCCGCTCGAGCTTGCGCTCCATTCCGCTCAATCCTCCGTAAGTGCGCAGGCGTGAGATCCAGCCTTGCGCCAGCCGCGGAATACCGGGATCGATTTCCCAGGGGTGGAGATAGATGCAAGCCGGCTGCTGTTCCTCGTAGTTCAACCGCCGGATTCCTGCCGCCGAATAGCGATAAGGCAGCAGCCGCAGGTACGCCCCGCCGCCTACCGGCGCCACCCGTTTGCCGGAGAGTTTCACGGCGGCGATGGGGACTTCGAGTATCGGCCCGGACGGCGTCCGCAGCGTGCGCGCGTTGCTGCCGAAGCCCGGAATGCCGTAGCGGTCGTGGGAAATGGGGTAGATGCTGGAATCGTGGGTAAAGCCGCACTGAATCAGGATTTCGAGCGCCCACATCGACCGGGTGACGATGGAATAGCTGGGCGCCCGGTAGGCCCTCGGCGAGACGCCACAGGCGTCCTCTATGGCGGCCACGGCCCGCTTGGTGTCAGCCGCAAACTCGGCGGGGGTGAGGTCGTAGACCAGGCGGTGCGCATAGCTGTGGCAGGCGATTTCGTGGCCGCCGGCGGCAATTTCCCGAACCAATTGCGGATAGCGCTCAGCCACCCAGCCCAGAATAAAGAACGTCCCGCGGGTCTCACGCTGGGCGAACAAATGGAGAATACGGCGGGTGGGTTCTTCCACCCGGGAAGGCAGGCCGGCCCACTGGTCCTCGGGCGCGAAGCGAGCCACTTCACTGGGATGGAAATATTCTTCGACGTCGACGCTGATGATATTCAACATCCTGCACTTAGGCGCCGGAGCGGCGCATGCGCCGCAGCACGAAGACGGCGATATCGAACAGCCGCCCGAAGGCGCTCAACACCAGGCGATCGATGAGCCGCGTCAGCATGAAATCCTGCTTCATTGATAACACGACCCGGCCTGCAAAAGCTGCTCCCCGCATGGCATACTGGTGCGGTCGGTATGCCGCGAACCACGATCGCTCCCGAAATCGAAGCCGTGAATCGGGAGGAATTGACGCCCCTTTACCGCGTGGTGCTGCTGGATGACGACGATCACACCTACGATTACGTAATCGAAATGCTGCAAAAGATCTTTATTTTCTCGCTCGAGCAAGCGTTCCGCCATGCCGAGGAAGTGGATTCGAGCGGCCGCACGGCGTTAATTACCTGCGAACTGCCGCAGGCCGAATTCAGCCGCGACCAGATTCACGCCTACGGGCCGGACTGGCGCCTGGAGCGGTCCAAAGGTTCGATGTCGGCGGTGATTGAGAACGCCGGTCCCGGCGGAAACGCGTAGCTGCGGCTGCTATCATAAAACTATGAAGCTATTGGGAGTTATTTCCGGTGTAATTTGCGCGTTTGGCTTGGCGGCCCAGACCCCGCCGCCCTCTGCAGCTCAGACGCCGCCGTCCAGCATCCTGGCCAATTTCGACAAAGTCGTCATCATGGTCGGCGATGAGAAAATCACGGCCGGTCAGCTGGAACAAATTATCGACGCGCTGCCGGAGCAGAGCCGGGTTCGCGCCCGCGGCGCCAACAAGCGGGAGTTTGCCGAGCAGGTAATCCGCATGAAGCTGATGGCGCAGGAAGCCCGGAAGCGCAAACTGGATCAGAAGTCGGCGGTCAAGGTGCAGGTCCAATTGCAGGTGGATAACGCTCTGGCCAACGCTTTGTATCAGGAGCTTGCGGCCGATACCAAGATCGACGAAGCGACGGAGCGGAAGTACTATGACGAGCACAAAGGCGACTTTGAACAGGCTCGGGCGCGGCACATTCTGATCCGGATGAAGGGCTCGCCGGTGCCGGTGGCCGCCGGCAAGCCGGATCTGACCGAGGAAGAATCCCTGGCCAAGACCAAGGAATTGCGCGCCAAACTTATTGCGGGAGCCGATTTTGCGGCGATGGCCAAGACCGAATCCGACGATTCCGGATCGGGTGCGAACGGCGGCGACTTGGGAACTTTCGGGCGCGGTAGGATGGTTCCGGAATTCGATCAGATCGCTTTCACGTTGCCCGTGGGCCAGATCAGCGAGCCGGTGAAGACCCGGTTTGGCTATCACCTCATCAAAGTCGAACAGCGCGACGCCAAGACATTCGACGAGCTGAAGCCTGAGATCGAAAAACGCCTGCGGCCGGACATGGCGAAGAAGTCACTGGACGATATGCGCAAGAGCGCTCAGGTGACGCTCGACGAGAGTTATTTTGCGGCGCCTGCGCCACCGGCTCCCGCAGCCCCGGCGGCGAAGTAGCCGGTTACTTGCGGCGCTTACGCAGAAAATTGCTGTCGGATTCCTGGAGCGTGGGAAAGGTCTTGGACATATGATCGTTCCAGCCCAGTTGTTCTTCGTCGAACAGCGCCCAGATGAGGCCCATGCCGCCGGCGCATAGCGAAACGCAGGTGCCCACCAGGCGCAGGCCGCGGGCGGTGCGATCCGGCGCATAGCCGTCGAAATCGATAAGCCGCAGCCCGCTCCAGCGCATGCCGGCGGTGTCACGCCCGGCCAGCGTCCAAAGAATTCCGTAAAAAGCGATTACCGCCAGCAACGCAGCGGCGAACCAGGGCGCGGTGCCGCGGTCGATGCGGACTTCTCCGCCCAGCAATTGAAACGTAAGCAGGAAAATGGCGAAGCCGGCCGCTACCACGCCGGCGTCAAGCGCGGCGGCGATGGCGCGATGCTGAGGCGTGGCCACGGGCGCGTCGCAAATGATGAGCGCCTCCACGCTGGTCTTTAGCGTGCGCGGCCCAGGCGGCGGAGCCACCAGGAAATCCAACGCGGTTTGCCGGTCGTTCGGCGAAGGCGGCACGCGCCGCCGCGCCGGTACTGGGTGCGGAGTCTGCACCGGAACCACCAGCGGAGCCGAGGGAGCCGGAACCGCGGTGGGCGGCGCAAGAGGACGCCGCGAGATGCTTTCAAAGGGAATGATTCTCGGCGCGGGAACCTGGTCCGGGTTCGCCTCGTCCATCACAGATGCCGGAGAGGAAGAAGTAGCCAGGGAGCCGGACGTCAGGTGGAGCGGGTAGGCTGCCGCTACCGCGCTGGCGACCGAAACCCGGCGCAGCAGCCGTCCACAGCGCGTGCAACGATGCTCATCCTCCGCATTCCAGCTCCGGCAGTAAGTGCAATTCATCCGTTTTACGCGCGCGCCAGCGGCCACTTGTGTTACGTTTCGAGATTGAGGCATTTCGCGCGCAGAATCTCTTTCCACTTAGGTACCACACTCGCTTCGATTTGTCATCAAAATCCGAGGTCCGTGCGATGTCGCGTGGCGCTGGGCCTGGCGTGGCTGCTGCTCGCCTCCGGCCCGGCGCTCGCGCAGTTCGGCAGGCCGCCCAGTTTGCCGCCGACGGCGCCGCTCGATCCGGCGCTGAACCCCAACCTTCGCATCCGCGTTCCGCGGCCCAACGCGCCGCCCCTTCACGTGTGGGATATTCGCGCCGACCGCTGGGAATCCAATGGGCCGCAGTATTATCTGCGGGGCAAAGCCGAGATCGAAGGCACCGAGATGCTGCTGCAGGCCGACGAGATCGATTACAACGACGACACCGGCTACGCCGAAGCGCGCGGCAACGTCCACTATCAACAGTTCGAGCGCGGCGAGGAATTGCGCGCCGACCGGGTGGAGTACAACACCAAGGATGAGACCGGCAAGTTCTACAACGTTCGCGGCTGGAGCCGCACCCGGGTCGACAGCCGTCCACGAATGCTGACGTCCGATACACCGCTCTATTTTGAAGGCGAGTGGGCCGAGCGCCTGCAAGACAAGTACGTTCTGCATAACGGCATGATGACCAACTGCAAGCTTCCCAACCCCTGGTGGACGCTGCGCGGCCCGATTTTTGACATCGTTCCCGATTCCCGCGCCATTGCTTATCGCAGCGTGTTCCGCCTGCGTCGCCTACCGCTTTTCGCCACGCCATTCTTTTACAAAGCTTTGGGGAAGCAGCCGCGCCACAGCGGCTTTCTGACGCCCAATATCGGCAACAGCTCGACGCGCGGCAAGATGTTTGGCGTCGGATACTATTGGGCCTTCAGCCGCAGCTACGACGTCACCTACCGCGCGCAATACTTCAGCGAGCGCGGCCTGGCGCATCACATCGATTTCCGCGGCAAGCCGCACGAAGGCGCGGATTTCGACGCGATTTTCTACGGCGTGCAGGACCGCGGCCAGCTCCAGCCCGATGGCAGCCGCATCAAACAAGGCGGCTACAACATTTTCATGACCGGGCGCGCCGAGCTGGGCGACGGTTTCCAGGCGCGCGGAACCTTGAATTACCTTAGTTCACTGCTTTTCCGCCAGTCCTTCACGGAGTCGTTCAACGAGGCGATTTTTTCGGAAAGCAATTCGCAGGGCTTCATCACCAAACATTGGTCGTCGTATACGTTCGACACGGAATTTTCCCGGCTGGAAAATTTTGAGAGCACCGCGCCTGGCGACTCGATCATCATCCGCAAATTGCCGGAACTCAAATTGTCCAGCCGCGACCACCAGGTGAATTTCCTCGATTTCCCCTTCTGGTTCTCTTTCAATATGACCGGCGGAGCCTTGCGCCGCACTCAGCCGCTGTTCCAGACGCGGCAATTTGTGGACCGGGAAGACTTCGCGCCCCGCATTATGACCGCGTTGCGCTGGAAGGGCTTTTCTCTGCTGCCGGCCTTTGCCATTCGCGAAACCCATTGGGGAGACAGCCAGGTGAACGGCGTGGTTGCGGGCAAGGACTTCAACCGCTTCACGCGCGAATTCACGGCCGAGCTGATCGCGCCCACCCTGGAACGCACGTTCGACCGCAAGACCTGGCTGGGAGACAAGTTCAAGCACGTCATTGAGCCACGCGCCTCTTTTCGCCACGTCGGGGGCGTTACAAACTTCGACGCGCCGGTCCGTTTCGACGAGGCCGAGCTGCTGTCCAACACCACCGAGGCTCAGTTCGGAATTACCAACCGGCTGTATGCCAAGCGCGGGG
>JACPNO010000029.1 GCA_016185465.1 Candidatus Solibacter usitatus
GCTATTGCTTCACGGTCAGCGGCACCGACGTGAAGCTTCCGAACGCATTGAACCGCAATCCCAGTCCGGCGATGCTTCCGCCGGAATTGTCCAGCAGCTCGATGGTTCCGCGTTTGCCAACGGTCGCCGGAAATTGGGTGGATACGGCAAAAGAAGTGTGTCCGTTGGCGGGTATCGAGAGCGTAGATGCCGTGCCCAGCTGCGTTCCGCTGTCATCGCGGACGATCGCGGTGATGGACGCTGCGCCGGTGTTCAGCAGATTCACGAAAGCGGCTCCGGTGGTGAAGCCTGGCGTCTCGTCGTAGGGCAGGATCACGTTGGTTGCGTTGTTGCTGTCGAGGGGAGCAGTGCCCTCGGAATCGGTTGCGCCGCGGGCTCGGAAAATGGCCGAGCCCTCTACCGGCCCGGAGCTGAACACTTGCGCCCAGCCAACTGCGAGCGGCGATAACGGCGCTTCGGTTTCGATAACCAGAGTTCCGCCGGGAGGAATGGTCCGATCGACTGATGACGCGGTCACCGGCGTGGAGGCGCCCTGCAGCGTAACACTGAGCGGCAGCGTCAACGGAGCCCCGTTTTCCGCGCGGAACGACACCCGGACTTCGTTGGGACTCGGTTTGAGGCTGACCAGCGTAATCGTGGTCTTCCAGAAACCACCGGAGGCGATATGAGACAAGACGCCGGCCGGGCTAAATTGCCGGGTAGCCGATCCTGAAATCACCGTGTTTGGGTCGGTCTGGATGAATTGAATTTCACGCCCTGCGTTCAGCACCGTGAAATTCGCGTGCAAGGCGCCGAGCGTGGGATCGGTAAAGGTGGCCAGGCCGGTGCAATCCGCGTTCACCACGTAGGTTCCAGAAATGGTCCGGTTGGTGATTGTCCCGGCCTGGCTTACCGCATCCACCAGAGAAAAGTTCCCGCCGCCGTCGCCGGTCAGCTTGCCGGCATCGGTGAAGGCTTGCGGCACGCCGCCCGAATAATACCAGCCGCTGAGCGCGAAGCTATAGGTTCCGCTGATGTCCTGCACCACGCAAACACTGCGCCGGCGCTTGGCTTCGCCCGCAATGATGGTCCCGCCATCGGTCTGCATAAATTGAATGGCGTCACCGGCAATGCGCACATTGAATTGAGAATTGTTCCCAAGGTTATCGTGAAGAGTCACGGACCCGCTGCAGTCGGCATTCACGATGTAGGTGCCGGTGAGGGTGCGCGAGACGCTCTGGCCTTCGGTCGCGGCATCCTTACCCGTGAGATTCCCGTTGCCGTCGGAGGTCAGGGTGCCGGCAGCCACAAACGGGAGGAAGCCGCTCGATACGACCAGTCCGCTGACGGAAAATCCATAATTCCCGCTAATGCTGGCGTTGGTGCAGGTATGAGTTACAGGCTGGGCGTTGCTGCTGGACGAGCCCGGAAACAGAATGACGGACAACAGGAAAAGCGCTGGAACGAACGAAGCTTTCATAATAGTTGGGGCGTTCTTTCTCATTGATTTTGTGATGTGTGCCTGAATTTTGTCGCAACGATAAAACGACAGACGCATGACTGCTGAGAACGGTTCCCGGCGAGTGATCAGCGCCGGCTAACGGGCTCTTGTTCTGATTTCAGAACAGATTCACAAAATACCCGCACAGCTTGATTACTAGCAATAGCCGTGCATATACTATCTACTGTTCCGAATACAGAACAAATGGGCGACAAGGAATCTTCCGGGGCCAAGATTCGGCCTCTCACGCAGGCTGAAATCGAACTGCTCGCATGGGAATTCGGTAATGCCCCCTATTGCCGCTCCAGAGGCTGCCGCGAGATGGCGCGATGGTGGTGCAGCGTCGACCTGAGCGGCCACACAGTTCAAGTTCCGTGCGAATATTGCGACCACCATGCGCGCGAATTCGCCGTCGCGCACGGCTTGAAGGCCACCTTCTAATTATTTTCAGGACTGTTAACTTTAGTGGAGGTTCGCTCCAGCGCCAATTTTGCGATGATTGGCACAGGAGTAGTGCTTGAAAGACAACAGCATTGTCTGGCTTTGCGTCGGCGGCGTGTTGTTCTGGCTGGCGATCCTGAATCCGGGGCCGACTGGTAAAGTGCTGACGGCGAGCAAGCGGGTGTGGGATTCAATGGTGTCGCAGGTGCGCCTTCCCAGCGCGCCGCCGGCCAAACGAGCCGGCTCCTGAGCCTCACTTTTCCGGAAACCGCGGATCGAGTTTGATTTCGCAGATTTGCGCGGCGTGGCGCGCCGGATGCAAGGCCAGCAGCAACAGGCAGCGGAAGCAATCCATCTCCCCCAATAGCGGATGCATCGTGAAATGCCGGCGCAGATCGATCTGGCATTGCAGGGTGTACGTCATCACCCGCTCATGACTTTCCAAGAAATACGCACGCGCGCCCGCGATGGAAGCAAAACGGCCGGTGGGAACCATCAAATCCGGCGCCGGAAATTTTCGCGAACGATCCACCAGCGCCGCGGCCAGGCGTCCGTATTTCGCGGGGTCGAGCGCGACGCCTTGGGGATTGGGAACGCCCTTCTGCACCAGCGCCAGCAGCGCATCCCCGGTAATGGCGACGTGCTCGGTACACTCGGCAATCGACCAGCGCCCGGCATCGGGTTTGAAATGCGCCTGCGCATCGGAGAGATCCGCGATGGCCGTCAGCAGGGAGTCGCGGCCGTCGATGAGATGCTCGATGGCGAGTTGCCGTTCGGCGTCGGTCATGCGTGAACCTCCTTGGCCGGCTGGAAGAATGCCTGGATGCAGTCCGTGATTCTCGCGCTGGCGTGGCCATCGCCGTAAGGGTGGTGAACCCGCGCGCGCAGGGTGTATTCCGCCGGATCATCCAGCAGCCGCGTGGCTTCCCGCACGATTTCGCCGGCATCGGTTCCCACCAGGCGCGCGGTCGCGGACTCGACCGCTTCGGGCCGCTCGGTCTTCTGGCGCAGCACCAGCACCGGCTTGCCGAGCGACGGGGCTTCCTCCTGAATGCCGCCCGAATCGGTGAGCAGCAGGTAAGCGCGCCGCATCAGATCGACGAACGGCACATAGTCCAGCGGGTCTACCAGCAACACATTGGGATTCTTGCCCAAGTGCCGCGAGACCGGATCGAGAACATGCGGGTTGCGATGCACCGGGTAAACGATCTGGACATCGGGCCGCGCCGCCAGTCGGGCTAAGGCTTCACACACGCGCTCGAGGGCGGGGCCAAAACTCTCGCGGCGGTGCGCGGTTACGACCAGAAGCTTCTTGCGCGGATCGAGCAGCCGCCAGTCGCCGCCGGGCATTTCCCCGCGCGCCAGGCGGTCGCGAACCAGCAGCAGGGCATCGATGCCGGGGTTTCCGGTAACGTGGATGCGGGCGGGATTTAGTCCCTCCGCAAGCAGATTGCGAGCGGCCCAATCGGTTGCGGCAAAATGCAGCGTAGCCAAACGAGTGGCGACCACGCGGTTCATTTCTTCCGGGAACGGCTGGGCCATATCCCAGGTGCGCAGGCCCGCTTCCACATGCCCAATGGGGACGTGCTGATAAAAAGCGGTGAGCGCGCCGCAGAGCGTAGTGGCGGTATCGCCCTGCACCAGCACCAGGTCCGGCTGCTCTTTGGCAATGACGGGCTCGAGGGCGGCAATGATTCGCGCCGTGGTCTGGGCCAGGGTCTGATCCGGCTGCATCACGTCGAGATCGTGATCCGGAAGCACATCAAACGCGGCCAGTACCTGGTCCAGCATGGCGCGATGCTGGGCGGTGACACATACGGAAACTTGAAAATCCTCAGGCTGGCGGCGCAGTTGGAGGACTAATGGGCACAGCTTCACGGCCTCCGGCCGCGTGCCCAGTACGACCAAAACCCGGATCATAATCCAGTATCAACCAGATGCGATTAAGTTGCCCGTCGAGTCGATGTGGAAGCTCCAGCCGTGGGGGATCAGGGTGGTTGCGCCGTAATCCAGCACCAGCGCGGGACCCCGGCGGCGGCCGCTCGCCAACGCCGCGCGCTGATAAACCGGAAGCGTCACCCATTTGCCGCCGGTGAATACGCGGCGCTTGGCGGCTGCGGTCCGAACGCGGGCTGCGTTTCTGCGCAAGGTGGGCTTGCTGGTCTCGAGCGCCGCGCGCACCCGCACGGTCACAATTTCAGTCGGCCGCTCGGGATTGGAATAGCCGTACACACGTTGGTGGGCGGCGTGAAAAGACGCGCCCCACGGAATCGTGAGCTCGTAGCTTTGGCCGGCGTAGCGCACATCCGCCAGGCGCTCTAGCGCGGCGCCGGGCATATCGCGGCGAGCCGCTCGCTCGAGTGCCGCAAATCGCTGCTCGACATCGGCGCCTAAGACTCCCGCCGAATAATCTCGTACGCGGTCCGCCAGCAGCATGCCAAGCGCCGATAGCGCCCCTGCGTATTCAGGGACGATCACCGTCGAAATCCCCAGCCCCTCGGCGATTTCGCAGGCATGCAACCCGCCGCAGCCGCCAAAGGCGACCAGCGGAAAATCGCGCGGATCGTGCCCGCGTTCGATCGAAACCACGCGAATCGCCCGTTCCATGTTGGCGTTGGCCACGCGCAGGATTCCAGCGGCGGCGGCTACCGCGGTGATGCCGAGAGCAGCTGCCAGCGGCCGGATGGCGTCGAGCGCGCGCTTGGCGCGGATGCGCATTTCCCCGGCCAGAAACTGGTCCGCGGCAATGCGCCCCAGCAGCACGTGCGCATCGGTAACGGTTGGCAGGCGGCCCGTGCCGTAGCACGCGGGCCCGGGATCGGCGCCCGCGCTTTCAGGGCCCACGCGCAGCAGCCCGCCTTCATCCACGCGCGCAATGGATCCGCCGCCGGCGCCCACCGTGTGTATGTCCACCATGGGGACGCGCACCGGGAATCCGTCGACGTAGGCCTCCGTCGTCAAGCGCGGCGCGGCTTCCGACAAGCTGACGTCCGTCGAAGTTCCGCCCATGTCGAACGTGAGTGCGCGCTTGAATCCAGCGGCGCGCGCCACCGCGGCAGCGCCCACCACGCCGCCGGCGGGTCCGGAAAGAATGGTGCGCACGGCGTGCCGGCGCGCTTCCCGCGCAGAGATGAATCCGCCATTGGATTGCAAAATCGAGATGCGTTGCCTGGCGCCGCGATCGAGTTCGGCCAGATACGCGTCCATCAGCGGCCCGACATAGGCGTTGATGATGGTGGTCGAGGCGCGCTCGTATTCGCGAATTTCCGGCGAGACTTCGTGGGACGCGCAGACGTATCCCAGGCCCTGCAGCCGGGCCGCGGCGGCGCGCTCGTTGACGGCATTCTGGTAAGAGTGCAGAAAGCAGATGGCAATGGATTCGACGCCTGCGCGGCGCAGTCTCGCGCGCAGCCGGTCGAGTTCAGCGGCCGACGGCTTACGGGCAATGGCGCCATCGAAATGCGTACGCTCACCGACGCCGAAGCAAAGAGTGCGCGGCACCAGGTGCCGTTTGAGCGGCGGCGTCAGATCGTAGAGGCGCGCGCGATTCTGGCGGCCGATACGCGCCAGATCGGCGAAGCCCTCCGTCGTAACGAAAGCCGTGCGCGCGCCTTTACGCTCCAGCAGCGCGTTGGTGGCGACCGTCGAGCCATGGATGAAGTCGGCTGCGGCGGGCGCGGCAATTCGGCGCAGGCCTTCCAGAATCACGCGAGCCGGGGCGGAGCGGCTGGAGCGTAGCTTGAAGCTCTCCAAACGGCCGTCGTCGTGGAGGATGACAAAATCCGTGAAAGTGCCGCCGGCATCGATCCCGATTCGCACTCAGGAATGGTAGCAAACGGCTTTGCGGAAGCGGTCCAACTATAATGGCACCTATGCGCCGATTCGCAATCTGCCTGGTCTCCACGATTTTCGCTGCGACCGTTTTCGCCGCCGCGCCCGCCAAGATCGTGCTGGTCGCCGGCACGCCGAGCCACGATCCGCACGAGCATGAATTCAACGCCGGCATCCTGCTGCTGGAGAAATTCCTGCACCAGAATAAAGGCGTCGCTCCGGTGGTGGTGAAGGGCGGCTGGCCGAAGGACGAATCGGTTTTCGACGGCGCGCAGGCGCTGGTTTTCTATGAGGACGGCGGCTCCGCGCATCCCATGATTCAGGGAAACCGCTTGGCAGTTTTGGGCAAACTGATGCAGAAGGGCGTGGGGCTGGTATGCCTGCATTACGCCGTCGAAGCACCCAAGGAAAAGGGCGGGCCGGAATTGCTGGAGTGGATCGGCGGCTACTATGAGCGGCCGTATTCCCAGAATCCAATCAATGATGTTGCCGTGACCCAGGCATCGCCCCAGCATCCGATTTCGCGCGGCTGGAAAAGCTTTCAAGGCCGCGATGAATGGTATTACAAGATCCGCTTCCGCCCGGACGACAAACGTGTCACGCCCATCCTCACCACCATGCTGCCCAAAGAAGCGCCGCAGCGCGAAACCATTGCCTGGGCGGTGGAGCGCGCCGATGGCGGCCGCGGTTTCGGTTTCACCGGCGGGCATTATCACGACAACTGGGGCATTGCGGAATTCCGCCGCATGATCGTCAACGCGGTTTTGTGGAGCGCCAAAGTGGACATTCCGCGCGGCGGCGCCAAATGCGATCTCGCGCCTGGCGATCTGGCCAAGAATCAGGACGAAAAGCCGCCAAAGAAGTAAGATGGTTATCCAACATGAAAATGAATAGTTACACCATCACCCAGGGCCGCGATCGTGCGCCCGCCCGCTCCTTTCTCAAAGCTATTGGATTCACCGATGCCGATCTGAAAAAGCCCATCATCGGCGTAGCCAACACTTGGATCGGGACTATGCCCTGCAATTACAATCTGCGGGCGCTGGCGGTAAAGGTGATGGAAGGCGTGCGCGCCGCCGGCGGTACTCCGATGGAGTTCAACACCATTGCCATCAGCGACGGCATCACCATGGGCACCGAAGGCATGAAGGCGTCCCTGGTCAGCCGCGAAGTAATTGCCGATTCGATCGAGCTGGTGGCCCGCGGGCATATGTTCGACGGCATCATCGCGCTGGTGGCCTGCGACAAGACCATCCCCGGCGCGGCCATGGCGCTGCTGCGGCTCAACATCCCGGGCATTATTCTTTATGGCGGATCCATATTGCCCGGCCGGCACAATGGCCATGACATCACCATTCAGGACGTGTTCGAAGCCGTTGGCGCCAACGCCGCCGGCAAGATGTCGGATGCTGAGCTGCTGGAAATCGAAAACAGCGCGTGTCCCGGCGCCGGCGCCTGCGGAGGCCAGTTCACGGCCAACACCATGGCGACGGTGATGGAGCTGATCGGCCTTTCGCCCATGGGAACGGCGGCGGTTCCGCAAGTCGAGCGGGAAATTCGTGGCGGTGGATGTGGATAAGGCGGGCGGCATCGGCGTCATCGCCCAGCGTTTGGTGGACGGCAAATATGTGGATAGCTCGGCCGTGACCTGCACCGGAAAAACCTTCGCCGAAGAAGCTGCAAGGGCCGTTGAGACGCCGGGGCAGGAAGTGATTCGCCCGCTATCGAAGCCCTTGAAACCAACCGGCGGCCTGGGAATTCTGCGCGGCTCGCTTGCGCCTGAAGGCTGCGTGATCAAATTGTCCGGGCATAACAAGATGCTGCATCGCGGCCCTGCGCGCGTATTCAATTGCGAGGAAGACGCCATGGCCGCGGTCCAGAAAGGCGCCATCAAGGCCAACGACGTGGTAGTGATTCGCTATGAAGGTCCGCGCGGCGGACCAGGCATGCGCGAGATGCTGGGAGTGACCGGCGCCATTGTGGGCGCGGGTCTTTCTGAAAGCGTCGCGCTGGTGACCGATGGCCGCTTCAGCGGCGCCACTCACGGCTTTATGGTGGCGCACATCGCGCCGGAAGCTTACAACGGCGGGCCGATCGCCGCCGCCGAAGAAGGCGATACGGTTTCGATTGATGTCGCAGCGGGCCGCCTCGATCTGGAAATTCCGGCGGAGACACTGGCTGCCCGCCTGCGAAAGTGGCAGGCGCCGAAGCCGCGCTATGCCACCGGCGTTTTCGCCAAGTATTCGACGCTGGTCGCGTCTGCCTCCGAAGGCGCTGTCACGTCGAAGTTTTAGATGAAGATTCTTTTCATCGGAGATATTTTCTCTTCCGTGGGGCGGCGCATTGTTGCCGACCATTTGCAGGATATCCGCGAAACCCAGTCCATCGATCTGGCGATAGCCAACGCCGAGAATTCCGCCGGCGGCTTCGGCATTACGCCGGATATTGCCGATGAGTTGTTCGCGCTCGGCCTGGACGTCCTCACCAGCGGCAACCATATCTGGGACAAGCGGGAGATTTACGAGTACTTCGTGCGCCGCCCCCAGCTATTGCGCCCGGCTAACTATCCGGACGGAACGCCGGGCGCCGGCGTCATCAAGATAAAAGCGCGCAACGGCGTGCAATGCGCGGTGATCAATCTGCAAGGGCGGACTTACATGCCCGCGTCCGATTGCCCGTTCCGCAAGGTCGACAAGATTCTAGAAGCCATCGGCCCAGGTGTTAAAGTTCGTTTTGTGGACTTTCATGCGGAAATCACCAGTGAGAAAATGGCTATGGGGTGGTATCTGGATGGGCGTGTCTCCGCATTGGTGGGAACGCATACGCACATTCCGACCGCCGACACGCGAATTTTGCCCGGCGGAACTGCGTACCAGACCGATGTAGGGATGACGGGTCCTTATGATTCCGTGATTGGCGTCAAAAAGGAGATCATATTAGAGCGTTTCCTTACTTCCATGCCGGTTCGCATGGAAGCCGCCAAGGGTTCGCCGGAATTGCATTCGGTGGTTCTGGAAGTGGATGAAGCGACGGGGAAAGCGGTCCACTTCAAACGCCACACTGTACGGGGAGATTGATTGCCAACTGCTGCGCCGGATCTGATCGGGCTGGCTGTCCAGACGCTGGGCACACTGCTGTTTTTTGTGCTTTTTCTGCTGGTATGGCGCCAGTCGGGGATCATTTCGCTCGGCTCGTGGACCCTGGCCTGGCTGCTCGAGGCCCTGGCGCTGGTCTTCGTCTGGTTCTACTTCTCGAGCGGCCAAGTGGCGTGGCTCGCTCCCTATTCGTTTCTTGAATATTCCTACGCCCTGGCGCTCGCGGCGGCGGCGCGCATGGAAAACCTGGGCACTTCCAAGAACTGGAACAAGGGACTGCGCGCGCTGGCGGGCTACCCGGTATTTCTGGCGATCGTTTATGCGCTCGGACTGCACCACCGCTTCGAAACTTTTCACGCGCTGCACTCGCTGGTGCTGGCCGGCCTGTATCTTTACGGAGCTTCCCGGCTCCACGGCGGCATAGGCAGCGGCGCGCGCTGGTTCCGCTACGCGCTCACCGCGCTTTCGGCGGCATCGCTCTGGCACGCGGCAATTTTCTATTCGGTCTACCGCCAGGACGGCGCGCTCATCTGGCCCGCGTATCTCCGCTATTACAATCTCTACGATCTGGCGCTACAAACCATGCTGGCGTTTTCGGCGATGGCGATGTGGATCGAGAACCAGCGCTATCGCATTCTTTCGCTAGATGCCGAGCTCGACCGCGTTCGCAGCGAGACGCAAAAGGGCCTCGATCAGGACCGCCTCACCGGACTCCGCAACCAGGCGGCGCTGGAAAAAAGTCTGGAGAGCGGGGAAGGATTCAGCGGCGTGGTGGCGGTATGCGATATGGACAATTTCAAGTCCATCAACGACCGCTTCGGCCACCTGGTGGGCGACGAGATTCTGCGCAACGTCGGCCACCTGCTGCGCGCGTCGATTCGCCAGGAAGACGAAGCCTTTCGCTGGGGCGGCGACGAATTCGTGATTCTGTTTCACAACCAGAACCGGGCTGTGGCCACCAGCCGTATGCGCGCCCTGCGCGACCGCCTGGGAGGCTTTCAAGTGCGCGGTTATGGCATGATGCCGATTTCCTTTAGCTGGGGCACGGCGGAGCTGCAAGGCGGGTCCCTGCGCAAGGCGCTGGACGATGCCGATCGCCAGATGTACGCCAATAAGCGCCAGCAGGCCCAGCCCGAGCCGCAGCCGCCGGCTTAAACCGATGCCGCGCGCTTGGGCGGCGCCGCCGAGACGCCCGTCAAACCACCGCTCACCCGGAGCACTTCGCCGGTGATCCAGGAGGCTTCTGAGCTGCATAGGAAGGCCACGGCGCAGGCTATGTCCCGCCCCTCGCCCCAACGCCCCAGCGGCACCGCGCCGCGAATGCGTTCGATCATCTGGTCTTCGGTGATGTTCAGCGTGCGGCAGCGCTGAGCCATCACGGTTTTGTTGAAATCGGTATAAACCGGCCCCGGGCTGACCGCGTTTACGCGGATGCCGTACGCCGCAAGCTCGAGAGCCAGCGTGCGCGTCAGGCTGATGACGCCGGCCTTGGCGGCATTGTACGCGGCGACGAGCGCGGCCGGACTCTCACCGTTGATCGAGGCCACGTTGACGATGCAGCCGGAGCCCTGTTTTTCCATGATGCGCCCCGCGGCCCGGCACACATAGAACGTTCCGGTGAGCGTGATGTTTAGGACCCGGTGCCATTCCTGGTCGCTCAGTTCCACGACCGGCGCGACCGTTTGGCCGACGCCGGCGTTGTTGACGACGATGTCCAGCCTGCCACGCGCTTCGGCAAGCGCGTTGACGGACTGATTCACGGCGCCGCTGTCGGCGATGTCCAAAACAGTGGCTTCCACAGCCAGCCCTGTGCGGGACAATTCCGCAGCGGCGCTTTGGGCTTTTTCCCGCTGCAGGTCGGCAATCACGACACTCGCGCCGCACTGAGCCAACTGCCCGGCGATGGCCAGGCCCAGGCCCTGGGCGGCGCCGGTAACGAGAGCGACTTGTCCCTTCAGGCTGGCGAAAGAGGGTGACGAATCATTCACAATGAACCTCGATGTGACGCATCGGCTGTTATCATATCGCGGCGCGGCGGGGATAGCGCTCCTGTTACGTCCGGCTTCAATATTGCCCTGCGATCCGAACAACGATGGCGAAGGCCGCCGAGGTTCCGTCATTTCGACTATCACGCCGTGCGGCAAGCGGTGCGTGAAATCGCACACGACTGCGTGCTTCGGCCCATCTGAATCCACAGATAAACTCCCCTCACGAGCGCTTGCAAGCCACATGCAGACTCTCGTTTGGGTCAATTCGCGCAACGGTTCTCGAAACTTCATCGATTTAGGGCTTCTTGCTTTCTCGGCTATTCACGTGCACGGAAAAATTCTTTTCAATATCGGGAGGGCCGTGGATGGAGAACCGCGCTTCATATCGCGTGGCAGGCAAATGCCTGGCGATCACCGTATGGCTGATAGGTTTGGGAGTCATCGCCTCGGGCTCACGGCGATGGCTGCCGTCGCTGGCTTCGGAGCACGGCGCCGGAATCGATGTGATGATCCGATTCACGATGGCTGCTGCCGGAGCCATGATTCTCACCGGTCACATGGTGCTGGGTTTTTTTCTTTGGCGCTTTGGCAGCCAGAACAAGATCTCGTTCCGCTTGGCCAGCCACCGGATGGAACGGGCGTGGTCGGTGGCCGCCGTGCTGGTGATGGCGGTGGTGGCGGAAGGCGGCGTATTGGTATTGGGCATGCCGGTCTGGGCCAAGGTGTTCGCGTCAGCGGCGCCTTCGAGCGCCCTCACCGTGGAAGTTACTACTGAGCAATTCGCATGGAATGTCCGGTATGCCGGCCCGGACGGCAAGTTTGGGCGGACGTCGCCGCAATTGATCAGTCTCGACAATCCATTGGGCGTCGATCCAAAGGATGACAGCGCCAAAGATGACATCGTCGACCTGAACATCATCCACGTTGTCGTGAACCGGCCCGTGAAAGTCCGCCTTCGCTCGAAGGATGTCATCCACAGCTTTTTCCTGCCCAATCTGCGCGTGAAACAGGATTCGATGCCGGGGATGACCATCGATCTCTGGTTTGTTCCCAATAAGACTGGCACCTTCGAGCTAGCCTGCGCGGAGTTGTGCGGATTCGGGCACTACGAGATGCGAGGGATTCTCATCGTGATGACGCCAGAAGATTTTGAAAAGTGGTTGCTGGAGAAGAAAAATGGCTGAACTCGCCAATCCGGTCCACCAGCCGTCGAGTTTCCTGCGCCGCTATATTTTCAGCCAGGATCACAAAGTGATCGGGATTCAGTACCTGATCACCGCCATGTTCATGGGCATCGTGGGCGGCCTTCTGGCCATGCTAATGCGCATTCAACTGGCGTGGCCGGGGCAGAATATGCCGCTGCTCTCCAAGCTATTTCCGGACGGAATGGCAGGAGGCGTCATGAAACCGGAGTTCTATCTCTCGCTGATCACCATGCACGGCACCATCATGATCTTTTTCGTGGTCTCGCTGGCGCTGGTCGGCGGATTTGGAAACTTTCTGATCCCTCTGCAGATCGGCGCGCGGGACATGGCGTTTCCGTTTCTGAACATGCTCTCGTTCTGGACCATTGTTCCCGGGTGCCTGATCATGATGGGCTCTTTCTTTGTAGAAGGCGGCGCGGCTGCCTCCGGCTGGACGGCCTATCCACCACTGAGCGCGGTCCGCTCCGCGGTGCCCGGCTCGAATTGGGGGCAGACGTGGTGGATCGTGGGCATGGCGCTGTTCATCATCTCTTTCACCATGGGCGGATTGAACTTTGTGACGACGATTCTGGATCAAAGAACCAAGGGCATGTCGATGATGCGCATGCCGCTGGTGGTCTGGGCTTTGTTCATCGCTTCGGTCATCGGCCTGCTTACTTTCCCGGCGCTGCTGGCAGCGGCCATCCTGTTGCTGTTCGATCGCCATTTCGGCACCAGCTTTTACTTGCCGTCCGGGTTGTATTTCGGTAATCACCTTTTGCCCAACAAAGGCGGAACGCCGCTGCTGTGGCAGCATTTGTTTTGGTTTCTCGGCCACCCCGAAGTCTATGTGCTGATTCTTCCCGCGCTCGGCATCACGCTCGACCTGCTGCCCGTCTTCACGCGTAAGCCGGTATTCGGTTACCGCATGACCATCTACTGTCTGTACGCCATCGCCATACTGAGCATGATCGTGTGGGGCCATCACATGTATGTCAGCGGCATGAGTCCCTACGTGGGAGAATTCTTCGCCATCGGGACCCTTTCGATCACGCTGCCTTCCACCATCATCGGTGTCAACATGATTGCCAGCCTTTGGGGCGGCAGCCTGCGTTTTCCGGCACCCATGCTGTTCGTGATCGGGGTGATCGTGTTCTTCGGGACTGGCGGTTTTGGGGGACTCTTCCTGGGCAACGCAACTTCCGACATCCAGTTGCACGACACGTATTTTGTCGTCGGCCACTTTCATCTGATGATCGGCGGGATCACGCTGCTAGCGGCCTTCGCCGCGGTGTACTACTGGTTCCCGAAAATGTTCGGCCGCATGATGAGCGACCGGCTGGCCAAGTTGCACTTCTGGCTGACCTTTCCGACCTTTTACGCTCTATTCCTGGTGATGCACTATCAGGGACTGGCGGGCATGCCGCGCCGCTACTATGCGTTCGACAAGTACGAATTTCTGAGCGGCATGGTCAAGTCCCAAGTACATATTTCGCTGGTGGCATTTGTGTTGGGCGCCGCGCAGTTCATCTTCCTATTCAACTTCTTCTGGAGCATCTTCCGCGGGGCCAAAGCGGAACCCAACCCGTGGAACGCGGCGACCCTGGAATGGACCACCGCGTCGCCTCCTCCGCATGGCAACTGGGGAGAGGAACTGCCGGAGGTCCACCGTTGGCCCTATGACTACAGCGTTCCCGGCGCCGCCAGCGATTGTACCCCGCAGACTGTGCCGCCCGGCATCGCGCCAGTCGCGATGTGATTTCAGAACCTCATAGGAGAGTTGAATGGAGATAACCGCAGCGGCTCAACCGGCAAATTGGGATGGAGGAGTTTCGCCGTTTGGAATCGGCTGGAGCAAGCTGATGATGTGGCTGTTCATCGTCAGCGACGGGTTGGTGTTCGCCGGCTTTCTGGCCATCTACGGCTTTATCCGGCTCGCCAGTCCCGACTGGCCGGATCGCTCCCGAATGTTTCATCTGGACTTCATCGCCCTCATGACCTTCACACTCATCAGCAGCAGCGCCACCATGGCAACAGCGGTGGCGGCTGCGCGGGAAGGCAACCGGAAAACGGTCTTGCGGTTCCTCTTATTGACGGTTCTCGGCGGCTGTGCGTTTCTCGGCATGCAGGCCTACGAGTGGACGGGCCTGATCCGCGAGGGCGCCGGATTGGGATCCAATCCCTGGGGAGCGCCGCTATTCGGGGCGTGCTTCTTCGTGCTCACCGGATTCCATGGGAGCCATGTGCTCAGTGGCGTGATCGTGCTGGCGATGACCGCGGTAAGGTCCCGCATGGGGATGGCGCGGGCAGAAGGCGTGGAGCTGGCGGGCCTGTATTGGCACTTTGTGGATTTGGTTTGGGTATTTATTTTCACATTGTTCTACCTGATCTAGGAAACCAGCTATGACGACTTACAAGATCTACTGGGCCACTTGGGGAGTACTGCTTCTGATCACGCTGGGGATGATCGCGGCCGGCGGAGCCCTAACCGGCAAGCTGCTGCTGGTCTCGCTGCTGTTGGCGATGGGAGTCAAAGCTGCCCTCATCGGCGGGACTTTCATGCACCTGAGATCGGAGCAGCTGAGTTTAATCCTGATCGTGACGCTCGGGCTATTGTTGGTAGGCGCGATCTTGTTCGCCGGAATTGCGGCAGACGCTGTGCGCGTCCTCCGCCTTTCCGGCGATGGCGGATGAGGCGATTTTCGGTGGGCTAGCAACTGGTCGACAAAGTTCGTTCCGGTAAAAGGAGTAGTCAATCGACACAAACTTTATTTTCGAAAAGGAGCACAGGTGATGAAGTCGACGAGTCTATTTGCAGCGCTAGGATTGATGGGCGCGATTCTGTTCCTCGGCTCGATGAAGGCGCAGATCCAGAAGGGAAAGACACGGCCGCTCGAAACCAAGACGTGGATGAGGTGTGTCAACGGTCCACAATGTACATCGTTGGGGAAATTGCTGCAGGCCGGTCTCACCGACGATAAGTCCTGGCAGGAAGCTCGAGCCAATGCAGAAATGCTGGCCGAATCCGGCCATGTGCTGATGGCGGACGGCCGCTGCCCAGACGCTACTTGGGCGGACGCAACCAAGGAACTCCGCGAGGGTAGCGAGGCCGTACTGAAAGCGCTGGATGCGAAGGATGCGGCCGGAGCGCAGAAAGAATTTCAACGCGTCGCAGCTTCTTGCAAGGCGTGCCACACTGCACACAAGAAGTAGCCGGAGGATCCGCTCCGCCGGAATATTCGGAGGCTAACCGCGTCGAGTGGCGTGCAATTCCCGATTCGCCGACCAGCGTTGTCTTCTGCTGAGACCCTGAAGGCTTCCCTGTGGTGGCCGTGTCTTAGCGCGCGCAGCCTTAAAGCCCGCACGAGTGGCAGGCGTGGAAGAATCTCCCCAGGTTGACCCCCTCCCTGCCACCCGTTATCATTGAGTTGATTCCCGAATTGGAGGCAACCACAAGATGGGTCCGCTAGGTTGGCAGGAGACGGTCTTCATCTTTGTCCTCGCTCTTCTCATTTTTGGGCCTAAAAAGCTGCCTGAACTGGGAAAGAACCTGGCCAAGGGTTTAGCCGAATTCCGCCGCGCTTCGAACGAACTGAAGTCCACGTTCGAGCGTGAGATGAAAACCCTGGAGCGGGAGAACGAATCGTTGAATTCATCGCTGAAAGAAGTTACCAACAATTTCAGCCTCAACGAACATCAGTACGACTATTCTTCCTATTACGACGGGAGTGCGCCTTACGGCTCCGTGTCGCATGATTCCCCCGCATCCCTTCCAACCACTACAAGCGCATCCGCACCTCAGGGCGCTGAATCGACGGCATTGGCAGCAACGGCAGTTCCCGCGCTGGGAGCAGCCGAATCCGTTCCTCCGGCAACACCGGCGACCACGGCAACTACGGTCGGTCCGGCAACTCCGGTACATCCGGTGAACGGTGAAGCAGCAGCCGGGCAAACCATACAGAAGAGCTAAATGGCATCACCCGAAGAGCCCAAGGGAGCGCAGGCTCCCGAAAGCGGAAATGTGTCCGGAGAGCCGCCCGCCGCACCGGTCGAGCCGGTGTATGACCCGATGTACGCGGCGGGCATTGCCACTCCGGCCAGCATGGCATTTCCGCCGGAAGCGGCGCCGCCGCCGGCGAGCTCTCCGGCTTTGGGCGGGGGCGGGTCGGCGACGCTGCCGCCGCCACCTTCGGGTCCGGACGACGATCACGATGAGGACGGCATGCTGCGCATGTCGTTCATGGAGCACCTGGAAGAGCTGCGCCGCCGCATTTTCCTGATGCTCATAGGCGTGGGCGTGGCCTTTGCCGCCAGCCTCACGTTCAGTAAAGAGCTGTGGCATTTCGTTCAGGCGCCGGCGGTGGATGCGCTCACCACGTTAGGCATCAAGGGCGTGAATGGCGGGCCTCCCCAACTCACGCAGATTGCGCCCATGGAGGCGTTCAACATCATCTGGCTGAAGATGCCCATCCTGGCGGCGGTATTTCTCTCCGCGCCCTGGATTCTCTACCAGATCTGGGCTTTCATGGCGCCTGGGTTTGCCAAGAACGAACGGCGCTGGGCCAGCCCTTTGGTGCTCTGCTCGGCGGGTTTGTTCCTTCTGGGCGGCTGTTTCGGCTACTTTGTGGCGTTTCGCTACGGGCTGACCTTCCTGCTGGGCCTGGGACGCGATAGCGGCGTCGCGGCGATGGTCTCGGTGACCGAGTATTTCGACCTTTTCGTCAACGTGATGCTCGGGATCGCGCTGGTATTCGAGCTGCCGATCCTGATTTTCTTTCTCACGCTGCTGCACGTCGTCAGCCCGCGCTTCCTGATTAAGAACAGCCGCTACGCCATTCTGGGGATCGTGATTCTGGCGGCCATTATCACGCCCACGCCGGACGTTTTTAATCTGGTGCTGTTCGCCACCCCCATGTGTGCGCTATTCTACGTAGGGATTTTCGCTAGCTACCTGCTGGTGCTGCACCGGGAGCATCGGAAGTTCCCGTGGGCCAAGGTGATCAAATGGACCGTGATCGTGCTAGCGGTTCTCGCCGCGCTGGTTTATGCGGCCATGTTGAAATATCATTTGCGGATTGTGCCGCACTGGCCATTCCTGATGCGTTAAGGTTCGACTCGACAGCTCTGGAGGGCGTGGATGAATATCCATCAGGCCATAAAAGAACTGCTGGCTGAGAAGGAACGGCTGGACCGGGCCATCGCGCATCTGGAAGGAATGCAGAAGCAGCGCGGAGACGCCGCGCCCGAGAAGAAACGGCGCGGCCGCAAGACCATGGACGCGCAGGCCCGCCGGCAGGTCTCAGAGCGCATGAAACGCTACTGGGAGGCGCGCCGCAAGGGTCAGCCGGACAGCCAAAATCCGGGGCCTGAGCCGGACGCTAAGCCGGATTCTTGAAAAACCAGAGCCAGAAGTGCTGCTCGCCGGCGCCGATGCGGTAGCGCGGCTCGAAGCCGTTGCGGTTGGCCATGTCCACGGCTTCTTCGTCGGTAAACGGCACGCCCAGCCAGGTATTGTCCGGCGACGATGAAACCGCCGTGTAGCCCTGCACCTGAAATTTGAACAAGGCCCCGGGACGCAGCACCCGGTGCACTTCCCGCACGTAGCTCTCGATCACTTCCCGCCGCGGAATGTGCTGGAACACGATCGTCGAGAAGGCGAAATCGAATTCGATTCCAACCGGCAGCACGCTGAGATCCATGCCATTGTTCTGCAAGGGGTGGGCGTTAGGCCGGCCCGCGAGGGTGACTGCTGCCTGGCGGATCATTTCCGAGCTGATATCCACGCCGTATACTTCGCCAAACAGGTGCGACAGCGGCAGCGTCACGCGGCCCACACCGCAGCCGATCTCGAGAACCCGCATTTCCTGCGGATTCCGGCCCTGGCAGATGTTGGTCATGTCGGTAAGAATCTCTTCGGCCACGGTTTGCTCGCCGCTCGAGAAGAATTCAGCGTCGGTCCAGCTGGCGCGCGCGGTGTTGACGTAATGGCGCGCATTTTCCCGGGCGCGCGCATCCCATTCCTTGCGCATTTTTTGGAGCTGCCAGTTCAGGTCAGGCTGAGGCACGATGTCTAAAAACCTAATGGGGATTGGTGGACGAGATGGGAGTCGAACCCACGGCCTCCGCAGTGCGAGTGCGGCGCTCTCCCAACTGAGCTACTCGCCCATTGGCAAAACCGAACCTAACCATGATGCTATCAAACCCCTGTCAGTCGCAACTGCGCCTACAACTCTTCCGGAATGGCGTTGAGGACGCCGGTGACGGCGGAGGAGAGGCGGCTCCACTGATCGCGCTCCAGCAGCAGTTGTTTGCGGCCGGCGGCGGTGAGCCGGTAGAACTTGGCCTTGCGGTTGTTTTCCGATTCGCCCCATTCGGAGGCGATCCAACCCTGATGCTCCAGGCGATAGAGAGCCGGGTAGAGCGAGCCTTGCTGGATTTGCAGCACTTCCTTCGAGATCTGCTGGATACGCAAGAGGATGCCGTAGCCATGCAGCGGCCCGAGGGAGACGGCTTTTAGGATCAGCATGTCGAGAGTGCCTTGCAAGAGTTCGACGGGTTTGCTCACATCCACACTCCTAGAGCGTCTAGAGGTAGAATACAACGGTCCTCCTAGACTGTCAAGGAGAGGCCTGCTCAAAGGCATCGCGGCGCGGGAAATTGAGGATGAATGCGATCACGCTTATCGAAAAAAAGATCCAATACTGCGGCCATCCGCTTGTGGCGAAGACCACCAGGCCGTACAGCGCCGGGGCCTCGGCAAACGCCAGCGCGATAATGTAACCTGCCTGGACTTTTGCCAGCGTGCGCGCCTGGCCCTCGCTCGCTCCGAAGCGCGTTCTAAAGTAAAGACTCGCCAGCACCATCAGGATCGACAGGCTGAGCAAAATATACGCCAGCAACGGGTTGGGATCGGTCTTGGGCGGCTGGAGAACGGTTCTGACCAGGTAATAGTACATGCCAACGCTGGCGAACATCACGGCCCAAATGATGAGCACGAAGGTGTATGTTTTCTCAGGCGCGGCAGGTGATGGCGTCATGGCATCCTACCTTCCCGAAGATCCAAACCCGCCCGCGCCGCGCGCTGAATCTCCCAGTTCACCCTCTTCCCACTCGACCTTTTCGTAGCGCGCGATCACCATTTGCGCGATGCGGTCGCCAGCCTGAATTTCGTAGGCCGTTTTTCCCATGTTCAGCAGAATCACGCGAATCTCGCCGCGATAACCGGGATCAATCGTAGCCGGACTATTGGGCAGCGTGATCGCGTGCTTGAGCGCCAGGCCGCTGCGCGGGCGCAGCTGCGCTTCGTATCCGGGCGGAAGCTCGATGGCGATGCCGGTCGCCACGGTCCGCGGAACGCCGGGCGCAAGCGTCGCCGCTTCCATCGCCCGCAAATCCAGACCGGCGTCTTCTTCCGGACCGTGCGCGTACTCGGGCAGAAACGCCGCCTCCGACAACCGTTTGATCCTGATCTTCATCGCATCCGATAATAACGTGGTCCCCATGTCTAGCCAACCTAAGCGCGTTTTTACCGTTTCGCCGATGCCGCCCGAGAAATGCGCCTACGCGCTGGCCCGCTACAGCCGCTCTCCGGATTCCATCGTGCAATCGCTCGAATGGGTGCGCACGCATAACACGCAGAATTTTCTCGAGCATTATTACTTCCAATACGGACACGCCTCTATCGCCGACCTCGGCCATACGGTGCTGTGTTTCGAAGGCATGTCGGAGCTGGCGGCGACGGAAATCGAAGACGAAACGCTGTGGGACGGGCAGGCGAAATCGTCGCGCTATCAGGACTTTTCGCGCTCCGGTTTCATCACGCCGCGGGAATTCGGCGATGCGGACGCGGCGGCGTATCAGTTAGCGGGAGAGGCCCTGCTGCGCGCCTATGGCGAAGTTCACGCCCGCGTGTTCGCGCATCTGAGCGAGAAACTGCCACGGCCCGAGGAGATGAGACCCGACGCCTACCAGCGCAACCTCAAGGCGCGGGCTTTCGACGTGGCGCGCTACCTGCTGTTCTGGGGCGTGCCCACCAACGTCGGCCAGGTAACCAGCATCCGCACGCTGGAAAAGCAGATCAAGCGGCTGCGCTCGTCCGAATATGAAGAGCTGCGCAGTTTGGGCGAAGAGATTGCCGCCGCCTGCGCGGCCGAGCCGGATTGCATTTGGGATGAATCGGCAGGACGCGAGCCGCTCGCGCCGACGCTCGCCCGCCACGCCGAGCCCGATGAGTATCTCACGCGCTCGAGCCACGACCTGCAATGTTGGGCCGCGCAAAATCTTCCGCCCGCCGCCGGGACCGCCGCCGAGCGCGTGGACCTAATCCGGCCTACCGACGTCGCTGCCGACATCGTGGCTACGTTGCTCTATCCAGTGACCGATCGCCCGTTCCGCGAGCTCTACGAAAGCGCCCGGACCTGGAGCGCCGCGCGCCGCGCCGAGGTGCTGGACGTGGCTTTGCAATCGCGCAGCCGCCGCGACGACATGCTGCGCGCCTTTCGCGGCGGGCTGTACGCCTTCGACATGGCGATCGACTTGGGCGCGTATCGCGATCTCCACCGCCATCGCCGCTGCCAACAGTACCGGCAGGCCTATAGCGGGCAATTGGGCTTCGACACTCCCGCGGCCGTAGCCGATTCGGGCGTGACGGCCATCTACGAAGCCGCCATGCGCAACGCGTTCGACCAGATGCACGCGCTGCCCGCTCCCGGCGCGCATTACCTGCTGCCGTTCGGCGCGCGCTCGCGCTTCCTCTTCAAGATGGATTTCGCCGAGGCCGAATACATTTCGCGAGTGCGCAGCGGCGTGAAGGGCCACTTCAGCTACCGCGAAATCGCCTGGGAAATGAAGCAGAAGATGGAAGCGCTTGAGCCGGAGCTCGGCAGACTCATCGAAGCCACGCCGCCGTGGGTGGAAGATCCGCTGAAGAGATGAGTGGCCCTATTGCAGTGGCCGACGCTTCGCCGATCTGCTATCTCATCTTGATCGGAGAGACCGACTTGCTGGCGCAGTTGTTTCAGCAGGTTCTAATTCCGCCCGAAGTGCGGGATGAACTGCTGGCCCAGGGCGCCCCAGCATCCGTTCGCTCCTGGGCCGCCAACCCTCCGGCGTGGATCACTGTAAGCGACGCGCCCTCGGACCCGGCGCCGGTCCCGCGGCTGCAAGCAGGTGAGCGAGCTGCCATCGCGCTAGCGCAGGCCGTGAACGCCGACGTCATTCTACTGGATGAGAAGTCGGCACGCCGTTTTGCCACTGAAAAGGGATTAAGGGTCTCCGGCGTTCTCGGCATCCTAGCTGACAGCGCCGGCCTTGGATTAATTGATCTCGCCACAGCCTTTGAGAAGCTGGCAAAAACCAACTTTCGCTATCCACCGGAGCTGTTGAAGGCGATGCTGGAAAGATTTCTAATGCCCTGAGGCGGCACGAATCGCGGCGATGTCCTGCTCCAGGTCTGCCATAGTGTACTCGTGGTAGGCTCCGGCTTGCCGCAGAAAGGATTCTACTTCCCAGCGCGAAGACAGACCAAGCATTTGCTGGACTTGAAGGGGTGTGATCGTTCCTGAGCGGTAAGCCTCGACGGCCACGGCCTCCAACACCGCCCGCGAAACTTCGCCGGATCGAGCCTGTAGCTGGCGCGCTACCTCGTCCGGGATTTCGATCGCTACGTTCAAGTCTCTGCTCCCTCTTTACTCTATCCGAAAAGAAGGCGAATAGGCATGCGCAACCTAAACCCCCGCCGCGCCCTGCGTGCGGAATTCGTAGCGCTCGATCTCGATCACGGCTTCCTCGAAATTGGACCGGATTACCCGGCCCAAAGCCACCAGCTTCAATGGGCAGGTATCGTTCAGCAGCGCCGGCCAGCTCACCGTCAGTTCCAGCCGCTTGCCTTCAACTAATCGCACTTCGCTGCGGATTAGAATCGCGCGCGAGCTCATGTTGATCGTGCGGCATTTGCCGAACTGCGCGGTGGCGCGCGTGTCCAATACCGTGAAACGCGCCTCACGTTCCAGCGGAAAGCGGTCCGCCGCCCGTCGATCGACTTGATATGTGTCTTGCATGATAGAAGGCTTTTGGCTCCGTTGTTATGATGGAATCTAACGTCTGCCGTCACAATAGCCGGGAAGGTTCAATCCGGGGCTAGTACTGAATTGCCACACAGCCTGGTACGGCGGTACGAAGGAGAACCATATGGGTGCATCCGGAGCCAGCGGGCTGGCCGTCAAACATTGCGTGCCGTGCCGGGGCGGCGTCCCTCCGCTCGCCGGTCAGGAGCTGGAGAAATTTGCCGCGCAATTTCCCGACTGGAAGGTGATCGACGGGCACCACATCACCAGGAGCTTCACGTTTCCGGACTTCAAGAAAGCGTTGGACTTCGTCAATCGGGTCGGCGCGGTGGCGGAAGAGGAATTCCATCATCCCGACATCCTGCTGGCGTGGGGCAAAGCCGAAGTCACAACCTACACGCACAAGATCAACGGCCTGAGCGAGAACGATTTTATTCTGGCGGCGAAGATCGATCTGGCGTTTTCGGCGAAGTAGTTTTGCGCTTGGTGTAATCGCGAATCACGCGCGCCACGTAATCCTGCGTTTCCTGGTAGGGAGGAACGCCATGGTAGCGCTCTACGGCGCCCGGCCCGGCGTTGTACGCGGCCAGCGCCCGGCTCACCTGATGATCGTCTCCGCGGTATTTCAACAGCAGGTCGCGCAAGTACCGCGCGCCGGCGTCCACGTTCTGTTCCGGTACGGACGCATCGGCGCCGTAAGCCTTGGCCGTCCCGGGCATCATTTGCATTAGACCGATCGCGCCCTTGGGAGACACGGCATCGGCGCGGTAGCCTGATTCGGCTGCCGCCACGCTGTGCAGGAACTCCGGCGGCAGGCCGTGCTTGCGAGCCGCTTCTTCGACGAGCGCGCGTGGACTGGAGGGCGCAGCAACAGGAGTTGTTACCGCGGCCGGCTCGGAGGCTTTTTCGGCCACGATCTCATCGGCTTCGAAACCCACAATCGCGTCGGCCGCCAACTCAGTAACGCCGCTACCGTAGTAAAGCCGGACCACCTTGCCGGCCGACTCATGGCGATCCACATGGATGCGGAATCCTGAGCCCAGCACGGCATATTCACCGGCCCAAGCCGTGACCGTCAGCGCCAGAACTACGATCAGCGTCCTAACCATGCCTGTTTCCAGTAAGATAGAAAAATCGCCTCATGGATACTCTAACAGCTTTGACGCATCTGGAATGCAGTCTGTGCAAGCAGAACTTCGAGCGCGGCAAAGTTCATAACCTGTGCCCTTGCGGCGGGCCTCTGCTGGTCCGCTACGATCTGGCTCGAATTCGGCAACAATGGTCGCGCGAGCAGCTCAAAACCGCACCCAACACGATGTGGCGCTATGCCCCGGTCCTGCCAGTGACCTGTCACGCCTCTATTGTCTCATTGGGCGAGGGAATGACGCCGCTGGTGCGTACGCCGCGCCTGGGAGGCCGCCTGGGGGCGCAGCAGCTCTGGGTCAAGGACGAAGGCCTGAATCCCACCGGCTCGTTCAAGGCGCGTGGGCTCTCCTGCGCCGTTTCCATGGCGGTGGAGCTGGGAATACGCAAGCTGGCCATCCCATCGGCTGGCAACGCCGCGAGCGCCATGGCGGCCTATGCGGCGGCGGCGGGCCTCGAAGCCCATATCTTCATGCCGCGCGACGTGCCGCAAGCCAATTTCGTCGAATGTAAGGCCTACGGCGCCCGCGTCACTCTGGTCGACGGCCTGATCAGCGACTGCGCCCGCATGGTGGCCGCCGGAGCCGAAAAGGAAGGCTGGTTCGACGTCACCACGCTGAAAGAGCCGTATCGCATCGAAGGCAAAAAGACGATGGGCTACGAGCTCGCCGAGCAAATGAACTGGGAATTGCCGGATGCGCTGTTCTATCCCACCGGCGGCGGCGTGGGCATCATCGGCATGTGGAAAGCCTTTGCCGAAATGGAGGCGCTCGGTTGGATCGGCCCTAAGCGGCCCAAGATGATCGCCGTGCAGGTGGAGGGTTGCCAGCCCGTAGTTCGCGCCTTTCAGCAGGGCGATGCCCGCAGCACGGTTTGGCAAAATGCTTACACCGTGGCCAGCGGTCTACGCGTCCCCAAGCCGCTTGGAGATTTCCTGATACTCGATGCCGTCCGTTCGAGCGGCGGCACGGCCATTGCCGTCAGCGATACGGAACTGCTCGACGCCGGAATTCGCCTGGCATCGGAGGAAGGCCTGTTCATCGCGCCCGAGGGTGCGGCCTGCGTTTCAGCGTTGGAGAAATTGCTCGCCAACGGCTTCCTGAAGAGCAACGAGAAAATCGTGATCTACAATACCGGCGCGGGGCTGAAGTATCTGGAGGCTTATTCCACGCGCTTCCCACGCTCCGCTGCGGGGGAGCAGGACAAGCTCGGCGGCCTGATCACGCCGCGCTAAACGCCGCTGGTTGTACACTGAAGGTGGAGTCCAGGTGCACGCGCACAGCCACAGTCACGGCCTCGGGACCGGGCGAGTTTTGGCATGGTCCCTGCTAGCCACAACTGTCTTTGTGCTGGTCGAATTCGTGGCCGGGGTCCAGGCGCACAGCCTGGCTTTAATTTCCGACGCCGGCCACAACATCACCGACGCGCTCGCGCTGGCGCTGGCCTGGTTCGGCTTTTACCTGCAATCCAAACCGGCCGACGAAATAAAGACCTTCGGCTATCAGCGCGCCGGCGTGCTCGCGGCCTTTGTGAATGCGCTCACCCTGCTGGTGCTTTCCGGCTGGATTTTTTACGAAAGCTACCAACGCCTGCTGCATCCGGTCGAGGTGGCGGAGCGGACCATGATCGTGGTCGCGGGTCTGGGCATCGTGCTGAACGCGGGTATCATGTGGGGGCTGCGCATCGCCCAACACAGCGATCTCAATGTGCGCAGCGCCTTCGTCCACATGCTGGGCGACTTGCTGGGATCGATCGCCATCATCATCGGCGCCGTGGCCATGATCTACACCGGTTGGCACCAGATCGACCCGGCGCTCTCCATCATCATCGCCCTGCTGATCATCTGGACGGCGCGCGACATCATCAAGGAATCGCTGAACATTTTGCTCGAAGGGCTGCCGCGCGGGATCGACCTGTCGTCCGTGGTAGCGGCTATGCGCGGCGTGGACGGCGTGCTCGACGTGCATGACCTGCACATCTGGAGCCTGGGATCGAGCACTCATGCCTTAAGCTGCCATGTGCTGATCGAGGACCTGCCGCCTTCCGCCAGCGACCGCACCCTGCGCCAGTTGAATCAAGTGCTCTGCGACCGCTTCCACATTCGCCACACCACCGTGCAGTTCGAGCACGTGGGCTGCGAGGTCGCGGCCAGCGGCTGCGTGATCCCGGTAGTCGAAGCCGGACACAGCCACCGGCACTAAAGTGGGGCAGGTCCCCGACCTGCCGGTTTTCCAGAATTGGCAGGTCGGGGACCTGCCCCACTTCACTTCAACAGGCCTTCCAACTTCTCCATGCCTTTTTCCAGCCGCTGCAAATTCGTCAGCACGCCGCTGAAAAGATCTCCGACGCGGGCAAACCGGTCCATTGCATTGCGAATATGGAACTGCGTCGGCAGCAGCCCCGGCGTCACTTCCCGCCAGGCAAGCGGCGTCGCCACCGGCGCGCCGGGATGCGCGCGAACCACGTAAGGCGCGGCAATGGTCTTCGATTCTCCGTTCTGCAAGTAATCAAAATAAACCCTGCCGTGCTGGCGCTTGGAGACGGACCGCGGCGTGGTAAACAGGTCGGGACGCTCCGCCGCCACCAATCGCCCGATGATTTCGGCGAACGTTCGCGATTGCTCGTAGGTGTAAACCGGTTCCAGCGGCACATAGATGTGCATCCCGTCGCCGCCGGTGGTCTTGGGATAGCCTTCGAGGCCCACCAGGTCCAATTTCTTGCGAACCAATTGCGCCGCTTCGATAATCTTGTCGTACTCGCAGCCCTGCGGGTCGAGATCGATCAGAATGAAATCCGGATGCTCGAGCGACCCCACCCGGCTCATCCACGGGTTGTGATCGATGCATCCCAGATTGGCCAGATACAGCAGGCTGGCGCGATCTTCGGCCAGCGCGAAACGGATGGGCTTCTGCTTGTGCTCGGAGGGAATCGGCTCGGTGCGCATCCAGGACGCGAAGGAAGCGGGAACGTCCTTCTGAAAAAAGAAATCGTGATCGATCCCGTCGGGATAGCGTTTGAGAGACAGCGGCCGGTCCTTGAGGTAAGGCAGCAGAAGATCGGCGACGGCGTCGTAAAAATTCAGCAGGTCGCGTTTGGTGTAACCGTCGGCGGGGAAATAAATTTTGTTCAGGTTGGTGAACTTCAGCCGCCGGCCCTCGACAGTCATCGCCACTTCTTCCTGTTTGCCGGTGAGCAAAGGCGGGCGCGCAGCCGTGGGCGCGGGAGGATCCTCTACGGGATCGTCCGCCGCATCGTCCTCCACCGGCAGTTCCTTCTCCCGCACGCACTCCTCAGGCCGGACATCCGGCCGCAAGCCGAGAAACACAGGCGCCCGCAAATGCTCATCCTGAGTCCAATTGGCGAACTTCACCGCGCACACCAGTTCGGGGCGAACCCAAATCGCCTCGCGCAGCATTTTCTCCGTTTTGGCGAACGGCGAGCGCGCCGTCACCAGCGGCTCCAGGCGGCCGTGGAGCATTTCGAGCATCTTCTGATCGAAGCCCGTGCCCACGTTGCCCACCCACACCAGCTTGCCTTTTTCGTAAAGCCCCAGCACCAGCGAGCTGAAATAATCGCGCTCGCCTTCGGTGTAACCGCAGATGACGAATTCCTGCTGCGCCACCACTTTGAGCTTGAGCCAATTCCGGCTGCGCTTGGGTTCGTAGGCGCTATTCGCGTTCTTGGCGAGGATGCCTTCGAGACCGGTCGCGCGCGCCGCCGCCAGCATTTCCGCTCCGTTATTGCTGAAGTGCTCCGAGTAGCGCAGCACCGGCGACGGCGTTACGATCGACGCGAGCAGGCGCTTGCGCTCGATCAGCGGCACGGCGCGCAAATCGTAGCCATCCAGATACAACAGGTCGAAAACAAAATAGACCACCGGCGTCTTGCGCGCCAGATGCGCGATCGAGTTCGGATCGGCCACCGAAATCCGCGACTGGATCATGGCAAACCGTGAAACGCCCTGCGGATCGAGCACGGCGATCTCCCCGTCCAGCACCGCTTGCTTAGCTGCGATTTGATGCCCAATCACGCTGAGCTCGGGATACTGGCGCTCACACGGATTCCCGTTGCGCGAAACCAGACGTACCTTGTGATCCTCCAGAAAACAGATGGCGCGAATGCCGTCCCATTTGATTTCAAACAGCCACTGATCGCCCTTGGGCGGCGTGTCGACCAGGAACGAAGTCATCGGCTCGATCGACTTCGGCATTTCCGCGCGCTTCGCGCCCTTCACGGACGCAAGTTTGACGTGGGCATGTTCGCCGGCGTCGCGCGAGACGCCTTTGGCAATCTCTTCCTGCGTGCGTCCGGTGAGGACGCTGCGGGCAAACTCTTCGATGTCCCACCCCGGGCGCGCCTCGGCATCTTTTTTCTTGAGCAGAAGCCACTCGTTGCCCTTGCCGCGCCCCTTCATGAGCACGATGGCGAATTCACCCTTGAGCTTTTCGCCGTAGAGGCGGAACTTCAAATCGCCGCGTTGGATCTGCTCTTCGCCGGACTTTTCACCTATGAGTTCGTAGGTTCCCCGGTCCCACAGCATCACGCTGCCCGCTCCGTAATTGCCTTTGGGAATGATGCCTTCGAAGCCGCCATAGTCCAGCGGATGGTCTTCCACCATCGCCGCCAGCCGCTTCGATGCCGGATCGAGCGTCGGGCCCTTGGGAACAGCCCAGGACTTTAATGTTCCCGACATTTCCAGGCGAAAATCGTAGTGCAAACGCGAGGCGTCATGGCGCTGCACGCAAAAACTCATCCCCGTGGGGCTGGGTTTAGGCGATTCCGGCGCCGGCGCAGGCTCCGGCGTCTTGCTGAATTTTCGTTTTCGAGCGTATTCCTCGAGTGGCATCCCCGGCTTGAAAACCTCGCCGTCTCATGATATCGGTGTTAGAAGCGCTTCAATGTGAAGCTGCCAAAGTGAGGTAACAAACGTGGCCAGCAGCGTATGGAAAGGGCATCTGACTTTTGGTCTCGTATCTTTTCCCGTGCGCCTGTTTAGCGCCGCGCGCGGCGAGACAGTTAGCTTCAACTTGCTGCATAAGGACGACCATTCCCGCATCAAGCAGGTGACCTACTGCCTTGCCGAAGACAAGCCGGTACCGCGCAGCGATTTGGTAAAAGGCTACGAGTACGAGAAAGATCAATACGTCGTCATCGAAGACGAAGAGATCAAGAAGGTCGCTCCCAAGACGGCCAAGGTGATGGAGATCCTGGAGTTCGTCAAAGCCGACCAGGTGGACCCCATCTATCTGGAAAGCTCCTACTACATGGCGCCGGATGAAGGCGGCGACAAGCCCTACGCGCTGCTGTTCCAAGCCATTCGCGAGAGCAAGTACTACGCCGTCGCCAAGCTCGCCATGCACAACCGCGAGCACATCGTGATTCTGCGCCCAGGCGATAAGGGCGTGGTGTTGCACACCATGTTCTACAACGACGAGATCCGGCAAGTGGAAGAATTCCGCACCGACACCAGCGTCGTGCAGGAAAAGGAGCTGGCGCTAGCCAAAATGCTGATCGAAGCGCTGGTCGCCGATTTCGAGCCGAAGAAATACAAAGACACGTACCGGGAAAATTTGCAGCGCATGATCCAGGCCAAGCTGGAAGGCCACAAGGTAGTTGCCACTCCGGCGCCCCAGATTGCGCCCGTGATCGACATCATGGAAGCGCTGAAAAAGAGCCTCGCGGAGCAGAAGAAACCAGCGCGTTCGGCAACAGCGGTGTCAGCTGAAGAAGAAGTGCCGGCAACCAAGAAGCGGCGGGCAAGATAAACCCAAACACATTTTCTCGCAGAGGCGCAGAGAAAACCAACACATAAGAATTCTTGGTTCTGCGAGAACTACCTAACACTTAATTATTTCTTAGGTTTTCTCTGCGTTCTCTGCGCCTCTGCGAGAAATGTCTTAAACCAGAATATCTTTCACGACGTCCCCCGACACCCCGGTAAGCCGCGCGTCCATCCCCTGAAATTTCACCGTCAGACGCAGATGATCGACGCCCAGCAAATGCAGCATCGTGGCGTGGAAATCGTGCACGCTGACCGGATTCTCCTGCGCCGCATAGCCCATGTCGTCGGTCGTGCCATAGCTAATCCCGCCCTTGATCCCGCCCCCGGCCAGCATGTACGAGAACCCCTTGATGTGGTGATCGCGCCCATCGCCGCCCTGCGACATCGGCGTGCGCCCGAATTCCCCGCCCCACACCACCAGCGTATCGTCCAGCATGCCGCGCTCTTTTAAATCGGTGATCAGCGCCGCGGTGGGCCGGTCCACTTCTTCCGCTTTGATGGCCACGTTCACCTTCACGCCGCCATGGTGATCCCAATCGCGATGATAGAGCTGGATAAAGCGAACGCCGCGCTCGGCCAGCCTGCGGGCCAGCAGACAATTCGAAGCGAACGAGCCATCGCCGGGTTTCGCGCCATACATGTCCAGCACGCGCTGCGGCTCTTTGCTCATGTCGACCAACCCGGGAACGCTGGTCTGCATCTTGAAAGCCATTTCATACTGCGCGATGCGCGTAAGAATTTCCGGATCCTGAATCGTCTTGTTGCGCGAGCGGTTCAACGCATTGATGGCGTCGATGGAATCGCGCTGGACATCCGCGTTGAGCCCTTTGGGATTTTCGATGTACTGCACCGGATCGCCAATGGAATTGAGCTTGACGCCCTGAAACTTGCTGGGCAGAAAGCCCGCGGACCACTGCCGCGCCGCGATCGGCTGCATCTGCCCGCCTCTGCCCGCCGACATCAGTACGACAAAGCCGGGCAGATCCTCGGCATCCGCGCCCAGCCCATACAGCATCCAGGAACCCATGCTGGGCCTGCCGGTGATGATCGAGCCGGTGTTCATCACGGTGTGCGCCGGGTCGTGGTTGATCTGCTCGGTGTACATCGAGCGGATGATGCAAACGTCGTCGGCGACGCTGCCCATGTGCGGGAACAGTTTGCAAAGGCGTTGCCCGGATTTTCCAAAGGTCTCAAACTCGTGCTGCGGGCCGAAGCAGATCAACGGCTTGCCCTGCAGTTGCGCAATCTGCTGCCCTTTGGTGAACGATTCCGGCATGGGCTTGCCATGCATCTCGGCAAGCTTCGGTTTGTAGTCGAACGTCTCAATGTGCGACGGCCCGCCCGCCTGGTAGAGAAAAATCACGCGTTTGGCTTTGGCCGGATGATGCAGCGGCTGGACCACGCCCCGCCAGCGGACGCTGGCATCGGCCGCAAACAGACGGGGGTTCAACAGGGAATTGAGCGCCAGGACGCCGAGACCCGCCATGCCTCGCCCTAAAAATGTCCGGCGATGAATGTCGCGAGTGAATGAATCGAATGGGTCCATAGTCTCCATGGGTCTCCCCCTTAATTCCGTGTAATCACTTCGTGCAGGTTGAGGATCACGCGCGCCACGCTGGTCATGGCGGCGAGGTCGCTCGCCTTCTCGTTAGGCGCCCCGGGCGCTTCACCGGCACGGGCCAGGTGGCCGGCACCGGTCTGGTCCGTCCGGAAGCGCGCCAGATTCTTGCGGTGCAATTCAGTGAGGATGCGCCGTTCCTCCGGTGTGGGCTGCCGGCTGAGCGCGCGCAGAAAAGCCCAGTCCAGACGGCTCTTCATGCTGCGTCCGCCCTGCTGCAGAATGTTCTGCGCGAATACGCGCGCGGCTTCCACGTAAATGGGATCGTTGAGCAGCACCAGCGCCTGCAGTGGCGTATTGGAGTTCACGCGGTTGACGGTGCACTCCTCGCGCGTGGGCGCATCGAAAGTCGCCAGGCTCGGATGCAGGAAGGTGCGCTGCCAGTAGGTGTAAACGCCGCGCCGGTACAAGTCTTCAGATCGGCTCGCCGCATATTCCCGCTTAGGGAAATTCAATGCGGCCAGGTAGCCATCCGGCTGATATGGCTTTACGCTGGGCCCGCCGAATTTTTCCACCAGCAGGCCGGAAACTTCGAGCGCGGTATCGCGCACCACTTCCGCATCCACACGGACCCGCGTTTGCCGCGCCAGCAAATGATTGTCGAAATCCTTCTCGTCCAGTTGCGGATTGCTCTGCGACGATTGCCGGTAGGTATGGCTCAGCACGATGGTGCGGATCAAGTGGCGCACGTCCCAGGCATGCGTGCCTTCGGCCTGGACAGACGGCTGCATGAATTCCGCGGCCAGCCAATCCAGCAGATCCAGATACGTCGGCCACTCGCCCTGCGAGCCGAGATCTTCCAGGACTTTGGTCAATCCCGTACCGAAAAATTCCCGCCAAGTGCGATTCACAAAGGTGCGCGCGGTCAGCGGATTTTCCGGCGATACCAGCCAGTTGGCCAGATCGAGGCGCGTCGCCCGGCGGTCTCCGGTTTCCAACTTGCCAAGAAACACGGGAACAGCCGGCTCGACGATCGGGCTGGTCTCGTCCATCCAATTGGCCCGCGGCAGAATGCGCGTCACGCGCGGCGTGGTTGCTTCCGTCACCACAACTTTGGGGATGGCCGTGTCGAGCAGGCCCCGCTCCGTTTCCAGCTTGGCAACTTCGATGCGCATCGGCGCCAGTTCCGGCGCCGACCATTCGAAATGATCGCGCACGGCGTTGTTCTGATCGTTGTCGCGATCAGCTTCAGGAATGCGAATGGCTCGATAAACGCGCAGCGGCAGGCCGCCATTCACCGGAGTATCCGGCTCCTTCGACTCTTTTCTTCGCGCCGTCTGGTTCTGCGCTTCCGGCCAGGAATATTCGCCCGCCGAAAGCGCCAGGCGGAAACGCCCAATCGTCGCCCGCCGGTATTCCGAGCTTTGATGCAGACGCACCGTGATCACGGAATTAGCCCGAGTCTTGACCTTTTCCGGAAACCGCAGCGCCAGGAACGGATCGCGCACGCCGCCATAAGTGGAAACGCCCCAACCGGTTTTCGGATTGCCGTCAATCGCGCCCATCGCGGGAAGGTCGGCCGCCGGATTGGCATTCGTAGTCGCCAGAATAAAGCTGAGCTTTTGCGCGGGCTGCGCTCCGTCGAGCGACAATTCCGCTTCCAGCTCGCTCACCACAAAACGATCCGCGCCTCGCGCTACGGCCGCGCCCGGCAGGCTCTCATCGCTGTCCACTTCCAGACCCAACGCCGTCCAGGCGCCCTCGCCGGGTTTGAAAGTGACGGTGTACATTTCGTTATCCGGGTTGGGGCCGCTGGCGATAATGAGACCGTTTCCGGGCACGCGGCGCGTCACTAAACTCGCGCCTTCGCTCTCGTTGGCCTCCACCAGTTCTTCGTTGTAAATCGTGAGCTTCGCCTGGTTAGCCGCCGCCGAAAGCGGTCTTTGGAAACGCCAGTTCAGCTCGCCCGCTTCGTAGCGCGCCAGTAAGTCCTTCTCCCATTCGCGCCGCCGGACCATCAGACTCTCGGCCTTGTCGTCCAGCTTGCAGCGTGTGTCAAAAACTTTGTGCGTGAGCGCCTCAAGCCGCGTGCGTTGCTCCGCGGTGGGCAGCGCCAGCTGGCTGCCCCAGGCTTCCGGACCCTGGTCCGGCACCAATCCCGTCTCTTTGATGTCGGCGAAAAACGCCTTCATCGAGTAGAAATCTTTGGACAGAAATGGATCGAATTTGTGGTCGTGGCATTCGGCGCAGCCCATCGTAGAGCCCAGCCAGACCGCGCTCAGCGTGCGCACGCGGTCGGCGCCGTATTTCGCCAGGTACTCTTTGGGCTGCAGGCCGCCCTCGGCCGAAGTGCGGTTCAGGCGGTTGTATGCAGAAGCAACTTTTTGTTCAACCGTCGCGTTCGGTAGCAGATCGCCCGCCAGTTGCTCGCGCGTGAATTCGTCAAATGGCTTGTTGTCGCGAAAAGCGCGCAGCACGTAATCGCGATACGGCCACGCCGGCAGCGGATTGTCGCCGTGGAACCCGCAGGTGTCCGCGTAGCGCACCGCGTCGAGCCAATGCATGGCCTGCTTTTCGGCATATTGCGGCGAGCCCAGCAGACGGTCCACAATTTTCTCGTACGCATTCGGCGAGCGGTCATTGACGAATTCTTCCACTTCGCGCGGCCCCGGCGGCAGCCCCGTCAAATCCAGCGTCACCCGCCGGATGAGCGTGCGGCGGTCCGCTTCAGGCGACGGGCTCAACCCTTCGCCGGCTAAGCGCGCCTGTACAAACGCATCGATTGGATTGCGCACCGGCGCACCCGCGCTCACATCCGGCACAGCCGGCCGCTTCACCGGCTGGTAGGCCCAATGGCCTTCGTATTTCGCGCCCTCCGCCACCCAGCGCCGGACCGTATCCTTCTGCGCCGGGGTCAAAATCTTATGCGCATATTCCGGCGGCATGATGCGCGCCGGCTTGGTTTCAAAAATGCGCAGAATGATCAGGCTATGCTCCGGATCGCCCGGAACAATCGGCGTGCCGTTCTTTTTTGCCTTTAGCGCTTCGTCGCGAATGTCCAGGCGCAGCTCGGCCATGCGCGCGCCTTTGTCCGGCCCGTGACAACGGAAACATGTGTCCGACATGATGGGCCGGATGTCGCGGTTGAAACTCACCGGCGCGGCGCTGGCAAAACCCGCCGCCAGAACGGCAACACCGAAAACTCGTGACTTCAAGGTCATGATTCCCATGGCGCTGATTGTCATCCTATCATCGTCGGAGACGCCACAACCGCTGCCTAGGTCGCGGCACGACGGTTTGACCCACGATATTGCGGCACCCGTAGGGGCGGGTTTCAAACCCGCCCTCATTTCCGATTCTGAGCCGTGAGCAAAGGGAGCGGTTTCCAAGCCAGTTCCTGCACAGTGTTCGCAACCTTGATAAACCCTCGCAATTCCGCCGCAGTCACCCGCGCAAGCACCCTCCGCTCCAGCCGTTCCAGCCACGCTGAAACCTTCCTTGCGGCCTTGGCCCCGCTGGGCGTCAACCGAACCAGAAACGTGCGCCGGTCCTTAACGTCGCTCTCGCGGACAATGAAGCCCCGCTCCGCGAGCCGGTCCAAAATGCTGGTCAGCGTCGAGCGCTGGTGGGCAAATGCCTGGTGCAACTCGGAGATCGTGCAGTCTCCGGCGCCCGCCAGGTGCGCCAGTATGTGCGCCTCGGCCTGGCTCACCGAAAGCCCGGGAGCGCGGCCGATATACAGGCCAATGCGGTGGGTCGCGCGATGAATGGGAGGAATCAGCAGTAGTGCCATAATCGTATAGTACGATATCGTAATAATATGCTCTTGACAATGAGGGATGAAGAGTTTCTGAAAGCGGTGGAATCCTGCACCCTGCCCAACACGGCGTTTCATCACCGCGATCACGTCCGCCTGGCTTGGATCTATGTGTCCCGCTTCGGCTATCAGGCCGGAAGCGAGCGCATGGCTGCCAGTATCCGGCGCTATGCGGCTCATCACGGCGCCACGGCGAAATATCACGAAACCATCACCCGCGCCTGGATGGATCTGGTGCAACACGCCCTCACGAACGCAAATCCTCCGGCAAACTTCGACGCGTTCCTCGCCACCAACGCCACTCTTGCCGATCCGCACGCCCTCAATGCCTATTACTCCCCCGAACTTCTGGCCAGCCCCGCCGCCCGCCAGGAATGGGTACCGCCTGACCTGCGCAGCCTGCCTTCCAAGCCCGCCATGTAAAATGGTTGGTTCAACAGAGGCGCCTACAATTTCTATGGCAAAAACAACCGGCCCCCGGCTCACCCAGCCGATGATTCGCGAGAACGACGCTCTGCGTCCCGCCACCTGGGATGAAGCGATGGATCGCGCCACGCGCGGCCTGCGCACGCAAATCGATCAGCACGGCCCGCGGGCTTTCGGCATGTTCAGTTGCTCCAAGACCACCAACGAGCTGAATTACGTCGCGCAGAAATTTGTGCGCTCGGTGCTCGGTAGCAACAACATCGATAGCTGTAACCGTACTTGACACGCCCCCAGCGTCGTCGGTCTGGCGACGGTATTCGGATTGGGCGGCGGAACGAGTTCGTATCGTGAGATCGAGGAGACGGATCTGATCATTCTCTGGGGCTCGAACGCGCGTGACACGCACCCCATTTTTTTCCACCACGTCCTGAAGGGCGTGCACAACGGCGCGAAGCTGTACGTCGTCGATCCGCGCCGAACCGCTTCGGCGCAGTGGGCCGACACCTGGCTGGGTCTGGATGTCGGCTCCGATATTTCGCTCGCCAACGCCATGGCGCGGGAGATCATCGTTTCCGGCCTGGCCAATCGCCAGTTCATCGAGCACTCGACCAGCGGATTCGGAGGCTACCGCGCTTGTGTCGAGGCCTACACGCTGGAGCGCGCGGAGCGGGAAACCGGAGTGCCTGCTGCCGTCATCCGCGAAACCGCCCATTCCTACGCCACCGCGAAACACGCGCAAATCTGCTGGACGCTCGGCATCACTGAACACCATAACGCCGTCGACAACGTGCTGGCCTTGCTCAATCTGGCGCTGCTCACTGGCCACGTGGGCCGCTACGCCAGCGGACTCAACCCCCTGCGCGGCCAGAATAATGTCCAGGGCGGCGGCGACATGGGCGCCATTCCCGATCGCCTGCCCGGTTTCCAGCACGTCGAAAACGACGAACTGCGCGCCAAGTTTGAAAAAGCCTGGGGCGTAAAAATTCCGCCCAAGCGCGGAATGAATTTGAGCGCCATGTTCGACGCCATGGAGCGCGGCGATTTGACGGCGCTCTACGTTCTGGGCGAGAATCCCGCCGATTCCGAAGCCGATCGGCATCGCGCATTGAAACTGCTCAACGGCCTGGACTTTCTGCTGGTGCAGGATTTGTTTCTCACCAAAACGGCCGAGCTGGCGGATGTTGTGCTGCCGGCTGCCGCGGGCTGGTGCGAATCCGAAGGCACCGTCACCAATAGTGAGCGGCGTGTGCAGCGCGTGCGGCGCGCGATCGATCCGCCGCCCGGCGTCCGTGACGATACGGAGATTCTCTATGATCTCGCCCGGCGCCTGGGCAGCGATTGGGGCACGCCTGTATCCGAGAATATCTGGAACGAGGTGCGCTCACTCAGCCCGATGCACGGCGGCATGAGCTATCAGCGTCTGGAAGAGTTGGACGGCATCCAGTGGCCCTGCTACGACGAATCGCATCCCGGCGAGATGTACTTACATAGCCGTCTATGGGCAGAACCGCTGGTCGGGCCGCGTGCTCCTTTCAGCGTCGTCGAATTTGAGCCGCCCGTCGATTCGCTCGATGAGCAGTTTCCGCTCCGTCTCACCACCGGCCGCCGCTTGGATTCCTACAATACCGGCGTGCAGACGGGCCGCTATTCATCGCCCTTGCGGCGCAGCGAGAGTCTGGATCTTTCCCCGGAAGATGGCGCGCGCTACGGCGTTGTCGAAGGCGAGCGCGTACGGATTCGTTCCCGCCGTGGCTCCGTAGTCGCGCCAGTTCACTACGATACTTCGCTGCGCCCGGGCCTCGCGTTCATGACCATGCATTTCCCCGATGAAGTGGCTACCAACGATCTGACCATCGACGCCGTCGATCCGAAATCAGGCACTTCCGAATTCAAGGCCACGGCCATCCGCATCGAGAAACACCAGGAGAACTAATTGGACTTACACCTCAGCGCTGCGCTGCCCACCGAGCAAGAACGATTGGCCGTTGACGCAGCGTTGGGGATTCCCTCATCCGGCTGGACCGGCGGCGTTCGCGATATAGCGGTCGATGGCCGCACCGCCGCGAGCGGTCACGCCGCGCGCGCCGAGCGGCATCTCTTGCTGCCTGCGTTGCACGCCGCCCACGCGCGCGCCGGCTGGATCAGCCCCGGCGCTCTCAACTACGTTTCCCAGCGGCTGGATGTTCCGCCGGCCGAAACCTACAGCGTGGCCTCTTTCTACGGAATGTTTTCCATGGAGCCGAGACCGGCGCGTGTGATTCATGTTTGCGATGACATCGCCTGCCTCACGCGCGGGGCGGGCGCAATTTGCGAGCAGCTCGAAAACAAACTGGGCCCGCCCGGATCCGCGTGGTTGCGAAGCCCGTGCCTGGGCCTGTGCGAGCGTGCCCCCGCCGCTTTGTTCACCGAAGCGGGCGAGCATCCGCGCGAAGAGGCGCTCGCTCCGGCGACCGCCGATGCGCTCTGCCAGATTGCAAACTCGGGCGTCATTCCGCCCGGCAGTCCAGGAAATTCCGTGCCGCAAGCCGGCCAGCCGCAGCTGCGTTTGCTCCAGCGCATCGGCAAGGTCAACCCGCAAAGCCTCGCCGATTACCGCGCGCACGGCGGCTACGAAGCGCTGCGCAAAGCCGTGGACATGGGCCCCGCTGCGGTGATCCGCGAAGTCATCGCGTCCAAACTCGTGGGACGCGGCGGCGCGGCTTTTCCTGCCGGCAAGAAATGGGAGACGCTGCACAATTCGCGCTCGAACGGCCGCCCTCATTACCTGGTTTGCAACGCCGACGAGTCCGAGCCTGGCACTTTCAAAGACCGCGTCGTCATGGAAAACGATCCGTTCGCGTTGATCGAAGCCATGACCATCGCCGGATTTGCCATCGGCGCCCAGCGCGGCTTTTTGTACATTCGCGGCGAATATCCGCTCGCCACCGAACGTCTGCTGCACGCCATCGGCGAAGCGCGCGCCCACGGGCTGCTCGGCGCAGGCACGCATTTCGACATCGAGCTGCGCCGCGGCGCGGGCGCCTATATTTGCGGGGAGGAAACCGCGCTGTTTAATTCCATCGAAGGCTACCGCGGCGAGCCGCGCAACAAGCCGCCCTATCCCACCGAAGCCGGACTTTTCGGCGAGCCCACCGTCGTCAACAACGTGGAGACGCTCATCAACGTCCCCGGCATTGTGCTCGAAGGCGGCGCTGCCTACGCTGCCATCGGCACCGAACGCTCCACCGGAACAAAATTGTTTTGCCTCTCCGGTCACATCGCCCGGCCAGGCGTGTACGAAGCCGCATTCGGCGCGACGCTCCGAGAGGTGATCGATCTCGCCGGCGGCGTCAGCGGTAGCGGCCGTTTGCAAGCCGTCTTGCTTGGCGGCGCGGCCGGCGGCTTCGTCACTCCCGCCGAACTCGACATACCGCTCACGTTCGAAGGCACGCGCGCCGCAGGCGCATCGCTCGGATCCGCCGTGGTGATGCTCTTCGACGACACCATCGACCTGCGAAAAATTCTGCTCCGCATCGCGGCGTTTTTCCGCGACGAATCCTGCGGGCAATGCGTCCCCTGCCGCGTCGGCACCGTGCGCCAGGAAGAGCTGATGCACCGCCTGGCCGGCAATCACCCGCTGGTTTCGGTCACACAGGAAGCCGCCGTTCTGCGCGACATCAGCCAGGTGATGCGCGACGCGTCTATCTGCGGCCTGGGCCACACGGCATCGAGCGCCATCGAATCCGCTCTCAAGCGCTGGAGCATTTTCCAATGAGTGATCCAACCAACGCGGCCGCGCCCAATCCGCTGATTCCCATTCCGCGCGGCCCCGTGCCGTTAGCTCCGCCGGCCGCTGCCAGGTGCCAGATCGAAATCACCATCGACGGCCGCAAGCTCTCCGTGCCGGAAGGAACCACGCTGCTCGAAGCCGCGCGCAGCATCGCTATCGATACGCCCACCCTCTGCTATCTGGAAAACCTGACGCCGGTAAATGTCTGCCGCGTCTGCGTCGTAGAGCTCGAAGGCTCGCGCACGCTGGTCCCGGCCTGCTCGCGCAAAGCCGAGCCGGGCATGTCGATCCAGACCGATTCCGAACGCGTCCGCCTCAGCCGCAAACTGGTTCTCGAATTTCTCGCGTCGTCGGTAGACACCTCGACCGCACCCGCGCTGCGCAGCTACATGGAGCGCTACGACGCTCACCCCGAGCGCTTCGGCGCCTCCGCGGCCACCGTCGCCCAGCCCGTCAAAATCGACAACGAGCTCTACGTTCGCGACTACGGCAAATGCATTCTCTGCTACAAATGCGTGGAGGCCTGCGGCGAAGATGCGCAGAACACTTTTGCCATTGCCGTCGCTGGACGCGGCTTCGCTGCCGGCATCTCAACCGAATTTGAAATCCCGCTTCCAGAATCCGCCTGCGTCTATTGCGGCAATTGCATCGGCGTTTGCCCCACCGGCGCGCTCATGTTCAAGAGTGAGTTCGACATGCGCCAGGCGGGCTCTTGGGACGAATCCAGGCAGACGCAAACCGACACCATTTGCCCCTATTGCGGCGTAGGTTGCACGCTCACCGTGCACCAGCAGGACAACCAGATTGTGCGCGTGACGTCGCCGCTAGATCAGCAGGTCACCGACGGGCATCTCTGCATCAAGGGCCGCTTCGGCTGGCAGTTCGTGCAGATTACCGCACCTGCTGGTCCGCCCCCAGCGTCCACGCCGAAGGATGCTGCGTGAACCCGGTGTGTGGATAATACTCCGCGGCTTTCGGCGCAGCCAGTAGAATAATCCGCGCCTGCCCGCCCTCGCGCTGCGTAATGCGCATCAGCTCTTTGCCGATTCCCAGCCGCTGATGCGATACCCGCACCGCTAAATCGGAAAGATACGTGGCGTAGGTAAAGTCTGTGAGCGAGCGCGAAATCCCCACCAGCAGCGCGCCGTCCCACGCCGTCACCACCAGATTCGCGTTGGCCAGCATCGCCGCCATGCGGGCGCGGTCGTCCACCGGCCGCCGCTCGCCCAGCGTGGACGCGCGATACAACTCGATGAACGCATCCAGATCCAAATCTTTGCCCACGCGATATTCGATCATGGATTCGGTTTCAGCTCCAGCTTGAAAGTCTTGATCTCGTAAGGACGCAGATCGAATTGAAACGCGCCATCCCGAACGGTGAGCGCAGCACCCGCGGCATCCTCGATCAAATTGGCTTCGTGAACCGCGCTCAAATTCCCGCGCACCTTCACGCGCACGCCAGTCGCCGGCCGCCCGGAAGATTCGTAAACCCGCAGAATGCTTGCGCCGCCCGGCCCGGGTTTGAGCGCCGTCACTACCGCGCTGCCATCGGAAACTTCCAGCAGCCCCCAGCGCGCGGGCCGCGTTCCGGCGTGCGGCGCGACGGTCTGGGCGATTAGCGGATTGTTGAATTCCAGACCCGCTCGCGCCGTGCCCGCCCGCTGCCAGTCGCCCGCGTGCGGCATCAGCGCGTAATCGAAGTTCAGCCGCTTGCCCAGTTCGAGCGCCGTGTCCGATCCCACACCCGGCTCGAATCCGCCAATGTAGCCATACGAAATGAGTTTCGTCGAGCGCATCAGCGAAAGCATCAGCGTGCCATCCGCCACATTATTGCCGGCCAATCCGCGATTCAGCAGCGACACGCCCCGCGCGCCATCGCCGTAATCCACCCAATTCTGCGCGGGAAACTCACGCCTGGCGGGCCGCTCAATCGCGCCGAATGGAATCTCGTGGGTGCTCGTGCCATTGGTGATCGACGTCGGAAACAGCACGCGGTAGCGAACGAATTGATCGTTGTTAAAAATCTCGCTGCGAATATCCACCCGGCGCACGCCGCGATACAACCGTACCGTCGTAGCGAATTCATTCGCTCCAAATGGATGCCTAATGTGAAATTCGGAAAACACCGGCCCATTGCGCGTGCGGCCGCTGCCGCCTACATTTTGATTGCTGAACTCGGCGCGCCCCGCTTTCGGAGAAGGCGTCTCTTTCGTCATCGCCGTCAGGCGCGCTCCGTTCAATGTTCCGTACAGTTCCCAGAAATCCCCGCCATCCGGCTCGCGCGCCACCACATTCGCCGGCGCCGAAAGCGCTTCCCAATCGCCTTCCTTCACCACCAGGCTGGTCATCTCGCCGGTCCATAAATTAAACGAAGCCCGGTAATATTCGTTCTCAATCGTGCCGCGATCCTCATACATGCTGGTGGCGTTGCGCGCTCCCGGCATGGCCGCGCCCGTGCCCGCGCCCGGCGCGACACGATATAGCGCATAGCCCATCGCCGGAACGTCGCGCGCCACAAAAATAACGTGCGCCTGCCGGATGCCGCCATCGCCGTTGCGCTCCGAGCTCACAATCTGCATCGGAACCGGTTGCCCATCCGGACCGGTCATCGTCAAATCGCGAATCCCCGTCTCGGAAAATCCCACGTCCGCTTCGGCGACATCGGTTCGCGGCCATCCCAGCAAATTGAAAACCGCCACCGGAACACCCGCGCCTTGCGTATCGATCTTGGCCGTAACCGAATCCAGGCGCGTGCGCAAAATCTCCTCGCCCAGCCGCCGCGAAAAACTGTAGCCCGCCATCGAATCGTCGTAAACTTTATCCACCATCACGCCCGACGCCAGGTCGTGCGCCTGATTGAACAGCACCGGCTCCCACGCGCGCTCAATTTCGCCGCGCGCGGATTCTCCCGCCAGCACGCTGGCTTTTTCGGCGCTGGTCAGGATGCGCTCCAGATCGCGCATGGTCTGCTTCACTTCAATGCGCGTGCTGTAAATTCCCTGAAATACCGGATTCAGCTCGCCCTTGATCACCGGCCGGTCCGTGCGCCGCGCGATGAGCGCCTCGTAATCCGCCGGAACCGCCAGCCGCAAAGTAAACGGCGAGGACACCGCGCGATTGAATTGCTCGATCATGCGCGGCAACGCTTCCTCCGGTTCCCACACGTCGGCGCCCGCCGTGAATACCCGCTCCCGCCCTTTTGCGAATGGCGTCAGTTGATCGAAGCGCGAGCGCACCAGACGATCGAATTCCACAGGGTCGGTGGGGACGGTTTGGATCTGTCCGTACGTCGCCGCGAGCCAAAACGCAGGAACCTGTGTGCCGTCGATCCCCTGCCACAGAAACTCCGCCGGAGCATCGACGGAGGGGCCGCGCTGGAACCAATACGATTTCATGCCCGCCAATTTGAGAATTTGCGGCATCTGCCCGTTGTGTCCGAACGTGTCCAGCCCCCAGCCCGTCGTCACGTCGTAGCCCAGCCGCTCGCGAAAAAAACGCTTGCTCAGCAAATACTGGCGCACGATGGATTCGCCCGACGGCATGTTGTTGTCATGCATCGAGTCCGTGCCGCCGGCAATCTGCAGCCGCCCCTCGCCTAGAAATTTGCGAAATGCCGGCACCTCACCCGGATATCGATCGAGAAACGGCTTCACGTAACACATCTGGTCCAGCACAAAGCGGTAATTCGGATGCGCCTTCAGCAGCGTCAGCGCCTTGAGAATGTGCGGCAGCCCGATTTGCAAATATTCTTCGCGCGTCTTGAACACCGCGCCTTCCCAGTGTGTGTGCGGGATAACCAGCACTAGCGGCTTCGCCGGCGCAGCTTCCTGTGCGCGCGCCGGCATCAGACTGGCCGCTACAAAAATCGCAACGGCGCCCGCGCGCAATCTCACTTCGCCGCCACCGGCACGAACGCAACCGCCACCGGCCGCGGAGCCTCCACCAGCTTGCCCGCCTTCAGCCGCCCGCTTTTCGGGTCGATCTTGAAAATCATGATGTTGTCGGTATCCTGATTGCCCGCGAGCAAATATCCGCCCGTGGGATCAATCGCGAAGCCGCGCGGCGTCTTGCCCTGCGTCGATGCGTGCTCGAGCGCGGTGAGCGTTCCCTTCTTGGCGTCGATCGCAAACACGGCGATGCTGTTGTGCCCGCGATTCGAAACGTACAAAAATCTCCCGCTGGGATGCGCTGCAATTTCCGCCGTCGAATTGTCGCCCGAAAAATCCTTGGGCAGCGTGGAAATGGTTTGGATGCTGTTCAGCGCCCCGCGCCCGGCATCGTACGTGAAAGCCGTCACGCTGGACGTCATCTCGTTGTTCGTATATCCGAACTTCGCCGTGGGATGAAACGCGAAATGCCGCGGGCCCCCGCCGGGCGGGACTTTGGCGAAGGGCGGATCGTTAGGCGTGAGCGCGCCATTGGCCGCGTCCAGCTTGTACACCACCACTTGGTCCAGCCCCAGATCGGCGGCAACCGCAAAGCGATTATCGGCCGAAGCGTAGATCCCGTGCGCGTGTGGACCTTCCTGCCGCCCCTTGTCCACGCTCGATCCCGTGTGCTGGACGAATGCCGAAGCTTCGCCCAGCCGGCCGTCTTCCTTGATCGGAAAAGCCGCCACGCTGCCGCCGTTGTAGTTGGCAACCAGAACACACTTGTTCGTTTTGTCGACCACCAGATGGCATGGCGCCCCGCCGCGTGAAGAAACCTGGTTCAGAAAAGTCAGCTTGCCGGTCTTGCCGTCAATGGCATACGCGCTCACCGACCCGGCTTTTTGCCCGCCGAAATTATCGGTCTCATTAACCGCGTACAAAAACTTGTGATTGGGACTCGCCGCCACATACGACGGACTCACCGTCTCCGCCATCAATCCCATCGGCTCGAGCCTGCCGCCCGAAGGATGAAAGCGAAAGCCGTAAATGCCCTTGCTCCCCTTGTCCGTGTACGTCCCGATGTAGACAAAATATTCGCTCTTGGGAGCTGCCTGCATCAACGAAACCAGCGCTAGCAAACAAAATTTCGAAATCCATTTCATGCGTATCATCAGATCGCATCAGCCCGCCTATTGCAACTAAGTGAGGCAGGTCCCCGACCTGCCTATCCCCAAAAATCCGGAGCCTCCGGCACCGCCGCCCCATCCTTGCGCGGCGAAGAAGCCCCATAATTCACCCCGCTCTCAGAATCGTGCAGCACCGCCTGTCCCCCGCCCATCGATCCCGAAAACGCCCCCATCACCTCGATCTCATGCCCCCGGGCTTCGAGCGCCGCCCGCGTCTCCGCCGGCACGCGCGATTCCATTAGCACATCGCATCCCCCAAAATTGAGCTTGGTAAAACGCGGCGCTTCAAGCGCTCCCTGAATATTCATCCCGTGATCCACAATGTTGGCAACGAACTGCGCGTGCGCCTGCGCCTGATTCAGCCCGCCCATAATCCCGAAGCCGATATGGGTCGAGCCGCGCTCCATGAACGCCGGAATAATGGTGTGAAATGGCCGCTTGCGCCCCGCCAGCGCATTCGGATGTGTCGCGTCCATCTCAAACAGCGCCCCGCGATTGTGCAGATGAAATCCCCAGTCGTCGACGTACACGCCCGATCCGAAGCTGTGATAAATGCTCTGAATCAGCGACGCAATATTGCCCGCGCTGTCCACCACCGCCAGATAAATCGTGTCTCCCGCCCCGGCCAGAGGACTGCCCGGCCGCGGCCCGCTCAGCGCCCGCTTCGAATCGATCAGCGCAGCCCGCTCGGCCGCGTATTTTTTCGACAGCAGCCCCCCCACCGGCACCTTCGCATAGCGCGGGTCGGCAACATAGCGCTGCAAATCCGCATAAGCCAGCTTCTGCGCTTCGATCTTCACATGCAGCGCGTCCGCGTCCGCCGCGTCGCCGAGCGGAAACCGTTCCATCAGGTTCAGCATCTCGAGCGCGGCAATACCCTGGCTGCTGGGAGGTATCTCATAAATCGTCCAGCCGCGATATTCGGTCGAAATCGGCTCCACCCACTCGGACGAATATTCGCTCAAATCGGCCGGCGCCATCGCCCCGCCCAGGCGCTTCGAAGTTGCAACGATCGATTCCCCAATCGGCCCGCGATACATTGCCTCCGGTCCGTCCCGCGCAATTAACTCCAGCGCCCGTCCCAGCGCCGGGTTGCGAAAAATGTCGCCAGTAGCGGGCGCGCTGCTCCCGCAAATCGACTTCTGCCACGTATCGGCAATAATCTCCGTCACCGGAAATCCGTTTTCGGCATAGTAAATTGCCGGCCGGAACAGCTCCGCCCAGGCCATGCCTCCGAAGCGCTGGTGCAGCTTCTCCCACCCGTCCACGCATCCCGGCACGGTAACCGAGTGGATGCCGTCCGGCGGCGTGGTGACAATTCCTTTCGCCTGGAGAAACGCAATATCCAGTCCGGCAGGCGCCCATCCGCTGGCATTCAATCCGGTCAGCTGCCCGGTCTCGGCCTCCCAATAGAGAGCAAATAAATCGCCGCCGATTCCGTTGCTCATCGGCTCGACAACACCCAGCACCGCGTTGGCCGCAATCGCCGCATCGATCGCCGATCCGCCCCGCGCCAACACCTGCGCCCCCGCCTGCGACGCCAGCGTCTGGCTGGTAGCCACAATCCCCTGCCGCGAAATCACCATGGACCGCGCTTCGCTTCGCTCCATAAATGCCAACCTAGCACGGGATCGCCGACGATATGCGAGATCGCCGGGGACATGCGAAGCGTGTCCCCCACTCGGACCCACACCGGCAAACGAGCGCATATAGCGCTCCCCCTACGCGCTGTGATACTTTGCTTCTACAGGAGGCCGTATGAATCGCCGCGATTTCTTCGTGCGCAGCGCTCAAGGCGCAGGCGCAGCTCTGGCGCTTCCCTTATTCGCCGAACCCGTCAGGAAATTCGCCACTGACCGCGTCAAGCTCGGCCCCCAAGGCGTCGAACTTAGCAGGCTGGCCATGGGCACCGGCACCAACGGCGGCGGCGGCAGCTCCAATCAGACCAAGCGGCTCGGCGTGCAAGGCCTTGCCGACCTGATGAAAGCCGCCTACGACGAAGGCCTCACCTTTTGGGATTCCGCCGATCAGTACGGCTCCCATCCCCATCTCAAAGAGGCGCTCAAAACGGTCCCGCGGGAGAAAGTCACCATTCTCAGCAAGACCCACGCCTCCACTGAAAAAGAAGCCAAAGCCGACATCGACCGCTTCCGCCGCGAGCTCGGCAGCGATTACATCGATATCCTGCTGCTGCACGCCATGATGGATGGCAATTGGCCGGAACGCAAAAAAGGCGCCATGGCCGCTATCGAAGAAGCCCGTGAGAAAGGCATCGTGCGCACTCACGGCACGTCATGCCACACGCTCGAAGCCCTGCAAACAGCGGCCCGCACGCCCTTCGTGCAAGTCGACCTGGCGCGCATCAATGCCCATCAGGTCGCCATGGATGCCGAGCCTGCAGTCGTCATCAAGGTGTTGCGCGAAATGAAAGCCGCCGGCAAGGGCGTCATCGGCATGAAGATTTTGGGCGCCGGCCGCCTGCGCGCCAAAGCCGACGAAAGTTTGCAGTTTGCTCTATCGCTCGATTGCGTGGATTGCTTCACCATCGGCTCGGAAAGCCGCGCTGAAATGCTGGATTTGGTGAAGCGCATCCCCGCCGCCAGTATGCGCGGTTAACAGTTTCACAAAAATTAAGGAGAGACGAATGTCGAACAGGTTCAAAGGCGTAATCGCATTTGTAGGAGTGATCGGATTGGCCGTCGCGCTCAGCGCCGACGAGAAGATGCCGGCCAAGAAACCTACAGCCAAAGACAGCGGCGGCGTGCTGCAGCCGCAAATGGCTCCCGAAGGCGGCTGGGATTCCAAGGGTAAACTCGGCGAAAAGCCCGCGCAGCCCTGGTCCGCAACCACCGTCGGCGCGGCCGTCGATGGCAAGCCCGTGTCGGGCAGCGTTACTACCGTCACCGGCGAGATCATCGACTTTTCCTGCTACCTGCAACTCGGCAAGCACGGTGAAAAACACAAAGCCTGCGGCCAGAAATGCCTCAACAACGGCATGCCCATCGGCCTGCTCACCAAAGAGGGCGCGCTCTATATGCTGATGGAAGAAGAGCACGATCCCCGCCGCGACGGCATGGGCGAGTTCCGCAAAGCCGCCAACGAGCATTTTTCGCACGTGATGGAAGTTACCGGCACCCACAGCACCGTGCGCGGCTATCACGCCATCTACGTCTCCGGTTTCCTGAAAAAGTAGCAATGGGGATCAACTCTCGTTCGGTGGCCGGCGCGCTCGTGCCGGCCATTTTCTTGTTGCTCAGATTCGCCGGCGCAGCCGAGCCGCCGGTCAAAAAAGCACGCGAGCCGCTGGGCCTCATGCCCATCATTTGGCCCGCGGATAATCCTTACACGCCCGAAAAAGTTGAGTTGGGACGGCTGCTGTATTTCGATCCCCGCCTCTCCGCCGACGGCTCGGTGTCCTGCGCCAGTTGCCACAGTCCCAAGTTTGCATTCACCGACGGCGCCGCCGTCTCTACCGGCATCAAAGGCCAGAAGGGCGGCCGCAGCGCGCCCACGGTCATCAATCGCGCCTATAGCCTCGCCCAGTTCTGGGATGGCCGCGCCCCCACTCTCGAAGAGCAGGCCAAAGGGCCCATGGCCAATCCCATCGAAATGGCCAGCACCCACGATGCCGTCGTCGACACCGTGAAAAAAATCGCCGGCTATCGCGTTCTTTTCGCCAAAGCTTTCGGAACCGAAGACATCACCATCGATCACGTGGCCAAAGCCATCGCCACTTTTGAGCGAACCATCCTCAGCGGCAACTCGCCCTACGATCGCTACAAAGCGGGACAAAAAACTGCGCTCACGCCCTCGCAAGTGCGCGGTCTGCAATTGTTCACCGGTAAAGCCCGCTGCGACGAATGCCACGAAGGCATCAACTTCAGCAGCAATGCCTATGCCAATCTCGGCATTGGCTCCGACAAGCCCGATCCGGACGTGGGCCGCTTCGCCGTCACCAAGAATCCCAAGGACTGGGGCACGTTCAAAACGCCCACCCTGCGCGAAATCGCCAACACCGCGCCCTACATGCACGATGGCAGCCTCAAGACGCTGGAAGAGGTAGTCGATGTCTACGACAAAGGCGGCATCCCCAACCAGAATCTGGACTCGCGCATCAAAGCCCTGCACCTCACCGATCAGGAGAAAAAAGATCTGGTCGCCTTCCTGCGCTCGCTAAGCGGCGAGGGCTGGCAGCAAATCAAAGCCCCGGAGAAACTCCCCGAATGAGCAAACGGACGCGGATAGCTTGCCTGTGGCTCGGTGTGTTGCTGCTGGCCATTTCCGGCGGATGCAATCGCCAGACCAAGAAACGAATCGCGGTCATCCCCAAAGGCCAGGCCCACATCTTCTGGCAATCCGTGCACGCCGGCGCGGTCGCGGCATCGCGCGAGTTCAACGTCGAAATCATTTGGAACGGACCGGCCGGGGAGACCGATTACACCCAGCAGCTGCAAATCGTCGACGCCATGATCACCCAGCACGTCGACGCCATTTGTCTCGCGCCCATCGACAAGACGTCCATGGTGAGCGTGGTCGAGCGCGCCGCCAAGCAAAATATCCCCGTGATCATTTGGGATTCCGGCATCGATACCGAGAACTTCGTCTCCCAGGTCGCCACCGACAATTACCTGGCCGGACAAATGGCGGCCGAGCGCATCGGCAAAATTCTGAATGGCAAAGGCAAGGTGGCCATCGTCGCCGTAATGCCCGGCGCGGCTTCCACCATGGCCCGCGAGCAAGGCTTCGAGGACGCCGTCAAGAAAAATTTACCCGGAATTCAAATCGTCGACAAGCGCTACGGCTGGGCCGACCGCGCCAAATCGCTGGCTGTGGCCGAAAACATGCTCACCGCCTATGCCGATCTCGACGCCATGTTTGCTTCCAATGAATCGAGCGCGGTGGGCGCAGCGCAAGCGCTGAAATCCCGCAACAGCAAAGTCCGCCTGGTCGGCTTCGACTCCAGCCCCAATCTTCTGGACGATCTGAAATCCGGCGCCATCGATTCGCTGGTAGTGCAAGATCCATTCAAGATGGGCTACGAATCCGTGAAAGCCGCGGTAGAAAAGCTGAACGGCGGCACGCCAAAAAAGATAAATAACCTCACGCCCCTGGTGGTCACCAGGGAAAACATGTCCGACCCGGCAGTAGACAGCCGGCTCCACCCCGACCTAGACAAATATTTGAAATGAAGAGATTCTTGCTGATACTGGCGAGTATTGCCATCGAAGCCGCCCAGTCGATCGTGACAAATCTAGATACCGCCAACTGGGTTCATGAAAAGGGGGGCTCCGAGTCCGTCGTGCTGCGTGAAGATCCGGCAACCGGCGGCTTGGAGCTGCTGGCGCGCTATCCCGCCGGCCACGTGATCGCGCCGCACTGGCACGAATCCAACGAGCGCCTCATCGTGCTCGAAGGCCAACTCACCATAGGCAGCACGATTCTCAAGGAAGGCGCCTACGCCTATCTACCGGCCCGCGAAGTCCAGCGAATCTCCTGCACCTCGAAGACCCGCTGCACGTTCTATCTCTCCTGGGACGGCAAACCAAATTCCCACCCAGCAAAATAAAACAAGACATTTCTCGCAGAGGCGCAGAGAACGCAGAGAAAATCTTAAGAAATATGAAGGTTTAGTTTTTCTTCGTAGTTCTCCGCGTACTCTGCGCCTCCGCAGTAGTCGCCAGCATCCTCACCCGGAAATCCACGATAAGCGGCCCCGCAATAGAATCCCCCGCATCCCCCACTCCAGCCGCAAAGCCCAACAGCGTCCCCCAACTCTCCGCCCGCAGTTGCGTCCCGCTGCCGTAGATTCCCGCTTCCCCCCGGCCCGCGATCATTGCGTCCCCAGCCGCCGCGCTGCGGTCCACCACCACCGTTGCGGCCCACAGAACCTGGAACTCGAATCCCGCCGCCGTCCCCTGATGCGCCAGATCGAATCGGATTTCCAGCCGGTCTCCGCTCTGCAACAACCCCTGCGGCAGCCTGCAAGTTCCCAGACTGGCGAACGCCGCCGCGCTGGTGGCGCTTCCAATGGCGCTGCATATCACCTGCGCGCCAGGATACAGGCTCTGCGATCCCAGCAATGACGCGCCGCCCAACCGGTACCACGCCAGCAGCGTGTCGGCTGGCTGCGGAATGGCCCCGGTCAGGTACGTTACCGTTGCGCCGCTCAGCGTGTAATCGAAGCCCGCCTTTTGCAGAATGCCGTTGCGGTAGAGCGCCAGGCTCGCCGGCGGGTCGGGCGCGTTCGCAATCGTAAACACGGAATTTCCACCGTCCACAATGCCGCCCAGCGCTTCTCCATCGATGAACGCCGGACCTCCTGCGCCGCACGGTCCCGATGTGCCATCCACCTTGACGCAATCGCCGGGATTCCCGCTCACACTCTCAATCCCGCCCGTGTCATTTATCAGCGCCGCGCGCCCCACTCCGAACCCCGGCCCCTTCAAGGGACGCAGCGCAAGATCGTTGACCAGCCCCACTACATCCGATTCCAGAATCGGCGTCTGGCTCGGCGGCTCCAGCGGATTGACCGGCGCCGCGCCCCGCACGTCGCGCACCCGTAGCGGCGTCGCGCTCGGCGGCACGTTCCACGTTTCCTGAAATTGCACTTTGCCGTCGCCGTTGTAGGTTACCGAATAAAAACTCGGCGGGTTGGCATCCGTGGTCGCAACCAAAAGCACCCGCAGATTGCCGTCCACGATTTTGGCCGTGACACTTTGCGTGGCGATGTTCGACGTGTCGGCGGCTTCAAAGCGCGTCCACGTAATGATCGCGATGCCATTGAAGCGCGTTCCATCCGCCTTGTACAACACGTCCTGAATCGTGGTCAGCGGCGGTTGGGCAAGGGCCGTTGCAGCCACCCAAAACACCACGGCTGCCGTGCGAGCGGTCGTCATCCGTTACCTCCACCTCTGCGCACAGTCTAGCCCTACGAACTCGCTCCCACGCCCCGTTCCGCGCGTCCGGAAAAGCTAAGTTATACTTTTCCCTGAACTTGCAGCAGCAGTTTTCCTCAACTTCGATTGTGAACGGAGCATCGCCATGAAGAACAGAAGAGCATTTCTCGCTGCCGGCGTCGCCGGCGCCGCAGCCAGTGTCAGTGTGGCCAGCGCTCAACCCGGCCCCACCAGAAAAATTCATTACCGCAACGGCAAGCCCAAGGAACAGCCCTTGTTCAACGGCTCCGTCTCCTACGGCAATCTGCTCTTTATCTCCGGCCGGGGCGCGCACTTCGCCGGCGATATCAAAGCCCACACCAAGCATGTGCTCGATGAAATCCAGGCCGAGCTCGAGTTCGCCGGATCGTCCATGGACAAAGTGCTCAAATGCAATGTCTACCTGAACGATCTCAAGGATTACAAGGCCATGAATGAGACTTTCAAAGGCCGCTTTGGAGAAAATCCGCCGGTGCGCACCACCATCGCTGCCGCGGGCGGCATCCCCGGCGATTCACTGGTTGAGATCGACGTCATCGCCTACATCTGACGGCGCGCCGCGATAGAGATCGTTTCTGCGAATGTATTCGCGCACCCCCGGCGCCAGCTCCGGAACCGGCTCGCCCGCCGCCAGTTTGCGCCGGATTTCCGATGACGAAATGTCCAGGCTGACCCCGTCCAGGCGCTGCACCCGCACGCCTTCAATCGGCTGGTACTCGGCGCCCGGCCGGCTCACCACGATGAATTCCACCGCGTTCACCACTTCGCGCCAGCGGTGCCAGGTGCGAATTTCCGCAAAAGCGTCCGCCCCGATCAGGAAAAATAACTGGTCGTGCGGGCGCAATCCGGCGCGCGCGCGCTGGATGGTCGAAATGGAATAGCTGCTGCCGCCGCCTTCATCCAGGCGCGAGGTTTGACACAGCGGCTCCCGCTGGCAGGCGATCTCCACCATGCGGAACCGGTGCTCGTACGAAGTCCTTGTCACGCCTTCTTTGTGGGGCGGACGCGCCGCCGGAATCAACAGCACGCGGTCCAGATGGAACTGCCGCCCCGCCTCGCGGGCAATTTTCAAGTGAGCTTCATGAATGGGATCGAAGGTGCCGCCGAACAGCGCGATTCTCAAACCGGCGCCCTTATTTCAGGACTTGAATCCGAATGTTTTTGAAGTACACTTCCATCGCCGGCCCAGCGTGCAATTGCAGCGCCAGAATGCCGCTGAGGCTCACCGAATCGTGCAAATCCGCGGTCTCGACGCCATTGAGTTTCAACGTAATGTGATCGCCCTCGGCCCGGATTTCGTAAGCGTTCCAGTCCTTCAGCTTCACGATGGGCTTAGCTTTTTCCCAGCCGTTCACCAGCAGGCCGCGCTTGCCGCGCTCTTCGTAAATGCAGCCCCAGTAGTTGTCTTCCGCCATATCGGCCTGATAGCCGGACACGATCCACTCGGGGCTGGCGGCGCTGCGAAACTGGATGCCGCTGTTGTGATTACGCAGCTTGGCGTCGGCCCGCAAAATGAAATTCCCGTACGACGCCTTGCTGATCAGAAATTCGTTGTGCTTGAGCGGATTGCCCTCCGTCGACCCGACGATCATGCCATCGCGCACCGACCACAGCTTCGGATTGCCGTCCCAGCCAGTCAGATCTTTGCCGTTGAAAAGCGGCTTAAACCCGTCTTCAGCCAACAAAGCGATGGAAAAAACCGCCGCCAGCAGTAGGATTCGTCTCATGGGCATAGCCTCCTAAACTCGCAAAGCGATGTAGGGGCGGGTTTCAAACCCGCCCTTCTTGCTTCTCCGCGTTCTCCGCGCCTCAGCGAGAAATGTTTTTCCTACGTCTTCTCAATCTTCACAGTACGTATCGTCACGTCGCTCTTAGGCCGGTCCCGCCCGTCGCGCGGCACGGTAGAAATCTTCTTCACCACGTCGTACCCCTCGACCACTTCCCCAAACACCGCATGCTTATCATCCAGAAACGAAGTATTCGCCACCGTGATGAAGAATTGGCTGCCGTTAGTATTCGGCCCAGCATTCGCCATCGACAAAATCCCTGGCTTAGAATGCCGCAGGTCTTTATGAAACTCATCAGCGAATTTATACCCCGGCCCACCGCGCCCCGAGCCCTCCGGGCACCCGCCCTGAATCATGAAATCCGGAATCACGCGATGAAACACCAGCCCGTCATAGAACGGCTTCCCGGTCTTCGACCCATCCGCCAGGCCAACAAAATTTTCCACCGTCTTAGGCGCTTTGTCGGCAAACAGCTTGATCTTGAACTTTCCTTCAGAAGTGTCGAACACCGCGAACGTTTCATTGGGCATGATGGAAATTGTAGCGTACTCGCGCGGCCTGCTCGTTACTTGCTCGCCACCTGCTCGCGGGCCGCGCGGTTCGCCAGCTCATCGGCGCGATTGTTATCGTCGTGCGACGAGTGCCCGCGCGTCCAGGTCCAGCGCGTTTTGTGCCGGCCATTCTGCGCGTCGAGCAACTGCCATAGGTCCGCGTTGGCCACCGGTTTTTTGTCGCTCTTGACCCAATTGCGCCGTTTCCAGCCGTGAATCCATTCCGTGATGCCCTTCAGCACGTACTCGGAATCGGTCACCACTTCCACGTCGCACGGCTCATTCAGAGCCCGCAAGCCTTCGATGGCCGCAGTCAGCTCCATCCGGTTATTGGTGGTTTCGCGCGCATGCCCGAATAATTCCTTGGTCGTTGAATTGTGCTTCAGGATGCACGCCCACCCGCCCGGGCCGGGGTTGCCAAGGCATGCCCCGTCAGTAATCAATTGCACGTGCTTCAGGAAACCAGCTCCGGTTGTGCAGTGTGCTCGAAGAAAGCGTCTACCAGATCGAGAATCGCGCGCGGCTCGTGAGCGTGATAAATATCCGCCCGCAAACGCGCCCCGTGATACACGCCATGCGTGAAATAAGTGGCGAACTGCTTCATCTTGCCGACCGTGTCGCGCTCGTCGCGCTCAATCAACATCGCATAATACATCCGCATCATGGCGTGGCGATCGCGCTCGGTCGGTTGATCGTAGCGCCCCGTCTCCAGAAACTGCGCGATCTGGCGGAAGATCCACGGATTCGATGACGCCGCCCGCCCAATCATCACCGCATCGCAGCCCGTCTCAGCCACCATGCGCACGGCGTCTTCGGGCGTGGTGATGTCGCCATTGCCGATCACCGGAATCCTCACCGCGGCTTTCACTTCCGCGATGCGGGTCCAATCCGCCTTGCCGCTATAGCCCTGCTCGCGCGTGCGAGGATGCAGCGCCACAGCCTGCAGGCCGCAGTCCTCCGCCAGCCGCGCCATTTTCACCGCGACCAGTTCTTCATCGTTCCAGCCCGCGCGGAATTTCATGGTGAAGGGAATCGAAATCGCCGAGCGCACCTGCTTCAGCAGCCGTTCCACCAAAGGCAAATCGCGCAGCAACCCCGAGCCGCCATTGCACTTGACGACCTTGTTCACCGGACAGCCGAAGTTGATGTCCAGAATGTCGAAGCCCAAATCCTGGCAAACGCGCGCGGCGTTGGCCATCACATCCGGATCGGCGCCGAACAGTTGCGCCGAAATCGGATGCTCTTCCGGCTCGAACTCCAGATATTTCAAGGTGCGCGTGGGCTTGTGGGCGCGCAGCGACGCGCTGACGCCGTGAGAGCTGGTGAATTCCGTCATGATCAGCCCGCATCCGCTCAGATTGCGAATAAAGCGGCGAAACACGGTGTCGGTGACACCCGCCATGGGCGCCAGCACCGTGGCAGGGCGAACCTCAATGCCGCCAATCGCGAAATGGGAAGGGAAACGGATCATTCCAGGCCTATTTTTCATTCTATCGTGCAGCGACGCCTGAAACGAAACAGCCCGGCAATCCGTCAAGGGCACTTGGAGCCACGGGAATGAAGCCAATTTACGTAGGACTTTTGATGATTACCGCCGCTGTGGGAGGGGGGCTGCTGGTGAAATGGCAGGTCAGCCGCCCGGCGCCGCAACCGGCAGTGGCGGCTGCCGCCCCGGCTGAAACCGAACCTGACCCGCCTGCGCCCGCAGTGGCGGAACAGGCCCCGGCCGCGTCACCAGCTCCCTTACGGGCGAAACCGGTACCGCAGCGGAGCAAGCCGCGCCCGATGCCGCCGGCCGAACCCGCCGCGCGTCCCGAGCCTGTCCAAATTGCCCAAAGCGCGCCTCCCACCCCACCGGTTACGGTGGAAACACCCGCGCCGGCGGCGCCCACTGTCGCGCCCACAGTTGCTCCTGAACCGCCCGTGCAAGTGGTCCCGCCAGCCGCGCCCGCGCCGCCACCCCCGCCGCAGGTGACGCTCACCGCCGGCACGCTCATCACGGTCCGCACGATCGAAGCTTTATCGACTGAACGCAATCAGAGCGGCGATACCTTCACCGCCACTCTGGATCAGCCGCTGGTCGCCGACGGTTTTGTGATTGCCGAACGCGGCGCGCGAGTGGAAGGCCGCATCGTGAGCGCGCAGCGCGCCGGCAGGGTATCCGGACTGGCCGATCTCTCACTCGAACTGGTGCAATTGAAAACTTCCGACGGCCAGCGCGTGGCCATCGAAACGCAAACGTTCGTCAAACACGGCGAAACTTCCAAGGGGCAGGATGCCGCGAAGATTGGCGCTGTGGCCGCCATCGGCGCCGTCATCGGAGCTGTTGCCGGCGGAGGCAAGGGTGCGGCGATTGGCGCAGGCGCAGGCGGCGCAGCCGGAGCCGGCACCGTGATGGGCACGCGCGGTAAGGCCGTCGTGCTGCCGCCGGAAACCAAAATAAGCTTCCGCCTGCGCAATTCCATCACGCTCACCGAGCGACAGCCGGCGCACTAACGCTAACCGAAGATTTCCACGACGCACCGCACCCGAAACAGAGCCGTGACCGAAGGGAGCGGTTGCTTACTCCTGCCGCAATGCCACCAGCGGATCCACGCGCGCCGCGCGGCGCGACGGAATCCACGCGGCCAGCAACGCCGCGCCCAGCAGCAGTGCGAGCGCATTTCCCAACGCCAGCCAATCCTGATCCGGCACTCGAAATAGCAGCGCTTTCAGCCAGCGGTGCGCCATGAATGATCCCGCAACTCCAACGCACGCCCCCGCCAGCATCCAGCGCGCCGCATGCCCCAGAACCAGCTTGGTAATTGCAGCCGGCGTCGCCCCCAGCGCCATGCGGATGCCGATCTCCCGCGTCCGTTGCGCCACCAGGAATGCGATCACGCCATAAAGCCCAATCACCGCCAGCAGAACTCCCATTCCGGCGAACAATCCGAGAAGCGCGGCGTTGAAACGCGGCTTTTGCGCCAACTGGCTCACGCGCTGATGCATGGTTTCGATGTGGAGCGGCATCGCTGGATCGAGCGCCGATACTTCACCGCGCACCCACTCGGCAAGGGCTCGGGGCTCCATCGCACTGCGCACGATCAGGCTCGCGCGACGCCATCCATACGGCGGCTGCTGGTTCTGAAAAGTGCCGTCGGCTGTGTGTTTGCGAACCACGTAATATTCCGGCTCGGCCTTTTCCGCGAGCCCGCCATTCTTGACTTCCCCAGCGATGCCGATCACCGTGCCCGGCCCGATACGCTGCCCCACCGCGTCATTTGCAGGAAAAAGTCGCGCCGCGAGCGGCTGGCTCAACACCACGGCGTCTTCGCCGGCGTTGCGGTCTTCTTCCGTGAACGATCGCCCGCGCACAATCGGAATGCCGAGCGCGGAAAAATATCCTGGCGTCACGTAGCGCCAGATCACTGTGCCCCCGGAGCCTTCCAGGTTTGGACGCAGCGCCCCGATAGGCCGCGCGCGCACCGCGCCGCTGGGCGGGAGGGAATCCGTGATCGCCGACGTACCTTCCGGAAGGCGGCTGAGCCGCTTTTCCAATTCCTCGAAAAAGGCAATTTGCCGGGCATTATCGGCGTAACGCTGCGGGCTAAGAACGAATGACGCCGTGACCACGTTCTCCGCGCGCATGCCCAGCGGATCGTTTTGCAAATTCCACAAACTGCGCAGCAACAGGCCTGCGCTCGAGAGCAGAATCAGTGAGACCGCAATCTGCACCGCGGTCAAACTCTGGCGGAACCAGCTGCGCGCCGGGCGCTCGACCGCCGGGGCAATGCCAAAGAGCACGCCTGAAATCAGCGATCCAATCAAGGTGAACCCAAGCACGCGCGCGTCGAGCGAAGCCTGCCCCAAGCGCGGAATTCCCTCCGGCGCGATAGCCACAAAACCGCGCAGCAGTGTATACGCGAGCGCGCAGCCCGCCGCGCCTCCACAGAGCGCAAGTGTCAGGCTTTCCGTCAGCACCTGGCGGACTAGCCGCGCGCGTCCGGCGCCCAGCGCGCTGCGGATCGCCATCTCCCGCCGCCGCGCGACCGACCGCGCCAGCAGTAAATTCGCCACGTTAGCGCAGGCAATCAGCAGCACCGCGCCCACCGCTCCGAGCAGCATCCACGACGCCAGGCGTGCGTCCTGCACCTGCCGGTCGCGCAGCGAGCGCAAACGGAATTTCACTTCTTTGCGGAAGGGCGCGGGAACGAACTGCAGCGATCGCTCAAACAATGGCTGCATCGCCGCCGCTGCTTGAGCCTGCGTCACGCCCGGTTTCAATCGCGCGAAGGCGCGTAGCGGCTTGCCCATGTTGGGCCGCTGCTGGCGCGCTTCGTCGAGCGCTTGCGGGATCAGCAAATCCGCGCTGGCCAAGGTAGGCAGCTCAAAATCGGCGGGCAACACGCCGATCACCCGCGCCGGCATGCCGTCGAGCGGGATGGTCTTGTCGACGATACCGCGGTCGCCGCCAAAACGCTGGCGCCATATGCCGTAAGAGAGTAGAACCACGCGGGTCGCGCCAGGCCGGTCCTCATCGCGTGTGAAATTACGCCCCAGTATGGGCTGAATACCGAGCGTCGGCAGGAAGCTCGATTCCACCGCCGCGCAGCTCAACCGCACGGGATGGTGATCGCTCAGATCGCAATCCGTTGTGCCGCTCCAGGTCGTCAGCGCCGCAAACGGCGTCTGCGCCGCGCGCCATTCCAAGTAATCGGTGCCTGGCAGGAACTCCTGCGGATCGATCGGCGCAGCAGCAAGACCGAGCGACACCAGACGCTCGTCGTCAGGATAGGGAAGGCTGCGAAACAGAATGCGGTCCACCACGCTGAACACCGCGGTGGTCGCGCCAATGCCGAGGGCGATCGCCACCACCGCCGTCAGCGTGAATACCGGATTGCGGGCAAAACCGCGCAGCGCGTAGCGAATATCTTGCGTGACCGTTTCCACGCTGTGATTTTACTTCAGCGTAGGATCGCCCGCGCCCCAAATCGGCTCGCAAGGAATGTTGGCCCGTGCCCCCAACGCACCGCCTCCGAAAGAGCCGTGACCGAAGGGAGCGGTTGTACTACCCTTGACCACCGCGCCAGCGATCCTACTTCAGCGTGAGATCGCCCGCGCCCACGTGGGCATGCAGCCGGTAGCGGCCCGGACCCAGACGCTTGAAAGACCGGAACAATCCGCCTTTTGCAACATCGAACCGCCCGGCGTTCAAGCCGCCGGCGGTGACCGAAGCTTCGACTGACGCGTACTGCAGTGGATCCCCGGCCTGCAGCACCAATCCGCCGGCGTTGAGTTCCACGTCCTTGTCGCCCACGATGCCTTCCACGGCTAGGTCGCCGGCGGGAACGCGTACATGCACGCTGGTAGTTCGCGGGATCTGAATCAGGATGCGGAACTCGCTCCTCGGTCCGCCGCTGACCTCCAGTTCGCCGCGCGTTCCTGTCGTCTCCAGGCGAACCTTGACGTTCTTCACCTGGTCCGCGTTGTCACCTTCGTACCTCACCAGGATCTTGTTGTCGTCGCCGCCGAAGATCCTGACGCCGGCGGGGCGTACCTTGATCCGCAGCGAGCCGCCGGAAGCAAAGTCGGCTTCGAAGCGGTCCTTGCCAACTTCAGTGATGCGCGTGTCGGAAATGCCGCTGGCCGGGACCAGCAAAAGCGCCAATAAGGCAGCCGCGTAATTCATGACCAGGCTATACGCAGAGCCGGCGGCGATAGTTCCCCCAAAAACCCATGCTACAATCACTTCCCGTCATGTCCCCATCGGTCGACCGCGATTATCTGGTGCGCACGCTAACCGGCCTGATACGTATCAATTCCATCAATCCGACCCTGGTTCCCGGCGGCGCCGGCGAAGCTGAAATCGCCGCCTATACCGCCGATTCGCTCGCGCGCTGCGGCTTGGAAATCAAGACTTACGAGCCGGAAGCGGGCCGCCCCAGCGTGGTCGGGCGTCTGGCCGGAAGCGGGCGCGGCCGCTCGCTAATGCTCAACGCGCACTACGACACGGTCGGCGTGGACGGAATGCCGGAGCCCTTTTCCGCCGCGATCCGCGATGGCAAGCTTTACGGCCGCGGCGCTTACGACATGAAAAGCAGCCTGGCCGCCTGCATGACCGCCGCCAAAGCCCTGGCCGACGCCGGTTCGCCGCAAGCCGGCGACGTGCTAGTGGCCGCGGTCGCCGATGAAGAATATGGCAGCCTGGGCACGGCCAGCGTCATCGCCAATGTGAAAGTGGATGGCGCGATCGTCACCGAGCCCACGTCGCTCAAAATCTGTCTGGCGCACAAAGGCTATCTGTGGATCGAAGTGGAAACCACGGGCCGCGCCGCGCACGGCAGCCGCTTCAACGAAGGCCTGGACGCCAATATGCGCATGGGCCGCTTCCTCGCCGAATTGGATTTACTCGAGCGGGAACTGCGCGGGCGCCCGCCTCATCCGCTGGTGGGGCCGCCCTCGCTGCACGCGGCCATGATCCATGGCGGCAGCGGCCTCAGCACCTACGCGGCGAGCTGCAAATTGCAAATCGAGCGCCGCAGCGTGCCCGGAGAAACCGAAGCCCAAGCCATGCACGAGATCCAGGACATCATCAGCCGCTTAAGCGCGCGCGACTCGAGCTTCCATGCCACCGCCAAAGCGTTCTTCGTGCGCGAACCATTCGAAGTTTCGCCGGACGCGGCCATCGTGAAGTCCGTGGATCGCGCGGCCACAAAAGTATTGGGCCGCCCGCAACCGCGCTTCGGCGATACGCCCTGGATGGATGCCGCGCTGCTCTCGGCCGCCGGCGTCGAAACTGTGGTCATCGGCCCGCACGGCGCCGGAGCGCATGCGATCGAAGAGTGGGTGGATGTGGAATCCGCCGTGTATCTGGCCGAAATTCTGGTGCAGGCCGCGCTCGATTACTGCCGCTCTAGTGGGGCGGGTCCCCGACCTGCCCATGAATAGTTTCCAGTAACGGCAGGTCGGGGACCTGCCTCACTAACATGCGCTACCGCTTCAATCCCTATCTTGAACCGGGGGTGGCCTTCGAGCCCGCCGACCCCGCCGTGCTCGCGTTTCACGCATCGCTCCCCGGCTATCAACCGACGCCGCTGCACGCGCTGCCCGGCCTCGCGGCCCAGTTAGGCTTGGCCAATATTTTCGTCAAAGACGAATCGCACCGCTTCGGCATGAACGCCTTCAAGGGCCTGGGCGCGTCTTGGGCCATGCATCGCGTGCGTCCCAAACCGGCGGTATTCGCCTGCGCGACCGATGGCAGCCACGGCCGCGCGGTGGCCTGGGCCGCGCGGCTGGCCGGCTCGAAAGCCGTGGTGTATGTTCCCAAGCACATGGCGCAAGCGCGTCAGGATGCGATTCGCCGCGAGGGCGCCGAGGTGGTGATCGTCGATGGCCAATACGACGACGCCGTTCGCCGCGCCGACGCCGATAGCAAAATCAACGGCTGGCAAGTCATCGCCGACACCGGCTATCCCGGCTACATGGAAATCCCCGGCTGGATCAGCGAGGGGTACCGCACGCTTTTCGCCGAGGCCGAGCGGCAGATCGGCGAGCTGTCGATTCTGCCGCCGGGCCTGGTGATTCTGCAGGCGGGCGTGGGCGGAATGGCAGCCGCGGGCGTCGCGCACTTCCGCCAGCGCGATCGCAGTTATCGCCCCGCCATTGCCTGCGTGCAGCCTACGGCATCGGATTGCCTGGTGGAATCCATCTTCTCCGCGGATGGCTCTCCGCACGAAACGCGCGGCGCGCAGGACAGCATCATGGCGCTGTTGAACTGCGGGATGCCATCGCTGCTCTCGTGGCCGGTGCTGCGGGCGGCGGTGAAATTGTTTTTTTCGATTGAAGACCGTTTTGCGGAAGAGGCGGTACGGCGCTTGTACTATGGGGACCCGCGCGTGGTAGCCGGCGAATCGGGCGCAGCGGGACTGGCGGGATTGATCGCGCTCTGCACGGCGGCGGAATTCGTGGAGGCAAGAGAGAAGATTGGCATTTCTCGAAAACTGTCGGTGGTAGTGATCGTTACGGAAGGACCGTCTAATCCAGAGAGTTTTAACAAGATCATTTCTCGCAGAGACTAAGTGGCGCAGGTCCCCGACCTGCGATTTCGAAAATCTCAAGGCGAAGCGGCAGGTCGGGGACCTGCCCCACGAAGAATTTTATTACAGCTCCTTGAGCACCGCCTCCAACATCTCCACCGAGGGCACCCCGCCCTGCGCCATACGGGCACTGCCCCCGCCGCGTCCATCATGTTTCCCCAGCAGCGGCTGCAACGTTTTCCCCGCATCGATGCCCGCGTCCGCCGAAACCGCCAGCAGTACCGCAGGCGGCTGCTCAATGGCCGCAATGAACACGGACTTCGGTTGCGCGGTGAAACTTGCCGCCAGCGCTCGCAGCGATTCCAGCGTGCCCGTCGCGACCATCCGCACCACGCGGCGCAAACCGTTAGCATCCGCTTCGGTCGCCGCGTACAACTCGCGCCCCTGATACCCCGCTAACTCCGCTTGCAATCTGCGGCTGGCCTTTTCGGCTTCGCGCGACGTCTCCAGCAGCGCCGCTACCTGGTCCGGAGTCTCGCCCGGCGTCGCCGAGAATAGTTGTGCGATGCGCGACACGGCGTCGTAATCCGCCCGCGCCCGCCGCACCGTCCGCGCGCCGCAGAAAAACTCCACCCGCATCGTCGCCCGCACTTTTTCCAATTTGCCCAACAGAATCACGCCGATCTCGCCGGTGGCTCGCACGTGCGTTCCGCCGCAGGCGCTGCGGTCGAGGTCCGCGATCGTGACCACGCGCAGCGTTCCGTCCCGCCCGGAAGGTTTGCGCAGGTCCGTAACCGCCGCGGCATCCTCGTAAGAAACCGTAACCTGCCGATTTTCGAAGACGGCTTCATTGGCCAGCCGCTCGGCCTCCAAAACCTTGGCGGGCTCCAAAGAAGGCGTCTCCAGATCGATGGTTGCGCTTTCCTGCCCCAGATGAAAGCTGACGGTCTTCAAACGAAAATGCTCCTGGAAAACGGCCGAAAGCAGGTGCTGGCCGGTATGCTGCTGCATGTGATCGAAGCGGCGCGCCCAATCCACCGTGCAGCGCGCTGTCTCTCCCGCCACCGGCTGCGCGGTGCGATGCGCGATCTCCTCGCCCTCATCGATGACCTCAATCACTGCCGCGCCGCCGATGGTGCCGGTGTCGAAAGGCTGCCCACCGGAGGCCGGATAGAGCGCCGTGCGATCCAGATACACCGAGCCGCCATCGTCGCTGCGGCGGATTATACGCGCCTCGAACTCACGCAGGTAGGAATCGTTGTAATACAGCCGGTCGGTCATTGGGATCACTTTATCGCGAAAAATGCACGCCTGGCGCGCGGCCTCGATATAATGGTTTTATCGGTTCAATGAGCCTTCCCCGTCTGGAGCTCCGTCGTGCCTCCAAGACGTATCAAAGCAATGGACAATCTTTACGGGCGCTTTATGATGTCTCTTTTACTGTCGAGGCCGGCAGCGTGACCGCACTAGTGGGCCGCAGCGGCTGCGGCAAGACTACGCTGCTCAATCTCGCCGGCGCGATGGATTTCCCCACCTCGGGCGACGTGCTCATTGATGGCGAGTCCACTAGCGCGCTGAGTGAATCCGCATTGACGGCGCTGCGGCGCAACCGCATTGGTTTCGTGTTCCAATTTTTCCAGCTCTTGCCTGCATTGACCGTGCTGGAGAACGTCGAGCTTCCGCTGCTGCTCGCGGGCGCGCCGGATTCGCAAAAGGCCGCGCGCGACCGGCTGCAATGGGTTGGCCTCGAAGACAAAGCATCGGCGCTGCCCTACCAGCTTTCCGGCGGCCAGGCCCAGCGCACCGCGATTGCGCGCGCGCTGGCGCACTCACCCGACATACTGATTGCCGACGAACCCACCGGCAATCTCGACAACGCGAGCGGCGAGCAAGTGCTCAACCTGATCCGCGAATCGGCGGAGAAGTGGGGCGCGGCCGTGTTGATGGCTACGCATAGCTCCGAGGCGGCGGCGATCGCGCAAACGCAAATCCGGCTGCGCGACGGCCGCATCGAGGAGACGATCCGGGCGTAGCCGGAGTCCATGAAACGCGTTCTGCAACTTTTCCGGACGCTCATTCTGCGCCCGCTGCGCCGCGATCTGCTGCGCACGTCGCTCACCGTGCTGGCGGTGGCGCTGGGCGTGGCGGTGGTGATTGCCACCAGCCTGGCGGGCGACGCGGCGACAGGCTCGTTTCTTTCCTCGCTCGAAACTTTGGTGGGCCGCACGGATCTGGAAATTGTCGCCAACGGCGGCGTGGATGAAGCCTGGATCGGCCGCCTGGCTGCTCTGCCGGTGAATGCCCGCTTCGCGCCGGTGATCGAAACGCAGGCGGGCATTGAACGCGCGGGATCCGTCACGGTCTATGGCATTGACGCGGTGGCGCGCTGGCGCGACAGCGATGGCGCGGTGATTTCCACGGCTCTGGCACGGCGGTTGGGCGTGGCGAAAGGTGCCACCGTCGCACTCACGCTGAACGATGCCGCGCGCGAATTCCGTGTGGTGGACATCGTCGACGCCAAGGACGCCGAGTTCGTGCTACTAGATATCGCCCTCGCGCAGCAGGCGCTCAACGAATACGGGCGCGTGGACCGCATCGAAGTTTTCGCCGGAGCGCGACAGGATTTCGCGGCTCTGGAGCGCGCCATTCGCGCGACCCTGCCCGCCGGTTACGAATTGCGTAAGCCGGGAGCGCGCAGCGACGAAAATCAGCGCATGGTGCGCGCGTTCCGCTGGAACCTGCTGGTGCTGAGCTATGTTTCGCTGGTGGTGGGCGCGTTTCTGATTTACAACACCATTTCGGTGAGCGTGGTTCGCCGCCGCCCTGAGATCGGCGTGCTGCGCGCCCTGGGCGCGGGACGCCGCTGGATACTGTGGCTGTTTCTAGGAGAAGCTCTGCTGTTCGGCATCGCCGGCTCGGCTGTGGGCGTGTTGCTGGGCCGCGTGCTGGCGGTGGGCGCGGTCGGGCTTATCGGCCAAACGGTGAATGCGCTCTATGTGAGCAGCCGTCCGGCGCCGGTCGCGCTCGATGGCGCCGATGTCGCGCTGGCGATTGTTTCCGGAGTCTCCGTTGCGTTTTTCGCCGCGCTCGCGCCGGCGCTCGAAGCCATGCGGGTTGCGCCCACCGAAGCTATGGGACGCGGGGCTCGCGAGCATCAGGCGCGCCTTCACTGGCGCCGCGATCTTGCATGGGCCGCGGTAATCACCCTAATGGCCGCCGCCGTTTCGCGCATTCAACCGATCGATGGCAAGCCGGTCGCGGGCTATGTGGCTACACTGCTCGCGATCGCCGCCGCCGCCCTCGCCGCTCCGGCGGTTGTGATCGGCGTGAGCCGCGCGCTCGGTCCGGCTTCGCGAGCGTTGGCGGGTGCGGAGGGATTGCTTGCCGGCCGCGGATTATCGGCCGCGCTCGGCCGCACGGCAGTCGTGGTGGGCGCGCTCGCCACCGCCATCGCGATGATGGCCAGCGTCGGCATCATGGTCGGCAGTTTCAGGGAGACGGTGGTGGTGTGGCTGGACACGCAATTGCGCGCCGATCTGTACGTGCGGCCTGCGTCCCGGGGCGGCGGCGCGGGCCAGTTCCCCGCGTTGTCACCGGAAGTTCCCGGGCTCATCGCCGGCACGCCGGGCGTGGAGGCAGTCGATATTTTTCATGGCCTGGAAGTGCGCTATGGCGGCGTGCGCGCGACGCTGGGCGCCGGTGATGCCGACATCGTGCGCCGCTATGGACGTCTGCGCTTCCTGCCGGGTGAAGATCGCGACGCCGCGCTGCAGTCGCTCATCGGACAGGACCGTATCATCGTGAGCGAGCCGTTCGCGTACAAGCACAACGTTCATCCCGGCGAAACCTTGACGCTGCCGCTGGGCGATCGCAATGTCGCGCTTACCGTCGCCGGAATTTACTACGACTATTCGAGCGAACGCGGTTTAATCATTCTCGATCGCGGCACGCTGCTGAAGTATCTGCCGCAGCAGCCCGTCACCAATCTGGCGATTTATCTCTCGCCGGGCGCCGACGCTATTGCCGTGCGCCACGCGATCGAAGAGCGCGCCGCTGGCCGCCATATTCTGATCGCGCCCAACCAGGCGCTGCGCGAAAATGCGGTAATCGTTTTTGACCGCACCTTCGCCATCACCTACGCGCTTGAAGGCGTGGCCATCACCGTCGCCATGCTGGGCGCGGCCAATTCGCTGCTGGCGATGGTGCTCGACCGCCGCCGTGAACTCGGCCTGCTGCGCTATCTGGGCGCGGCGCCGGCGCAGCTTCGCCGCATGATTCTGCTGGAAGCAGGCATGGTCGGTTTCATGGCGAATGTACTGGGACTGGCCTTGGGCTTTGCGCTTTCTCTGTTGCTGGTTTATGTCATCAACAAGCAAAGTTTTGGCTGGACCATTCAATTTCATCCGCCCGCCGGATTACTGGCAGGCGCGCTTACGCTAGTGTGGGCCACCACGATACTGGCCGGCTTTTATCCTGCGCGCGTGGCGTCGCGCATCAACCCAATCGAAGTGATTCATGAAGAATAGAAACGAAGGCATTCGCAATATCGCCATCATCGCGCACGTCGATCATGGCAAGACCACACTCGTCGATGCGCTGCTGCGGCAGAGCGGAATTTTTCGCGACAACGAAGCTGTCGTCGATCGCGTGATGGATTCGAACGATCTGGAGCGCGAGCGCGGCATCACCATCCTCGCCAAGATTACCGGCGTCCGCTATGGCGGCGTCAAGATCAACATCGTCGACACGCCCGGCCACAGCGATTTTGGCGGCGAAGTCGAGCGTGCGCTCAAAATCGTCGACGGCGTCATGTTGCTGGTGGACGCGAGCGAAGGGCCGCTGCCGCAGACGCGCTACGTGCTGACCAAAGCACTGGAAGCGCATCTGCCGCCGATCGTGGTCATCAACAAGATCGACCGCCAGGATGCGCGGCCGCAGGAAGTGCTCAACGAGGTCTACGATCTGTTCATCGATTTGGACGCCACCGTCGACCAGCTCGATTTTCCCGTGCTCTACACTAATGCCAAAGCCGGCGTTGCCAAGACCTCGCTCGAAGATCCGTCGACCACGCTGCAACCCTTGTTCGACGCCATCATCAAGCACATTCCCGCGCCGGCCGGCGAGTCGGAAGGTCCGCTGCAAATGCTGGTGGCGAATCTGGATTACAGCGATTACCTGGGCCGCCTGGCCATCGGGCGCGTCTTCTCGGGCACGCTGAAATTCGGCGACGATGTTTCCATTTGCAAGCTGGATCACTCGTTCCAGAAAACGCGCATCACCAAGCTCTATTCGTTCGAAGGCCTGAAGCGGGTGGATGAAACCGTCGGACATGCCGGCGACATCATGGCCATAGCCGGGGTGGAGGGCATTACGATCGGCGAGACTGTGGCCGACGCGGAGACTCCGATTCCGCTCGCGCACATCCAGATCGACGAACCCACCATCGCGATGACGTTCACCATCAATACGTCGCCGTTCGTGGGCCGCGAGGGGAATTATGTTACTTCGCGCAATCTGCGCGACCGCCTGGATAAGGAGCTGCTCACCAACGTCTCCATTCGCGTGGAAGAAGCCGGCGGGCCGGACGCTTTCAAAGTCATGGGGCGCGGCGAATTGCAGCTGGCGATTCTCATCGAAATGATGCGCCGCGAAGGCTATGAGCTGATGGTGGGCAAGCCGGAAATCCTCACGCGCACGGTGAATGGCAAGCTGCAGGAGCCGCTCGAGCTGCTGGTCATCGATTGCCCCGAAGCCTATCTCGGCGTGGTGATCGAGAAGCTGGGCGCGCGCAAGGGCAAGATGACCAAGATGATTAACCACGGCTCGGGACGCGTGCGCCTGGAGTTTCACGTGCCGTCGCGCGGGCTGATCGGGCTGCGCAGCGAAATTCTCACCGACACCCGCGGCACGGCAATCATGAACACTCTGTTTCACGGCTACATCGATTGGCAGGGCGAGATTGCCGGCCGCCCCACAGGTTCGCTGGTTGCCGACCGCGCGGGCACGGCCACCGGCCACGCGATTTTCAATTTGCAGGAGCGCGGCGAGATTTTCGTTTCGCCCGGCACGGAAGTCTACGGCGGCATGATCGTCGGCGAGAATGCGCGCGACAACGATCTGGACGTCAACATCGTCAAAGAGAAAAAGCTCACCAACATGCGCGCTTCCACGTCGGACATGGCCATCCGCCTGGTTCCACCGCGCATTTTGAACCTGGAGCAAGCCATCGAATTCATTCGCGACGACGAGTTTGTGGAAGTGACGCCGAAATCCATTCGTTTGCGGAAAAGAGTCCTGCAGGCCAACCAGCGATAACATGGAATGGTGGCTGGGCCCATCCACATTATTGGCGGCGGTCTCGCCGGGTGCGAGGCGGCGTGGCAAATTGCGCGCAGCGGTTTGCAGGCGGTGCTGCATGAGATGCGGCCCATGCGCCCGACGGCGGCGCATCAAACCGATCGCCTCGCTGAGCTGGTTTGCAGTAATTCGTTGAAATCGGATCAAGCTCCGTCGGCGTCGTGGCTGTTGAAAGAAGAGCTGCGCCGCTTCGACTCGCTGCTGATACGCTGCGCTGCCGCGGCGCGCGTCCCGGGCGGACACGCGCTCACTGTTGACCGCGAGCGATTTGCAGCCGAAGTTACCAGCGCGATCGATGGCGAGCCCGCGATCGAACTGCGGCGGGAAGAAATCGCTGAGATTCCGGATTGGCCGGTAACGATTATTGCCACCGGTCCGCTCACCAGCGACGCGTTAGCGCAGTCGATCGCCCAGCTTACCGGCGCGGACCGGCTATTTTTCTACGACAGCATCAGCCCGATTGTCGACGCCGCCACCATTGATATGACCGTGGCGTTTCGCGCGTCACGCTACGGAAAATCGCTCGACGGCAGCGATGATTACCTCAATTGCCCATTCGATAAAGCGCAGTATGAGCGTTTTGTCGATGCCTTGCTCGCCGCGCAGTCCGTGGAATCGCACGTCCCTGGCGACGTGCCGTTTTTTGAAGCCTGCCTGCCCATCGAAGAGATCGCGCGCCGCGGCCGCGAGACGCTGCGGTTCGGACCCATGAAACCGATGGGGCTCACCGATCCGCGCACCGGGCGCCGTCCGTATGCGGTCGTGCAGCTACGGCAGGAGAATTTGCGCGCGGATAGTTTCAATCTGGTGGGATTCCAAAATCATCTGAAATTTCCCGAGCAGGCGCGCATTCTGCGTTTGATTCCGGGCCTGGAAAACGCCGAATTCTTTCGCTTCGGGCAGATTCACCGCAACACGTACATCAACGCCCCGGCGCTTCTCGGCCCTACGATGCAGCTGCGCGGCCATCCGCGCATTTTCTTCGCGGGGCAAATTTCCGGCGTCGAGGGGTATGTCGAATCCATCGCCACTGGATTGATGGCGGGCCTGCACGCGGCGGCTCTGGCCACCGGCGGCGAACTGCGGGCCTTCCCGCGCGAGAGCGCTCTAGGGTCGCTTGCGCATTACATTTCCGGCGCCGACCCCGCCAATTATCAGCCAGCCAATATCGCGTTCGATCTGTTTCCGGCGCTTGATGATGCCACGCGATTGCGCCTCAAGCATGACAAGAAAGCGCGCCACGCGGAGATTTGCCGCCGTGCTTTGGCGAGTCTAGAGGAATTCCAGCACGCGCATGCCTGACGTGGAAACCCAGATCGCCCGGTTCCTGGCTGAGCTGAAGCGCAATAACGTCTCCGCTCACACGGCGAAGGCTTACGGTTCGGACCTGCGCCAGTTCGCGGAATACTTCGCCGCCGCCCGTCCCGCCGAGTTTGACGTGATCCATGTGCGCGAGTGGCTGGCGGATCTGTACACGCAAAAGCTGTCCGCGGTTTCCATCCGGCGAAAGCTGGCGGCGCTGCGGGTGTTCTTCCGTTTTCTGGTGCGGGAAGGCCTGGCCAACAAGAATCCGGCGCGCGTGTTGCGCACGCCCAAAATTCCCAAAACGCTTCCGCAGGTGATGAGCGTTGAGCAGACCAATGCGCTGGTGGATGGCGCCGCTGCCGGAAATCTGGAACGTCCGCATCCGGCGCGCGATGTCGCGATTCTCGAATTGCTTTACGGATGCGGCTTGCGCGTTAGCGAACTGGTGGGGCTCAGCCTCGAAGACCTGGATCACTCTGAACGCTGGCTGCGCGTGCGCGGCAAGGGGCGCAAGGAGCGGCAGGTGCCCTACGGAGGCAAAGCGGCGGCGGCGCTGGAACGATATCTGGAGATGCGCGGAGCGTCGCGGGAGACGGCGCTTTTTCTGAATCATCGCGGTGGAAGGCTCACGGATCGCGGTGTGCGTGCCATCGTGAAACTCTATGCCACGCTCATCGCCGGGGATTCCTCGATTCATCCGCACAGTTTCCGGCACGCGTTTGCGACACACCTGCTGAGTGATGGCGCGGACCTGCGGGCGATCCAGGAACTGCTGGGACATTCGCGGTTGTCTACGACGCAGAAGTACACGCAGGTATCGTTGACGGATTTGATGGCGGTCTACGACCGGGCGCACCCGAAAGCGTGAACAGCAAGACATTTCTCGCAGAGGCGCAGAGAACGCAGAGAACTACTAAGACTAATTCCTACTCTAGTATTTGACCGAGAATGAGATTAGCGGGAAGATTGTGGACTCCGCGTATCGGATTCACACATCCTTGGGGCCGGGATTACTTGAATCGGTATACGAGGCTGCCTTAGCCTTGGAACTCGATCAGAGTGGTCTTCGCTTCGCTCGTCAAAAGGCGATTCCAGTGGTCTACGCGCAGCAGCGCCTGGAGATGGGTTTCCGCGCGGACCTCATCGTAGAGGATGCCGTCATTGTGGAAATCAAATCGATCGACGTGATTTCACCAGTCCACAAGAAAGTTCTACTAACGTACCTACGCCTAACCGACAAACGAGTCGGCCTTCTACTGAACTTTAATGTAAATCTGATCAAAGACGGAATCACAAGAATAGTTAACGGTTTTGTTGGTTAAGGTTTTCTCTGCGTCCTCTGCGCCTCTGCGAGAAATGTCTTACTTCCCATACTCCTCAAAGAAGTGCGCCACCGTCTGAATCCCCTTGTAGTAATTCTCCAGCGCGTACTTTTCGTTCGGCGAATGCAGCCCATCGTCGGGGAGCCCGAACCCCATCAGTACTGTCGGAATCCCCAGGTGCTTGGCGAAATCCCCCACAATCGGAATCGAGCCGCCCGAGCGAATGAACACCGTGGGCCGTCCAAAAACATCGCTGAACGCCCGCGCCGCCACTTGAATCGCAGGGTGATCCGGATTCACCATCAGTCCCGGCGAAGCGCTGAGCACACGCACTTCCAGGCGCACACCTTCAGGCGAATTCTCCGTCAGAAATTTCTTAAACGCCGCGATCACCCGATCCGGATCCTGCCGCGGCACCAGGCGAATGCTCACTTTCGCCGTGGCCTTGGCCGGGATCACGGTCTTCGCGCCGGCGCCGGTAAATCCGCCCGCGATGCCGTGAACTTCCAGAGTCGGCCGCGCCCATATTCGCTCCAGCACGCCGCGCCCCGGTTCGCCGGTGAGGCGCGTCGAGCCCACTTCGTTTTTGAGAAACGCCGCTTCCTCGAAACCTAAACTTGCCCAGCTCGCGCGCTCCGCGGGCGCGGGCGGTTCGACGTCATCATAAATTCCCGGCACCTGAATCACTCCGTGCCCGTCTTTGGTTTTCGCCAGCGTTTCAATCAATCCAAAAACGGCGTTCGGCGCCGCGCCGCCGTATAAACCGGAGTGCAGGTCACGCATCGGCCCGGTCGCTTCGACCTCCATGTACACCAGGCCGCGCAGCCCGATGCACAGCGTCGGCATTCCTGGAGCATACAGCGCGGTGTCGGAGACCAGCGCCACATCTCCTTTGAGCTTGGCCGGATTTTTCGCAACGAATTCGGCGATCGACGCCCCGCCCACCTCTTCTTCGCCTTCCACCAGGAATTTCAAATTCACCGGCAGCGTGCCGTTCACCGCGCGCAGCGTTTCCACGGCCTTCACGTGCATGTACATCTGCCCTTTATCGTCGGCCGAGCCGCGGGCGTAGATGTTGCCGTCGCGAATCACGGGCTCAAACGGCGGGCTCTTCCAAAGCTCCAGCGGATCGGCCGGCTGCACATCGTAATGGCCATAGCAAATCACAGCGGGCTTGCCGGGAGCGTGCAGCCAATCGGCATATACCAGCGGATGTTTGGCGGTGGGAATCAGCTCGACGTTTTCCATGCCCACGGCGCGCAGGCTATCGGCCACAAAATTCGCGGCGCGGTCGATATCGGGGCGGTGCTCGGGCAGCGTGCTGATGCTGGGAATGCGAAGAAAGCTCTTCAGCTCTTCCAGAAATCGGACTTGATTGTTTTGGACAAACGCGTCAGTCGCGGCAGACATGAGTTTTTCCTTGCACGGGAAAAACCATTATAGAGTGGCTGCCACCGCTTCGCGCCGCGCCGGCCGCGAACAGGCGTTGGAAAGAATGCGCCGCACCTCGGAGGCCGCGAAAGGCTGTGGTATAAGGTCGTACGCGCCCAGGTTGAGCGCTTCGGACCAAAATCGGGCGTCGGCCAGGGCCTGGGTGACGATCACTTCCGGGCTGGGCTTCAGCACGCGCGCCAGTTCCAGCACCGCCAGCCACGTGCCATCCGGCAGTGTGGACTCGGTCAGAATCACGCGGTACGAGCGATCCTGCATTTTCGCGCGCAAATGCGCAAAATCCGCGACGTGTTCAAGATGCAAAGGAAGCGGGCTCAGCATCCGGGACAGCAGGTCAGCATCCTGCGAGTGCGGGGTAACGAAAAGCACCCCCGGTTTCATGGTGAAAATTGCCTCACCAGTAAGGTAGCCCCGGCGGCGATTTATTTCAAGAGAATTTCACATGACGTTTTTGGCACGGATTGGTTACTCGCTTTCGCGCTTCAAGACGGCCACATAGTTGAGATTGCGGTAGAGCTGATTATGGTCCAGTCCGAAACCGATTACAAAATGATCCGGGATCTCAAAGCAGCGATATTCCACCGGCACTTGCACGATGCGGCGCGAATTGCGATCGAGGAACGTACAGACGGCAAGCGAGTTAGGGCCGCGGCCGGCGAGCGTTTGCAGCAGATAACGCAGCGTGAATCCGGTGTCGACGATATCCTCCACCAGCAATACGTCTTCGCCTTCGATGCTCTCGTCCAAATCCTTGGCGATACGCACCATGCCGGGCGCGCCGGATTTGTTGGAAAAGCTCGATATGGCCAGAAAATCGATCTTGACGGGAACTTCCAGCCGCCGCGCCAGCGCCGCCAGAAAGAACACCGAGCCTTTCAGCACGCCGATCAGCTTCAGGCTCCGGTTGCGGTAATGGTGGGATATCTCAGTTGCCAGCGCGTCGATGCGCGCTTCAATCTGTTCCTGGGTAAAAAGGATTCGCTCCACTTCCGGCGGAACCTCAGCGGTCACGCTTTCACCACCAGCCGTTCGGCCAGGCCGTATTTAAAAATCAAATTCTGAAAATCTTTTTGATAGTAAACCTGGATGTTGATGTGCGGATAAAGCTGGCGCAGCAGTTTCACCTTGCGATTCTTCTTGGTCACCAGGGATTGTTTCATGGTGGTCAGCTCCACATACAAGTCGACTTCGGGCAGGTAGAAGTCCGGCGTGAAGGCTTCGGCGGTTTTTCCGTCGCGATCCCATTGTATGGGGAAGCTGCGCGGCTCATACTCCCAGGCGATGCGGTAAAAATCCAGCAGATTGGCGAAAATTTCCTCGCTGGGATGCGCGAATAGCTTGCGCGGCAGCGTCACACTGTCCGGAGGCACAATGCCATGACGCGACAGACGCAGACGCACTCTGAATTGCAGCAGGGCTTCGGCTTCGGCGGAGAGAAAGCCGCGCTCGACCAAGCCGAGCGACCGCGCCGCGGCCACGATCAGCTCCGCCGTCTGCTCGCTATCCAACGATTCCGTGTTCAGGATGACATCAAAAAGATGCGCGGGAACATTGGCCTGGCGGAAGCGCTGCTTGCGCTCGGTCTTTTGGCGGAACTCCAGATCGCGCAGCCACTCGCGCGCCGCGGGCCGTTCCAGACGCTGATCCAGCATCACATTGCCCACGCGCACGGCATCGGGCGCCACAATATGCACGCGCAGCATGCCGGGAAACTGGCTGGATAGCAGCTCCATGCCTTCCACGCAGAGAACCAAATGGTGGCGGCTGGCGAGACGCGCGACAATCGACGCCGTCAAATCCGCATAGGCCTTGCCCGGCATGGCCGGGATGGCCGGCGTCAGCGCAAATTCCTGATCGATCAGGCCGGCAATCCGGGAACCGGTCACCAGCTCGAACGCCAGACGATGCGCGGTGATGCGGGCAACTTCCTCGAATCGGCAGCCGGGCTGTCCGGAAATCGAGATCAACCCCATGTCATTGTGCCCATGATATCGTACCCGGAATGGCGGTCCTCGGAATTGATATAGGCGGAACGAAAATTGCCGGCGGCGTGGTGTCTGAAAACGCGGAGATCGGCGCGGCGTTTCTGCTGCCCACGCGCGCCGCGGAGGGCTTCGCGGTTTCGCTGGCGCAGGTTTACGCCGTGATTGAACATCTTTTCACCGGCGCCGTTTCCGCCATCGGCATCTGCGCGCCGGGACCGCTGAATCCGAAAACGGGCATGGTGATCAATCCGCCCAATCTGCCGGGATGGAGCAATGTGCCGCTGGCCAGCGATGTAGCCGCGCGCTTCGGCGTTCCATGCCGGGTGGAGAACGATGCCAACGCGGCTTGTCTCGCCGAGACTTTATTCGGGGCGGCGCGCGGATGTTCCAGCGTGTTCTACGTGACCTGGAGCACCGGCGTGGGCGCAGGAATCGTGCTGGATGGCAAGATTTATCACGGCAAGAACGGTTTCGCCGCCGAGGGTGGCCACGTCACCATCGACTACGCGAGCGATTCTGTGTGCAACTGCGGCTCACTCGGGTGCATTGAAGTGATGGCGTCGGGGACCGCGATGGCCGAGCGCGCCGAACACCTGATCGGTGATGATCCGGCGACGTCGCTCGAGAGCCCGGTGACCGCCGAGAGCATTGGGCGCGCCGCGGCTGCGGGCGATCTGCTGGCGCTGCATGTGCTGGACGAATCGGCGCTCATGATGGGCGCGTGGCTGGGCAGCATGATTTCGATTTTGGATCCGGACATCATCGTGATCGGCGGCGGCGTGGCGCAAATCGGGGAACCGCTGTTCTCGCGGCTGCGTAAAATCGCGCCTACTCGCACGATCAATCAGTTTGCGGCGGCGACGCCGATTGTGCCCGCCGCGCTCGGGGCGAACGTGGGGATTCTGGGGGCGGCGGCCGTGGTCATGGAGAAACATTGATGCGGAAAATGTTGATGCTGACGGTGGCTCTGATGGGCTGCGGAGCGCCACCGCCGCCGCAGCAGCCACAGCGCAAGATCGTCATGAAGCCGGTCGTGGATGAAACCCGCCGCTTCCCGATGGAAGGCCAGGTGAGCATCGAGCTGGTGAACGACAAGCTGCTGGGCAAAAGCTTTTTGCCGGGCGGAAACCTGGCCCAATACAAGCAGGGCAACAAGACGTACCAGCAATTTCTGGTTCACGGCAAATCGCCGGAAGACGCGGCCATGATGATGTTCGATTACAAGCAGACGCTGAGGGACGCGTAATTCATCGCCCACATGGGGGGATACTTTGGGTTTGATGGGGATCAGCCGGTTTACTTGTTCGCGAAGAAATCGGTGCTGGCGGGGATTTTGGGGCTGCCGGAAAAAGAAGCGGACGTGGTGGGGAGGCGATTCGCGGCTAGACTAGACTAAGACAAAACCAAGACATTTCTCGCGGAGGCGCAGAGAACGCAGAGAACTACTAAGAATTTTATTTCTTAAGATTTTCTCTGCGTTCTCTGCGCCTCTGCGAGAAAATGTGTTTTACACCAGTAGCATCAACCGTTTCCTTCGTTCGATCCAATCTTCACTCGTGAATATTCTCGGCCCGGCTTCGATCAGGCGGGGCAGCAGCTCGAAGACTGACGATGGATTCCACAAAAAGCCGGCGCGGGTGCGATGTCCCTGCTGATTCAGCTCATCGGCGATCCGCGATAGCGGGTGATCCTGGACGATCAGCTCCATGGTCAGCATCAGGACTTTGCGCTCTTCGCCGTTCTCTTCCAGGTGGCTGCAGTCGGTGGAGACTTTGAGCCCGTAGGGCACGTCCAGGTCCATGATGGGCGCCAGGCCTTCGGCACGGCCAATGTCCCGCTCCCAAATGATCGCTACTGGACGCCATCCCAGCTCGGCTTTGCGCTTCAGGTAATCCAGGCTGACGGGGGCCGACAGCTCCTCCCGCACGCGTTCCACTTGCCCCATACACACACCTCCGGCGCGGATATTTGCAATCGGATTGCCATGCTAACTTGTTGGTGCCGCGTGCGACGGGGCGGAAATATGTCCGCGCGTGGGATTGGGCGTCGCAGGTCCGGGAAAACCGCTCCCTCTGGTCGCGGCTCTGTAAGGCGATTCTTACAGCCCGTCCAACAAATGCCCCATCTTGATTTTCTTGGTTCGCAGGTACGACTCGGTCGAATCGAGCGCCGCGACGATGCAGGGAATCCGTTCCACCACGCGCACCCCGGCGCGCTCGACGGCTTCCACCTTTTCCGGATTATTGGAAAGCAGGCGAATCGCTTTGAGTCCGAAATGCCGCAAGATGGCCCCGGGCAGTTGATAACTGCGCAGATCGGCGTCAAAACCCAGCCGCTGGTTGGCCTCCACCGTATCGGCGCCCTGGTCCTGCAATTCGTAGGCGCGCAGTTTATTGAGCAGGCCGATGCCGCGGCCTTCCTGATGCTCGTAGACGATCATTCCGCGGCCTTCATTGGCAATGCGATCGAGCGAAAGCTCCAGTTGGGCGCGGCAGTCACAACGCAGGCTATGAAAAACATCTCCGGTGAGGCATTCGGAGTGGATGCGCACCAGCGGCGGATCGCCGCTCAAGTTGCCCGTGCTCAGAACTACGGCTTCTTCAACGCGATTCGGGGTATGCCCCGCGAATCCAAAGATCCGGAAGGAGCCATATTCGGTCGGGAAATCGGCTTCGGCTACCTGTTCCAGCCGAAAGGGGGAAGTCTGCATTTGGCCGTGGTTTGTTTGGTCCTTCTATTATAATGATCTGCGAGTGGAACGGCATCTGGTTACGCTGCTGGTCAAGCTGGGCGTGGTCGCCTCCCTGGCCAGTATTTTAGTGCGCTCAAACGCCGTGCAGCGCATGCTGCTGCGCGAGGCGCGGACGCTGAACCAGCGGCTGCTGCTGGCTTTATGGTTCGGCGTCATCTTCAGCCTGGGCGCGGCGGCGCGGCTGCTCAACCCCTCCTATGACGCGGTGGATTTGAGCCTGGAAGGCAGTTTGCTCGCCGGAATCCTGGGGGGATATGTGAGCGGAATGCTGGCCGGCATTCTGATTTCGATTCCCGGCATGAGCCTGGGCGAAACGCTGAGCATGCCGCTGTTGGCCGGGATTGGGGTGCTGGGCGGCCTGCTGCGCGATTGCGCGCCCGATACCGAGGATATCTGGCGATTTTCACCATTTCTGGATTTGAATGTCTACCGGCTGGTGCGAAGAAAAAAGTACCGCCGCAGCGGTTTCCACGTCTTATTTCTGGTGGCTATCCTGGTGGCTGAATTTCTGCGCCAAACCCTGGGCCGGTTCTTCGGCGGTAAAGTCTTTTTCCCCGATACCACCTGGAGCGGGAACTGGTTTGGCGTGGTGGCGGTTTACACGACGACGCTGTTCGGGGTGGCCTTGCCGCTGAAGGTCTGGAACAACACGCGCAACGAGATCAAGCTGGAAGAGCACAAGCGGCTGCTGGCGGAGGCGCGCCTGCAGGCGCTCAGCAATCAGATCAACCCGCACTTTTTGTTCAACACGTTAAACACGGTCACGGCGCTGATCAGGGGCAAGCCGGATGAAGCGCGTCTGGTGGTCCTGAAGCTTTCCCGTATCCTGCGGCGTCTACTGCGCAAGCATGAGAATTTCACCACCCTGCGCGATGAGCTGGACTTTATCGAGGACTATCTGGCCATCGAAGTCGCGCGCTTTGGGGAAAAATTGCGCTTCGAAAAAGAAATTGAGGAGCAAAGTTTGGATATGCTGGTTCCGAGCATGCTCCTGCAGCCGCTGATCGAGAACTGTATCAAGCACGGCCTGGCCAGCAAGGTGGATGGCGGCGTGATCCGCCTGAGCAGCCGGCGTGTGGAGGGCCGCCTGTTCCTGGTGGTGGAGGACGATGGCGTCGGCATTCCCGAGCCGCGCCTGGCCACGCTTTTCGAACAGGGAATCGGCGTCAGCAACGTCAACGAGCGTCTCAAGGTTTTGTTCGGAGACGACTACCGGCTGTGGGTGGATAGCCAGCCCGGCCGCGGCACGCGCATCGAAATTGAAGTTCCCGAGTTGCAAACCCACTGGGCGGCAGTTTCATAATAGACAGGCGAGGCACGAATGGAGAACGACTTCTTGAATAAGTTACTCGACTACCCTGCTCCATCGTGGGCCCCCAACGGCCTGCACGCAACGCCGGCGCAGTTGACGCGACGCCTGTACGACTGGGCGGCGCCCGTATACGGCATCACGACCAATTTCTTTCATTCCAACGCGCACCGGCGCGCGCTGGAATTTTGCGATATTCGCGATGGCGCTCGTGTGCTGGAAGTGGCGACGGGCTCGGGCGAGATGTTCCGCCGCTTAGTCCGCGACAACCCCAACGGCTCAACGATCGGTGTCGATCTGTCGCCCAACATGGCCGCGCGTGCGCAGGGCCGCGTGCGCCGCGAATTTCCGGCGGCGAAAGCGCAATGCAATGCCGTGGATGCGCGCCGCCTGCCGTTCCGCGACGCCTCGTTCGATACGGTGGTGTGCTGCTATTTGCTGGAATTGCTTTCCGGCGAGGATATCTGGAAGACCCTGGGCGAATTCCATCGCGTGCTGCGCCGTAACGGCAGCCTGGTGCTGGTGCTGATTGGACAGAACACGGCCATGTTCAACCGCGTATACCGCGTTTTAGGGAAAGTTGCGCCTGCATTCTGGGGCCGGCAGGTGGAAGAGCGGCTGCCGGAGCTGATTGAAGCGGGCGATTTCCGGATTGAGCGCGATGCGGTGGTTCGGCAGGCGTTTTATCCATCGCGGGTGTTGGTAGCGCGGAAGTAGCAGGTCGCGTTCGTGCCCGAGGTTCAGCCTGAAATCGCCAAGCTCGGATTGCCTCTCAAGACCATTGAAACCGCGCTGAAAAATCCGGGCGGGTTTGAAACCCGCCCCTACA